>MGUQ01000078.1:0-1421 GCA_001799975.1 Elusimicrobia bacterium RIFCSPLOWO2_01_FULL_54_10 | reverse complement strand
CCTGCGCGACGCCTACAACTTTGTGAGGCTGTGGGGCACCATCGGCAGTATGGCGCAGCCGATTGAAGAAGCCTATGGCAAGATGGACCTTACGGAAGTTGAAATCACGAGGAGCTTGAATGACTTAATTTTCATCAATGAAGCCGTGAGGGAAAATAATTTGGCCATCGTTTCGGGGTCGTACGCCTATTTCCTTAAGCTCATTAACGGGCAAATTCCCGGCCAGCAGTTGGATCCCCGGATTACCGACAGGAAAACCGCCATCTCCCGCCTGCTGAGTTCCATCGCATTTTTTGACCGGGACCAGCATATTGCGGAAAAACTGCGGGACCCCGAGCTTCCCGGAGTTTATGCTGTTCTTAGGAGCTATGTTGACAGAGCGGACGCAGCCCGAAGGCTTGAGACGGACAGAATGCAGGCACTGATTCGGGGGAATAATTTTGAGCGGGCGCGAAAGAAAAGCGAAATTCTCAGGGACACGGGACTCTTGCTTGATTCCGGACAAAGCCAGTTCCTGATTGACCAGATGGTTATGAACCAAGGGTATGGAACCGCCGAAATTCAATTGTTCTACAACCTCTCCGGCCGTATCCGTGAAGAGTTTATCAGAGAATTCATACAGCCTATGTACGGCAGAAACCGCCTCACGCAAACGGAACAGTATTACATTGATTCAAAAGCCGCCGAGCTGATGAAAGATTATGCCATCACGGACCCCGCTGAACGCCAGAGGCTGGACCAGGAACTGAGTGCGAGGACCAAATTTGGGTCGCTCCAAGCGGTGGTTGATTTTGAAATTGCGAGGATGTCGAGATATTTCAGGTCCGCATATGAGCTGGGTCAAAACCCCAACCTACAAGAGCTTTTAAAATCTCTGAACAAAACCAATGAGTCAAGGGTTCCTCTGGTTCAAAACCGGCCGGGTCAAAGCCCGGCCTTTGTCCCGCAAAATATGCTTGCCGCCAACCACCCGGCAAGCTTCCCCTGGGAGCAGGCGCCCCGCCACGCGTTGGACGTCGGCGGCGAGATCCGGTTTGTTTCAGAAATTATCCGCAGTCTGGAAAGACAGCTTAGCGCGGCGGCTCAGGCACAATCGCCCGCGCCGGCGGGACAGCCTGGAGCCGTTCCTCCCAGCCGAGGATTGAACGACCCCGCAACCCTGGGGTACCTGGAAGCCTTGACCAAGGACAGAGAACTTCAGGAACGGCGCGCCCGCGAGCAAGGCCGAATCTACGATCATAACCAACATCTTCAAAACGTTATCAATTTGATCCGGGACTCCGAATTCCGCGCGAGTTTGGAAAGGTTTTTTAAAGACGAAGGGCCAGCAATGACATTTGACCTCGATAGCTCTGACCCGTTGGTGCGCAACAGGGCTCTCACCAATTTTTCAAACTTCGCCCATATGCTGGAAGATTATT
>MGUQ01000077.1:9005-10187 GCA_001799975.1 Elusimicrobia bacterium RIFCSPLOWO2_01_FULL_54_10 | reverse complement strand
GTGACCTGTTCGTCCTCCGACTTGGGAAAAAGCGATATGATGCCCGGCGTGTCCACAATCTGCACCTGCTCTCCGCCGAACCACCCACTGCCTCGGGAAACATCCACCGTGGTGCCCGGATAATTCGAGACGGTGACATACTTGCCCGTCAGGCGGCCGAAAACCACGGATTTCCCCACATTGGGATTGCCCACCAACGCCAGAGTTTTGGTGGCCACCACCTTGTTATCGTAAGTTTCAATCATGGTCGCTCACCTTCCACCCTCCGGAGGAAAAGCTTTTGAGCGGCCCGCCGAACTCCTGATACAGAATAAGCGTCCAATCCTCGGGATGAGCGGCGGCAAAGGCTTTGGCCTTCTCGAGGCCCATCACATACAGCGCTGTAGAGAGCGCGTCCGCCCGCGCGGCGTTGGCGGACGCCACCGTCACGCTCCGGATGCCGTTGTCCACCGGTTTTCCGGTCCGCGAATCCAAAATGTGGGACATTTTTATTTCCTTTCCGCCTTTTTCCACAGTAATAAACCTTTCATAATTGGCCGATGTTGACACCGCGGAGGTTTCCGACGGAAAGCCCGCGATGGAGAAGGCTTTCCAAATGCGGTCGGGCTCCAGCGGATTTTTTATGGAGATTTTGCGCTCAAGTCCGTCCATGGGCCAATAGAGAATTTCGCCGCCAAAGTTGAGGACAGCCGAGCTCACCTTGCGCGAGCGGATTTTTTCCAGAGCGCGGTCCAGGGCATAGCCCTTGCCGATGCCGCCCGTATCGATGCCCATTCCCTCTGCAATGAACCGGACCGTGTTGTCTTTGTCATAAATTTCCAAATGTTGGTGATTGGATTTAAAGCGCGCCGCTTCCGAATGTTTTTTCAACGGCATTTTCACCAGTTTTCTTTCCCGCAGTCCCCAAATTTTCGTGAGGGGCTCGATCATGATTTCAAAATATCCCGACGTTTCCCGGGAGAGACCCTGAGCCGCCTGAAGAAAGCGCACAACCTCCACCGGGGCTTGCGCGCTTTCCGGGTAGGCCTCGCGATTGAGCCTGGAAATTTCAGAGTTTTCCTTATAATTGGAAAGAAGTTCGTCCCACCGGCGGGCTTCCTTAAAAGCATCGTCCACGGCTTGCTGCGCTTCCTCCCGGCTTTCCGCCTCAACAGAAATTTGCAGCAGGGTCCCCATCACTAG
>MGUQ01000077.1:0-8927 GCA_001799975.1 Elusimicrobia bacterium RIFCSPLOWO2_01_FULL_54_10 | reverse complement strand
CAGCACAAACCCGGACACAATCAAAACCAGGAGCGCCGCGGCGGAAAAATCATAGAGCCAGACAAACTTGGGACCAAAAAAGTATCCATTGTGAAGCGTGAGAATCAACCGGCGGAGCGGCCTGGCGTTCTTGTCAAAATGGGACGCGTCCCAGCTTTCCCCCTCATCCTTGGACACAAGCCACCCGTGGGACGTGAACAGCAGCACCTTCTTGCCTGCCGCGGAAATATTTTTGAGCTCAATGCCGTCCGCCTGCGCGTCAAAAGGCAGAGAAACGCTTTTCCACACTTTTCCATCGTCCTTCGAGGCGATCACTCCCCCCCATTTCTCAGCCGCATAGATTTTCCCTTGAGCGGAGATTTCAACGTCCGCTGTTTCCCGGGGCGGGTAAAGCATGGGCACTTCGGCCCAGGTGGCGCCCGCATCCTGCGAAACCAGCAGGCCGTCATTTCTCCCCTGATACATCCGCTCTGAGTCTGCAGGATGCACGGCCATGGCCGTGGCGCGGCTGTCTTTGAGCCACGCGGGGTGGTTAAGCAAAATCCCCGTTACCAGGAGAATGAGCAGGAAAACGGCGCTCAGCAGCCCCAGGATGTTATGGGTCTTTTTCCACCAAATTTTATTTCCCATGGTTGATCTCATCCAATATGATCAAAGATTTTTTCACTCCGGCGGTCATAGCCTGTACCGACATGGTGGCCCCCGTGACATTCAGAATGTCGCGGTTGATGCGAAGCGGGCTTGACGCGGATTTGCCGCGAAACTGCCGCGTAAAACGGGTCCTTTTCACTTCCGCGCCCACGGGCTCGCGATAGGTCATGACTTCCACTTTTTCCACTTCGCCTCCGGCCCCCACCTTGACCATAAATGTGATGGGCTTGAATTTTCCAATTTCTTCCGCAATCACGGCTTGCCCCTGGGACTCGATAGCATTGGAGCAGCCGTAAACCGTAATGCTTGATGCGTCCAGAGTCCATCCCAGACGGCCTTCAATTCTCGTTTTTTTCTCTTTTGATAACACATGGATAGTTTCCCCCACGGCGGAACAAGCCGGAAACGCGGATTTGAGCGCCGCTTCCTTAGACAAAAAAACTTGCTCCACAAAATCGGGATAAGCCGCGTCGCTTCCCGCCGCCCGCGCAGGCATTGCGCAGGCGGCAAGAAGGAAACACACAACGGCTTTAGAAATACGTCGCAAACCCCACCACCCAGGCATTGTTGTTGACTCGGGTTGGAGCCATGTCTTCGTAGTTCACCTGATAATCAATTTTAAACACGGTCTGCTCCACAGGCCTCCAGTTGAGCCCCAGAGTGGCCCGCTGCATGGCATTCGATGCTTGGGCAGAAGTCTGGTTCAAAAGGTCTAAGTCAGCATGGTCCCAGCGGATCACCCCGGTCATCACAGAGCCTTTCCTTAAGACATCTTCAAGAAAGTGGGCGTTCAACTGGCCGTAATAGCCGTCCATGCGGCCGGGAACGGATGCGTGGGTGGTGGAATCCCTTTGAATCTGAGCATTGCCATATTCGCCCAGAAACTCAAGAAACTTCCATTGAAATCCCCAGTCCAAAGCCATCACGGTCAGAGCGTTCTGGCCCTTGGTGTCCCACGTGCCGGTATGAAATGAAAAACCCAAATCCGTCCCCAAGAAAGGCGAAACGCCCAGCCTTCCCGTGGCCGCGATGTTTTCGTTGTTGTCGCCGCTGCCGTTCACGGCGCTTCTGGCGCCGCGCAGGCCGTCGGAACTGCGGATTCTGCCGTTGCCGTCAGTTCCTCCATTGAAACCCTGGGTGGCATAGAGCTGATAGTCCAGCTTGAATGATCCGGCAGGATAGGCCGTGCCGAAAAACCCTGCTCCCGGCTCAAAGAATGTGGACGGCAGGACGAAACGGCTCACGATCGGGCGGTCATTCAAGTCATTGATGGGCGAATCGTGGATGAGATTGAACTTTCCCAGAGGAATGAGCACCAAGCCGCCTCTCAAGCCCAGCATTTCCCCCCAGAGGTCATAATCCAGCACTGCAAATTCCAGCTTGGCGTCGCCGCCGCCGGCAGAAGTGGCTCCGCCATGCTCAAACTCAATTTCCGTGGCAAAGCGGATTCCGGGGGCTATGTCCGCATATATAAAAGGAACCACGCGGATCACCTCGAATTTCTGCTTGCCGTCCTGGCGGTTTCTGTATTCGAAGTCGGCATAGCCGCCCACATACGTGCCCCGCCCCATTTTCCTCCACACAGGCTTGGTGTAAATCCCCTGGCCGGCTGGCCCCACCACTTCGCCTCTCCGGTCCGCCTGCCGCTCTTCCACCGTTTCCTCTGCCTGGGCCGCAATAGACCCTGCCAGCAGGGCCAGCGCCACCCACAGCATTTTGCTTTTCATTTTCATTGGACTCCCTTTTTTTCCAAAGATGGCTCCGGACTTAAAAGTCCTCTGTCCTTGATTTTCTGTGTTACAAAATCCCTCAAATCCTCCAAGCTCACTTTTTCAAACCGCTTGCACCTGCGGCATTTGATTTCCAGGCATCCCTCCAGCCACACGGCCAGAAGCTGCCCGCAATGACAGCGCTTTTCCTTCATACGACGGCCTTCTGCGAGCATTTCCGGCACCGCCCAAATATCTCGTGCGTGTGCCACAAGGGAGTGAACTGGAACTCCCGGGAAATTTGATCCTGGAGTTTTTCAATGGTGGGATTGGTGAATTCGATCACCTGCTTGCAGTCCACGCACACCATGTGGTCATGGTGCGGCCGGGCGAACTTGTGCTCATAGCCATGGCTGCCGTCGGCAAAAAGGATTTTTCCGACAAACCCCGCCCGCTCCAGCAAGTGCAGTGTGCGGAACACAGTTGCGCGTCCCAGTGTGGCATCCTGGGCGCTCAAATCCCGATAGATCCTCTCCGGAGTGGAGTGATTCTGGGCACGGAGCAAATATTCCAGGATCGAGGTTCTCTGCTTGGTAAGCTTCAATCCCTGCGCTTCCAGATATTGCTGAAAAACCTTTTGGGGTGATGTTTTCATATTGAGATTGAGTATCAATATCAATTATAAGCTTTCCCGCCCCCATTGTCAAGCCCCTCAAAAAAAAACCTCATTTTGAACCTTGACTTGAATGGCCTTTTCTGTTAAAAATGGAGGGCTAATAAACACTATGTCTATATTCGACAGAAGCCCCGTCTTGAGGACTTTGCGAAGCGGGTGGAAATTGCTGGCATCTTTGCCCCAGCTGCCCACCCTGCTGCGGCGCATGTCTGTGTCCGGGGAGATCCGCAAGATCTTCCAGCACAAGCTCACCATCATGGTGGTTCCCCACAACGCTCTGTCCCGCTTTCAATTCCGTTTTTCCTTCTCATTTTTCATTTTTCTCATCGGTTTCTCCGTCGGAATGTTTTCCTGGGCCGTGGTGGCCGTCACCAGCAACATCGATTACTGGAGCATGAAAGTGAATCACGAAGTTTTGAAGCTCAAGGTGCAGTATTTTGCCACTGAACTGCGCAAGAACCGTGAGATGCTGGAAGGCGTGCAGGAAGCCGACCTCCAGCTCCGCAAACTCCTGAGGATCAATGACCGCCAGAAAATCCTTGACGGCGAGCTTGCCGAGGAGACCAACGGGCAAGGCGGTCCGGAACCCTTTGAAACCACCCTCCTTGAAAAAGCCCTCGACAAAACCCTTTGGACCATCACGGAGAGCGAAATCCGCCAGGCGTCGCGGGTGATCCGCAACGAATCGGCCTCCCGTCTGACGTCGTTTAAGGAAATATCCGAATTTATTGCCTACGAACGCGGATATTCGCGCAGCTGTCCCTTGGGCTGGCCGGCTCCAGGCAGGCTCACATCGCATTATGGCCATCGGGTATCCCCCATGCGCGGCGGTTCCGAGTTTCATATGGGCATCGATATTGCGAATGAAAAGGGCACCCCGGTGCGCGCCACAGCTGACGGAACTGTGCTTTCCGCCGGCCCGGAAGGGGGCTATGGACGGCTGGTGATCATCGACCACGGCTTCGGGTTCCGCTCCTATTACGGCCACAATTCAGTTTTGAAGGTCCAGCGGGGCCAGCTCGTGCGGCGGGGCCAGGTTATTGCCGAAATGGGATCCACCGGCTCATCCACAGGCAACCACGCGCACTACGAAGTCTGGCAATACGGCAGACCCATAGACCCATGGAAGTTCGCTTCAGCCCCTCTTCCAATCCGCACCGGAGATGTCGTCAATGTTGCAAAAAAAGTGGGACTGGGATCAACGGTGGGGCTGCATAACAGATTTGAAAATAATACGGAGGCACACTAATGTTTGGAAAAACCAACGGTCAGGGCGGAGGATCAAATATGGAAACTGTCATCGGCACGGACACCATCATTCAGGGCACTGTTTCTTCCAAGGGGTCCATACGGGTGGATGGCAAGGTTGAGGGCGGCATCACCGACGCGGATTCCGTGGTGATCGGCGAATCCGGCGATGTTCAGGGAGACGTTAACGCCAAGTCCGTGGTGATCGGGGGCAAGGTTATCGGCAACATCAATGCCAGCAACATCGAAATCCTCGCTGCCGCCGCCATCCATGGCGACATCAAGACCGCGGCGCTGGCCATTTCCGAAGGCGCGAATTTTGAAGGCAACTGCACCATGACCAAGGAAAAACAGATCATCGACCTGGTTGACGCTAAAAACGGCTCAAAGAGATAATTTTTTCCGCCCGCCGTACCTTTTCCAAAATCTGACCCGCGTCCCCCGGCTCCCGTTCGGCTATCATCCTTAAGGATTTGCATGCCTGCTTGCGCGTTTCTCTTTTTTCACCCGCGCTGACCGCCACTTTATACAGATCATGCACGGCGGCAGTTCCCCCCACATAACCGAGCATGTCCACGACCCAGAACCTGGCCTTCCAATCGCCCGAGGGCTTCGCCAGATGACGCAGAAGCCCGGGGACGGCCCCGGCGCTCAAATCCAGGATGATGGAGGCTTCTTCCATCGTGGACTTTCCGACACTGTCGAGAGATCTTTGCCCTTTCGCAACAGCCTCCACTCTCTTTAAAATCGCCTGCGTGATTTGATCTTCGGAGGTACCGGCTATCAGCAGGAAGGCCGCCATTGTTGAAAGCCGCAGCAGTTTTTTGTAATCTCTATCGGTCATGCTCATGAATTGGCTCAGAAAACATCAGCGGAAAATCCTGGGAGTGGTGATTGCGGGCTTCATCATCAGCACTTTTGTGGGATTTGGCCTTTATGAGTGGTCCGGCGCCAGCCGTTTCGACACGGTCGCCGAAGTCAACGGCGAAAAAATCCCCAACCGGCGCTTTCAGGCTCAGTTTAATCAAGCCGTCACGATGAAGCGGAATGAATCCCAGGAGTTGACTGCCGACGCCTTGAAAGGCATGAAGCAGGAGGTGATCCAGGGCCTGGTGCAGGAGTCGGTGTTCCATCAGGAAGCGGGCCGATACGGATTCCGCGTGTCGGACGAGGAACTGGCCGGCAGCCTGAGAGCGTACCCCGCCTTTCAAAAAGACGGAAAATATGACCCCAACGCATATTCCCAAACCATGCAGCGGATTATTAACGCAAGAAGCAAGGAAGAATTCATCGCAGGCCTTCAGGAATTTGAAGAATCGCAGAGGCGGCAGCTCACCATCCATCACCTGAGAAATTTTGTCATGCGGTCGGTCAAGATCACGGACAGGGAATTGGATCTGGAAATGTTCATCCGCCAGGCCAAGGCGGCCGGCGACAAAAAAGCCAAGCCTCTGGAGCGGGAAACGGTGCGCAACGAAATGCTGCAGGAAAAAGGCGCTCATATTTTAAACCGTTGGTATCAACAGCTGGGAACGAATGTCAAATTCAAGATTTATCTGGACGAAAATAAAGGATAAACACTCACTCCAAATTCCCGGCACAGACCGTCCAGTTCCTCCAAAATGTCCTCTCCGTTCACAAATCTCGGTTGCCCGTCGTCGCTGATGACGGCAGGCATCAGATTCGCCCGCACTTCTTTTCCTTTCTCTAAAAACAGTTTTATGGCCGCCGTGCGCTTGGATTGAGGCTTGCTGCCCGGGAAGGCGAAATTGCCCAAGCCGTAAAAGATGGGTTTCCCATCGTAGACTTCGATGCCCTGCAGGAAATGGGCGTGCATGCCCGCCACGGCGTCCGCTCCCCAATCGATCAATCTCCTGCCCAGCGCCTGCTGCCGGAGTGTGACTGTGGAAGTGGCATGCTCGCCCCAATGCATCATCACAATGACAAAATCCGAACTTTCCCTTGCCTTTTCAACCGCAGTTCTTACCGCACCTTCGTTGCGGGCGCCGGCAATGCCGGCACGATTCTTTGCGGCCTCAAAACCTGAGGGATAGACATCAGAAAAGGCCAGGAGGCTCACTGTAATGTCCTTGGAGGACAGAACAATGGGCCGATAGGCTTCCGCGGGGGTTCGCCCGGCGCCCACAGTGGGGACCCCGGCGACTTCAAGACCTTTAAGTGTGTCTGTGACGCCCTGCGAGCAGTAATCCCCCATGTGGTTGTTGGCCAGGGTGACAGAATCAATGCCGCTGTCCCTGATGATCCGGGGGATGTTGGAATTGGTGGCCCGCAGAATGAAATCCTTGCCCCGCCTGACCGATTCCAGGTTCTTGAAAGGACTTTTTTGAGGGTGGCGGGTGATGGGCTCTTCCAGGTTGATCCACACATGGTCAGCTTTTTCAAATTCGCCCTGGACATGCTCGAAAAGTTTTTCTGCCGGACGGAAGGGCGGCCGCCAGGACGACTCAAAAATAACATCGCCGATGATAAGCAGCGAGAAAGTGTTGGTGGATGCCTGCGCGCAAGCGAACGAAGCCATGCCGCCAATGAACAATAACGCAATGATGACCGTCCGTTTCATGTTGACCCTCGCTCAGATAAAAATTCCGCCAAATGGACCACACGGATTTTCCCGCTCCACTTTTTCTTTCTCGAGCCATAGGCGATGTGAAGCAGGCAGGATGCGGCCTGGGTGACCACCACTTCTGCTCCGGATTTTTCTATGTTTTGCAGTTTTTTCTCCAGCACCTCATCGGCCAGTTCCGGATGCTTTAATGAATAGGTTCCCGCACCGCCGCAGCATTCGTTGGCTTCCTCGAGCTCAACATATTGCACTCCGGGCAGATTTTTCAGAATTTGGCGGGGAGATGAAAAAGATTTATGGCCGTTCCCCATCTGACAGGGGTCGTGATATGTGACTTTGACGGGCGGCGCGGAGGCTCCTGGCCGGGGGGCCACGGGCGGCAGGGCGACAAGAAACTCCGAGAGATTTTTAACCTTGGCGGCAAAACTGCCTGCGTCCGGATTATCCGGCAGAAGCGCGGGGTAGCTTTTCATGAATCCCGCGCAGGAATCGTCACTGGCCAAAACTGTTTTGACTCTCAAGGAACCGAAATCCCGGATGTTCTTTTCGGCCAGCTCGCGCGCAGTTTTGACGTCGCCCGCGCTCTGTGGAATGAGCCCGCAGCAGGAGTGTCTGGGGCAACGGATTGCCGTGTTCCGAGCGTCCAAATTATCAACAATGGCCTGGGAGGCTCCCGGAAAGAGATAATGCACCCCGCAACCGGAAAAGAGAGCAACATCTGCATTTCCTTTAACATTTGAATTCTTCGGAGGACAAGCTCCAAAACTGAGCGGCGCCTCCTCCACAAGATCTTCGGCCGCGGCCAGCGGGCGGCTGATCAATTTTAACACGCCCGCGAGCCGCAGAACGCGCGGGATCAGCGTGCGCTTGAGAAGAAAAGCGAGCCAAAGGACAACCGAGAGCGCACGGCGATTGAAAAGCAGCGCGCGGAAAGCGGCTCGGGCCAGGGCATTTTGCAGGGGCGTTTGGGAAATTTTCCTTGCCGCGCCCATGATGCGCACTACGGGCACCTGCGCGAAGCAGACATTGGTGCAGGCGTGGCAAGTGAGGCAGGTGGAGAAAATGTCCCTGGCGGCCGCGGCGTCTCCAAGCTTGCCTTCCAGGATATTGCGGAAGGCCTGGTTACGCCCCCTTGGAGAAAGCGTTTCCTTGCCGGTGGCCGTATAAGTGGGGCAGACCGTTTCGCAAAAACCGCAGCGGTTGCATCGCACCGCGGCGTCATACTCCCTTTTGAGATGTTGAAATTGCGGCAGGATAAACTCGCTCATTTCTTCAGGCCCGCTTCGATTTTATTGATGATTTTCCGCGCCTCCGGTGAAGGGCTGCTGCGGGCGCGACCCTTTTTGACGGAAACGGAATATTGCAGGGGGTATGTTTTCAGCGTGATTGAAAGAATCTCCCCGAGCGCGCCCTTAGAGCCCAGAAAAAGCTTGGCGATGTCATAGCCGGCAACGTTCTTGACAACTTTCCCTCCGAAATTTCCCCGGCTCCCGTCCGCAAAGAGAGCGCTCAAGCCCAGCACCTGGTCGCGGATGCGGGGTTCCTGCGGCGGATTTTCAAGGAGCAAATCCGACAAAGTTCCCAGGCCTTCCAAAAGGACTTTTTGGTTTTGGGTTTCCAAAAAGGCCTGCAGTGCGGCTAAAGGCATGGCTCCCTCCGCTGATACGGTGAAATTTTCCGCATCGTAATCCAAAATGCCTCCGTTGGCCGCCTGGGGCGCCATCTGGAAGGGTTTTGAGGGCCCGCCCGCACCGGCCAAGGGAATGATCTCATCACCCGACTGCCGACCGGAGGTCGGCTCTCTCGAGCCGAAGTCGGGTGATGGGATGATCTTGTCCGGATTGCAAAGATTTTCCGGGTCCAGAATTGTTTTTATCTTTCTGAATTGCCGCAGAGTTTCACCGTCAAAGAGCCAGCGCATGGCTTCGCGCTTATCGATGCCGATGCCGTGCTCGCCGGAAATGGAGCCGCCCAAATCCACGCAGACTTTCAGCATTTCATAGCCCGCTTCTTTCACAATCCTGGTCTGCTCGGGGTTTCTCTCGTCGAAAAGGATTTG
>MGUQ01000076.1:7886-11538 GCA_001799975.1 Elusimicrobia bacterium RIFCSPLOWO2_01_FULL_54_10 | reverse complement strand
TTTGGAGAAGGCATTCACAAGCACTTCATGAAGCCCTACAACGAAAAACTCTGGCAAGTGGATTTATCCGAGATGACCGCGGAATGGTGCGGCATGTTTGTGCCCCAGCCCAAAGTGGAAGACGTTGTGGCAGGCTCCAAACGCAGGCCGCACACGAGTTTCGGCTACAATGCCACGTTTCTTTATCCTAAAAAGGGGGGGATTCAGGTTCTCTCCCAGGCGCTCGCACGCGGACTGGATGTAAGGTTGAACTTGGCAGCTGAAGAAATCCAATGGAGAGATAAAATGGTGCGGGCCTCCAACGGCGGATCGCTCGATTATGATTCCCTCGTTTCAACGCTTCCTCTTGCCGAACTTCTTAAACGCATGCCCGGCCTTCCGCCCGAAGTTGAGGCCGCCAAGGCCAAGCTGCGTTATACATCGGTGCTTTGCATCAACCTTGGGGTCAAGCGGGCCAAAATTTCGGACAAAAGCTGGATTTATTTCCCGGAAAAACAATTCCCGTTTTACCGCGTGGGTTTTCCCATGAATTTCACTCCCCACATCGTGCCCAAGGGATGTTCGTCCATGTATGTGGAAGTGGGCCACCCGCCGGACAAACCCGCGGATCATAAAAATCCGAAATTTTTAAAAAGCATCCGCTCAGGGCTGGAAAAAGCAAAGATTTTGAGGAAATCTGACAAAATATTGGTGGCGGATTTCATTCCCATCCGCTGCGCCTATGTGATTTACACGCCGGAGCGAAAAAAAAATGTGGAAACGATCCTGAAATTTCTGGAATCCACCGGCATCCAGTCTATAGGGCGCTACGGGGCCTGGAAATACTCATTTATGGAAGAAGCCATCATGGACGGCAAGAAGGCCGCGGAAAAAATCAGCGCGTCAAATCCAGCTTCAACCTCTCTTTCACCGTCTGTATAAAATAGCGCGCCCGGTGCAGGTGCGTATGATGCGCCAGCAAATGCTTTCTCCCCGCTTCCGCAATCGCTTCTCTCTCTTTATCCCGGCTTAAATAATAATCGATCTTATCCGTCAAATCAGACAAATCCGGCTTGCAGAACGTCGCATGCTTGCCGTTCTCAAAATTATTGGGTATCTGGATGGAAGGCTCCTCGGATATAATAAATGAACCGCAGGCGGGGATTTCCCAGTAACGCAGCGTATCAAACCCCTCCCCGCGGAAACTCAGGGCTATTTTTGCTGAAGCGAGGGCCTCAAAATATTTTGCACCTTTTAAGGAATAGTTTTTGGATTTTTTCCCGGCAACAGAACCGTTGGCATCGCAGTCATAGCGGCCTTTTAAAATTTCAAACGCCTTTTTGCGGGTGGAAGAGGACTCCGTCGCCCAAAAAGCCACGTCATATTTCTTATTCACCGGAAGGGACAGGGTAAGCGAAGTTTTGAAAGAAAAAGGAAAGGGGAAAATTCCGAGTTTTTCCTGCCCGGCCATCAACTCGCGCTTGAAAATGGCTGCGGGCGGGCGCTTGAAGCAGAGGCTTTCAAACAGTTCTAGGGATTCTTTCCCGCCTGTTCTCTCAAAATCGCCCCCGATGTCGCTCCGGTCGCCCCCGTCCACAAAAACCCAAGGGGCTTGGGTGTTTTCAATCAGAGTCAGGAAAGCTTCCAGAGCGTCTGCTTTGGCGCTGGCCAACACCACAAGCTTGGCTTCGGAGAGGTCCGTGATCGAACATATCTGATCAGAGTCCGCATATCCCAGGTTGTGAGGATATTCCAGTTTCCGGTTCCAAAAGGCCTTCTTTCCCCTGTGATACTGCCAATGATGGGGAAAATCCCACACCTTTTCCTTGCCCAGCACTTCCGCAAGGCCGGCGTAGGTTAAATCTTGCAGATAGTCGGTTTCCCTCGAGCAAACAAAGAGGATCACGGAAGGGATTCTATCAAATTTGGTATCATGGATTTCGCATGCTCAAGCGCTTCGCCTCTCCGCTGTTGTTTGTTTCTCTAGCCGTCTGCTTTTTCACCGTGCTCCTCGCGCGAGTCGATCCGGATTATTTCTGGCGCCTGAAGAACGGCGAAATGATACTCACGGAAGGCCGGTTTCCAATGACCGAAATTTATTCCTACACCTCCCCGGGCGCCCGCACCATCTCTAACGCCTGGGTTTCCGAAGTCATCCTCTACGCCGTCCACCATCATTTCGGTTACGCGGCCCAGGCCGCCCTGCACGGCCTCCTGCTCGCTTTCGCGCACCTCCTCATCTTCATTTTCTTGAAGCGAAAGGCCGGCCTCACCCGTTTGCCGAGCGCGGCCCTGACGCTGTTGTGCGCCCTCAACACCTTCATGCTCTTGGAGCCCAGGACGCAGAATTTCGGTTTCATCTTCTTCGTTTTGAGCTTTTTCTTCATCGCGGACTGGGACGCCGGCGACGACCGCGCGCCCTACTTCCTCGCATTCCTTCTGCTCCCCTGGGTGAACCTTCACAGCGGCTTTGTGATTGGGATCATTGAGCTGGGCTTGCTTGCGCTTGGAAAGGTCATCCAAGACCGGAAACTGTCCTTCAAATCCCTGGCGCCCCTGTTCTTGGGAATCTTGCTTTCATGCTTCAATCCCGAGGGTATCCATGCGTTCAACATCCCAACTCAGTCGTTCAAACTGCGCGTGATCCGCGCAATCACTGAAGCCAAACCCCTGGACATAGTGAGACCTGAACTCTTTTATCCTTATTTGGCTCTTTTATCTCTGCTGGCGATATTCGGAATAAAAGATCTCCTCATGCGCCGTTTTCCCTGGATGCTCCTTCTGCTGGCGCTGCTATACCAATCCCTGACCTTCCAGAGGATGATTCCTTACTTCGCCGTCGTCTGCGTCCTCTGCCTGGGCTTTTCCATATCCGGCATGCCTGCGGCTCCCTGGATTAAGAAGTTCCATGCCTTTCTCCTTGCCGCGGCCGGGGGAACTGCCATCGCCGTTTCATTCATCACGGTCAGGACTTATTATCCCTGGACCGAAAACCTCATGCACGAGCGCTATCCCCGGGACTCCGTTCGTCTCATCCTTGAGAATTACCCCGGCAAAAACATCTTCAGCACCTTCGAGTGGGGGGGATATCTCTTATATTATCTCCATCCCAACAACCGCATCTCCCTTGATTCGCGTACGATGCCTTATCTGGATTTCATCCGACTGGTCTACCTCCCCCTGATCAACGGCGCTCCCGAAGCGCACTCTATCCTGGACCGCATGAACGCGGACATCATCCTCCTCCCGAACGCGTTCCGCCTCACGCATTTCATGCGCGACCAAAAAGATTGGAATCTGATCCTGGACAACGGCAAAGAATCCCTCTTCGCCAAAAAAGATATAAAGAAAGTGCCTTGATTTTGAAACCAAAAGTCATCCACATCATCACCATGCTCGAGCTGGGCGGCGCCCAGGGCAACACCCTGTTCACGGTTGAAAATCTGGACCGCACAAAATTCGATGTGGGCCTCCTGGCCGGCCCGGGCGGCATTCAGGACGAAAAAGCCAGAAAAATCCCCAATCTGAAGCTTGAGTTTGTCAAAACTCTTGTCCGTCCCATCAGTCCACTCAACGACTTACTTTGTTTCTTCCAGCTAAAAAAAATATTGTCTCGAGAAAAACCGGACATCGTGCATACCCACTCCTCAAAAGCGGGGATTTTGGGCCGCCT
>MGUQ01000076.1:6670-7854 GCA_001799975.1 Elusimicrobia bacterium RIFCSPLOWO2_01_FULL_54_10 | reverse complement strand
CGCGGCCGATGTGCCCGTCATCATCCACTCCATTCACGGCTTTGGTTTTAACCCTTATCAGAATTTCTTTATCCGCAACCTTTTTAAATTTCTCGAAAAATGGATCGCCAAATTCACCGATGTGCTCATCGCCGTTTCCCAGAACAACATTGAAGAGGGGCTCAAGCTGGGCATCGGCCGGCGGGAGCGGTATGAACTCATCCGCAGCGGCGTGGACATCGAGAAAATGCGCAACGCCGCCCGCCAGGCGGACGCAGGCAAGCTGCGCCGGGAATTGAAGATCCCAGAAAAATCAAAAATCGTTCTTTCCATAGGCCCGTTCAAACTGCAAAAAGACCCTGTCGCCTTTGTCCATGTGGCCGCAAAAGCCCTCAAGAAAATCCCTGACGCTTGTTTTTTGTGGAGCGGGGACGGAGAACTGAGGACGGATGTGGAAACCGCCATAAAAAATCTGAATGTGACCGATTCCGTGAAGCTATTAGGCTGGAGAGATGATATTCCTTCCCTGCTTTCACTTTGTAATATATTTGCCCTGACCTCTCTTTGGGAAGGCCTGCCCAGGGCGGGCGTGGAAGCTCTCATTGCAGGCCGTCCCGTGGTAGCCTTTGCAGTGGACGGCGTGCCAGAGATCGTACAGGAGGGGAAAAACGGATTTCTTTTGAAACCGGGCGATCAGGAAGGCTTTGCGGAGCGGATCATTAAAATACTTGCTGATTCCGGACTTGAACAACAGTTGCGGGAAAATGCCGGAAAAACAATTGACGCTTCTTTTGATATTCGCGGCATGGTGCGCGCTCAAGAAACCCTTTACGACAAAATTTTGGCCCGCGCGCGCTCGCGCTGAGCTTTCTCCGCCTCTCCCCGTCCCTCATAAATTTCCGCCATCTTTTCATGGGCTTCCCTGTCGTCCGTGATGTCATAAACATAAATGGAATGACCCAGCCGCTCGAGGGGCTTTCTCTCCCTCAGCCATTTGAATGTCTCCGGTCCTGTATTTAACCCCTGAATCTGCGAAACGCTCGCCGCCAGAAATTCCTTTGAGGGATGCAGGCTGTTCACCCTGGCCGTTCTGACAAGAGTCCCGGACGGCATCAATTCCTGGTAATCCAATCCATAATAACGAGGGTACGCCGTGCCAAAATAAGACAGAACCAGCTCGGAGCCGGGATAGGCTTGCATGAATT
>MGUQ01000076.1:0-6659 GCA_001799975.1 Elusimicrobia bacterium RIFCSPLOWO2_01_FULL_54_10 | reverse complement strand
AGTCCTGTCCGCAGTCCAAGTCCGCCGAATAATGAATTCCCGCTCGAGGCCCGCCGAAGGGCAAATTATAAAAAGTTAAGTAATTCGGAGATGCCAGCGCAAACTCCGCGGCGTGCAAAGTGAGGAGGCCCGCCCAAACCGCCCTAGGCATTCGGCCGCTAAAAAACTGCCAGGCTCGCCCCGCAAGGACAAAAAGAAAGGGAAAAATTAAAATAATGTGGCGGATGCCCAGGTTAAGGCTGGAAAAACAAGTCGCCAAAAAATAACAAAGCGGGGGAAAAATCAGGAGAAATTCCCTTCGTTCAATCTTGAATTTTTTAAAGGATGTTAAAACTGCCAGAGCCGCCAGGAGAACCAGCACGGGAGTGCGCAGAAGAAAAATCGCAGGAAAATAATACCAGACGCCTTGCGGGTGCATCTGCCCGAAAAGATAAGTTTGAAATCCTGAGCGGACATGATGTTCCAAAAAACCGACGCTTAAAAGATAAAAATCCGGCAGAGGCGCCCAGGTATACAGAAACTGCTTAAGCGGTCCCCAGCCGTAAACCGCCAGATCATTCGGGTGAATTCCACGAGGCGGCCAGACATTCTGGAAGCGATAACACGCGTTCAAAAGCACCAGCCCAACGCCCAGCATTCCCAAAAACGCCGCAATTCTTTTCCAATAACTCTGTCCTTCCATTCCAGGATAAACCACAAGCAAAACAAAAGAAATCGGAATGAGAATGAGGTTGGAAAGCTTGCTGGCTTGGGCCAGCCCCAAGGTGAACCCGCAATAAAGGAGCCTCCATTTTGAGGGGGAATCCAGAAATTGAGAGAGAGAATATATGAACAGGAGCGCCGTTGCCGCCCCGCCCACATCGGTGTTCACAAGCGTCCCGTGCCCCAGCAAGGGTGGAAATGTGGCCGCCAAAAGCAGTGAAAAAAGCCCGGCGTTTTCGCCGTAGAGCATTTTGGACCAGCTGTAAATTAAGGCCATCAGGAGAAGGGTGATCCCGATCATCATGGCGCGGGCCGAGAAGAGGATTTTCTCCGCGCTCACGGTTGGGTTTTGGTAAAGCAGCAGGGTTCCATAAAGCTGCTCCATTTTCACGGTCATCGGCCGATCCAAAAACTGTGGATTCACGTCCTCCGGATCGAGCAGATCCATGAAATTCAAGGGCAGGGCCGCAATGAGCCGCAGGAGGGGGGGATGCTCAATGCCCCGCTCCATGTCGTGATGCCGCCAGTGGTAAAATCCAGCCTGCAAATGCCCGATTTCGTCGAATGTGGCGGACTTCTCGGACGCATGCCAGAACATGGCAAAAGACGCTAAAAGAAAGCATAAAACAAGGGCTATTTTTGCGGGCCGCATGACGCCACCCATCATAGTATTTCAGACGCAGGGTTGACAAATTTGGGTTCTGTTGTTATCATTAGAGCGACGATTTTACCGTCAATAAAATGAAAGGAAAAAAATACCATGGCACATAAAGTAACCCTCATCCCCGGCGACGGGACAGGTCCAGAAATCATGGCCACCGTGCGCAAAGTGGTGGACGCCACCGGCGTCAAAATCGACTGGGACGTCCAGGAAGCCGGCGTCGACATCATGAAGACGGCGGGCACCCCCCTGCCCCCGGGCGTTCTGGATTCCATCCGCAAGAACAAGGTGGCCATCAAGGGCCCCATCACCACCCCCATCGGCACCGGTTTTCGCTCTGTGAATGTGGCGCTGCGCAAAGAGCTCGATTTATACGCCTGCCTCCGCCCCTGCAAGTCCTACAAAGGCGTGCGCTCAAAATACGAAAAAATTGATTTGATCATCGTGCGGGAAAACACTGAAGATCTCTATGCGGGCATCGAATGGCCCGAAGGTGCACCCGAATCCAATGAAGTCATCAAGCTCTCCAAGAACAAGATCCGCGAAAATTCCGCCATCTCGATCAAGCCCATCTCCAGGTTCGGCACGCGCCGCATCGTAAAATTCGCTTTTGAGCACGCGGTCAAGGCCAAGCGCCGCAAGGTGACCGCCGTGGCCAAAGCCAACATCATGAAATGCACCGACGGTCTCTTCTTTGAAGTCGCCCGCGAGGTGGCCAAGGAATACTCCGGCAAAATTGAATATGAAGAAATGCTCGTTGACAACATGTGCATGCAGCTGGTGCAGAAACCGGAGCTCTATGATGTGCTCTGCCTCCCCAATCTCTACGGAGACATTATTTCGGACCTCTGCGCGGGTCTTGTGGGCGGCCTGGGTGTTGCTCCCGGCGCCAACATCGGGGACAATATCGCGCTCTTCGAAGCCATTCACGGCTCGGCCCCCAAATACAAGGGCATGAACAAGGTCAATCCTTCGGCTTGCCTGCTTTCCGCCAAGATGATGCTCAACCACCTGGGCGAAACTGACGCAGCCAAGAGAATGGGGGACGCCATCAAGGCCATTTTTGCCGAAGGCAAGAACGTCACTTATGACATGAAACCTTTTCGTGATGACCCTACCGCCGTGGGCACCTCCCAGATGGGCAACGCCATCATCAAAAAAATGGGAGAGGCCGTTTTAGCATGAACGGCAAAAAAGTATTCCTGCTGGGCGCCCTCCTCATCACGCCGCTCGTCTTGGGCGGAAGCGCGTTCGTGGCCCAGTCCCAGGTCACCCCGCCCCAGCCTCCGGACCGGAACTGGACGGAACTCCACCAGAAAATCAATTATCAGCTCCGCCATTTCCCCGGCGTGGCCGGCATTTATGTGAAAGATTTGAAGACGGGCTGGACCATCGAGCATAACTCGGACGATCTTTTCCCGAGCGCCAGCCTGGTGAAGCTTCCCATGATGGCGGTCATTTATCAGGCCCAGGTTTCCGGACGCCTTTCTTTGGATGAATCCATCACTCTCATGCGCAACATGAAGGCCCGCGGCAGCGGCCATTTGCGCTTCAAGCGGCCCGGCACGCGCTACCGCGTCCGCGAGCTGATTTTTAAGATGATCACAGAATCGGACAACACGGCCACCAATATGCTCACCGACCGTCTGGATTTGGATTATTACAACCGCCATTTCCTGGCCCTGGGGCTTTCCCGCACCAACCTCTCGCGCATGATCATGGACCTCCGCCGGCGGGACGAGGGCATTGAAAACTACACCACCGCCAAAGACATGGGCAACCTGCTGGAAATGATCTATTTCAAGAACCTCACAGGCTCCGAAGAAATGCTGGACATCCTCAAACACCAGAAAATCAACGACCGCCTCGCCCTGGGCATCCCCAACGGCTGGCAAATCGGGCACAAAACGGGCTTGATGAACAATGCCTGCCACGATGTGGGCATCGTCTTCTCGCCTACCAACGACTATGTCATCTGCGTGCTCACCACCCAGATCCGCAACTTCCGCAGGCCCAAGAACTTCATCAGCGCCGTCTCGCACCTGGTGGCCACCTATTACGGCGATCCGTCCCTGCACCCTGCCCCGGAAAAGAAGTCCTTCTGGACCATGCTTTTCCCCAAACGCGCCGCTTCCCACGGCTGACCTAGCTTTTTCCCCAAGTATTTTGTAAAATACCACCCTTACATTAAGGATTCCCATTGATAGAACGCACCTGTTTTTTAATCAAGCCTGACGGCTTGGCCGCAAAAGTCGTGGGCAAGGTCCTGGACCGCTTTGAGCGGGAGGGATTCAACCTCGTGGCCATGAAGCTGTTGCCGCCGGACCGCGCCCGGATCGAGGCTTTTTACGCGGTGCACAAGGGAAAGCCCTTTTACGAAGGGTTGCTCAATTTTATGCTGGAAGGCCCGTCCCTGGCCATCATTTGGGAGGCGGAAGACGCAATAACCCGCACACGCGGCATCATCGGGGCCACCAATTCAACCGAAGCCGCGCCCGGCACGCTCAGGCGGCTTTACGGCACAGACAACCGCCGCAACCTGGTGCATGCATCGGATTCCCGAGAGTCAGCAGAGCATGAAATTGAGTTATTATTTGATTTAGCAGAGTCAAGGAGAAAGTAATGGCAAATCCAAAAAAGAAGCATACCCGAATGAGGACGGACCTGCGGCGCCACGCCAACTGGCGCATCGAAGGCCCGGCCATGTCCAAATGTTCCCACTGCGGCGCCCCCGCCGTGCCCCACCGCGTTTGCGCGGACTGCGGCTTTTACGGCGGCGAGCTTCTCATCCCCAGAAAAATCAAAAAGAAAGAGGAAGGACAACCGCCTCAGGCTTGATGTCCCAAAGCCGTCCCGTGAGAATTGCAGTTGACGCCATGGGGGGCGACTTCGCTCCGCAGAAAATTGTGGAGGGCGCGGTCCTTGCCGCCCGGGAATCCCAGGTGAGCATCGTCCTCGTGGGCCGTGAGCCCGAAATCGAAGCCGAGCTTTCCAAATATAATCTTTCCGGCCTCTCCATCACCATCCACCCCGCTTCCCAGGTCATTGGCATGGAGGATTCTCCCAGCAAAGCCACCAAGACCATGCATGACGCCAGCATCGTGGTGGCCACCCGTCTTCTGCATGAAAAGAAAGTGGACGCTCTCGTCTCCGCGGGCAATTCCGGCGCCGTCATGACCGCGGCCTTAAGACTTTTGGGGCGCATCCACGGGGTATACCGCCCCGCCATCACCACGGTCCTGCCCACACTGAACGGGCACTGCATGGTGGCCGATGTGGGCGCCAACGCGGACTGCAAGCCGGAATATCTGCTCCAGTTCGCCATCATGGCCAAGATCGCGGCCCAGACCATCCTTGACATTGAGAAGCCCACCGTGGGGCTCCTTTCCATCGGCGAAGAGAAGGAAAAGGGGAATCATCTCAACAAGCACGCTTATCCGATGCTGGAAAACTGCAAAGACATCGATTTTATCGGCAATGTGGAAGGCCGGGACATCCCCAAAGGCAAGTCGGATGTGGTGGTCTGCGACGGGTTCGTGGGCAATGTCGTCCTGAAGACCATGGAAGGTACCGCGGACGTCATGGGGAAGATGATCAAAGCCGAGATCTCCGCGAGCCTCATGGCCAAGATGGGATATTTGCTCATCCGCTCGGCCCTGAAACGCTTCCGCAAGCGCGTGGATTATGCAGAATATGGCGGGGCTCCCCTTTTGGGCGTGAACGGCGCCTGCATCATTTCTCACGGTAAATCCACCGCCAAGGCCATCAAAAACGCCGTGCGCATGGCCAAAGCCGTTGTGGAAAAGAAAGTCGTTGAAAGGATCCATTCTGAAATCGCAACCTTTACCGTTCCTCACACAGAAACCAAATCCCAAGTGAGCACAGCCGTCTAACCTTCAATGTCCAAAATCAAAGCCAAAATCCTGGGAACGGGCAGAGCCCTCCCCGCAAAAATCCTCACAAACGCCGAGCTGGAAAAAATGGTGGCAACCTCGGATGAGTGGATCCGCACCCGCACAGGCATTGCGGAGCGCAGGATCGCCTCCCCGCAGGAAGCCACGTCGGATTTGGCCATTTCCGCCGCCCGCGAAGCCCTTTCCAACTCCAAAATCAAACCTGAAGAGCTGGATGCCATTTTTGTCTGCACTTGCACGCCGGACATGGTTTTCCCGTCCGTGTCCTGCCTGGTGCAGTCTGCCCTGGGAGCCTCCAACGCCGCCTGCATGGACATTTCCGCCGCCTGTTCGGGCTTCATCTACGGCCTGGCGGCCGCCAAAAGCTTTATCGGATCCGGAACGCACAAGAAAATTCTTCTCATCGGTGTGGATACTTTGTCGAAAATCACCAACTGGGAAGACCGCACCACCTGCGTTCTGTTTGGCGATGGCGCCGGCGCCGCCGTCATCTCCGCCGAAGAAGGCGAATCCGGCATTCTTTCCGTTTTTACCGCATCTGACGGCACCAAGTCGGACATCCTGAAAGTCCCGGGCGGAGGCTCGAGAAAACCCATTTGCAAAGAAGTTTTGGATGATAAATCCTACACCATCCAGATGGACGGACCGGAAGTCTACAAACTGGCCGTCACCAAGATGGTCGAGGCCTCGCAAAAAGCGCTGGCTCTGGCAGGCGTCAAGGCTGAAGATTTGACCCTGATCATCCCTCACCAAGCCAATTTAAGGATTATTGAGTCCGTGGCCAAGCGTCTGGCTGTGCCCTCTGAAAAAGTTTTTGTGAATGTGCAGAAATACGGCAACATGTCCGCCGCCACCACCATCATCGCCCTGGACGAAGCGCAAAGGGCCGGCAAGCTCAAGCGGGGAGACCTGGTGGAGCTTGTGGCTTTCGGCGCGGGCTTGACCTGGGGCGCTTCGGTCATCCGCTGGTGAGTCCGGAAACCAAAATAGCGCTTCTTTTTCCGGGCCAGGGATCGCAGGCCCCCGGCATGGGCAAGGCATTTTATGACCTTTTTGCCGAAGCGCGGGTGATATTTGACGCCGCTGACCAGGCCATTCCTGGCATCAAGGACAAGATTTTCAGCGGAACCGCTGACGATTTAAAGCGCACTTCCGTCACACAGCCGGCCATTTACATCGCCAGCTGCGCCGCTTTCAGGGTATTTCAAAGCAAATTCCCGTCCTTACGGTCCGTCGCTGTTGCTGCGGCCGGCCACAGTTTGGGGGAATATTCGGCGCTTTTCGCCGCGGAAGTTTTTGATTTCCAAACCGGATTAAAATTAGTAGAATGTCGGGGCCAAAATCTTGAGCGTGCGTGTGAAACCGCGCCCGGGACCATGGCG
>MGUQ01000075.1:5161-6757 GCA_001799975.1 Elusimicrobia bacterium RIFCSPLOWO2_01_FULL_54_10 | reverse complement strand
GGCGATTGTCCTCAAAGAAGCCTTTTTCGGCAGTCCGGAAAAATCCCGCATCTGCATGGCCACCACGGGATTGAGCGATTTGCTCGATCCCGCCTGCAGGAATTTCCTGAGAGACAAAGGCGGAAAAATTGAACGCGATCAGCTTGTGACGCAGATTGTTGCGGAGGGCGGGCAAGTCCGGGGAATCATTTTACGGGATGGAAGCAAGCTTCAAGCCGACGCCTATGTATCGGCCCTGCCATTTTTCACTCTCAAGAACGTCCTTGGAAGTCTCATGGACCTGCCGTTCTTTGAAAAGATAAAAGGCCTGGATTCTTCGCCGATTTTTTCTGTTTCTCTCTGGTTTGACCGTCCTGTGATGGACCAAAAATTCTGCGCTCTCCTGGGCACTCATGTCCAGTGGGTTTTCAATCGCGGCACGCACTTGGCGCTTGTGGTGAGCGGGGCGCGGGAATATCTTGGCATGCCGGACCCGGAGTTTTTAAATCTCTGCCTGAAAGACATCCATGAATGTTTCCCGCGGTCCAAGGATGCCCGTCTCCTGCATCATTTGATCCAAAGGGAGAAAAACGCAACCTTGTCCCCTAAAGTTGGATATTCAGAATTCCGCCTGCCGCAAAAAACTCCGCTCATGAATTTCTTTCTGGCCGGGGATTGGACGGACACGGGATATCCGGCCACAATAGAATCCGCGGTGGTGAGCGGCGTCAAAGCGTTCGAGGCGGTCCATGCTTATTGCGCGTAAAATCGCTGCCGTGCGCTCATTTTGGGCCCATCTCCGGGGAAAAAGCCTGGGGTTTGTGCCCACCATGGGGGACTTGCATGACGGCCACCTCTCTCTCATTTGCCGTTCGAAGCGCGAGAATGATTTCACCGCGGTCTCGATATTCGTAAACCCTACACAATTCAATCAGAAGAACGATTTTCTGAACTATCACAAGGATGAAAGGCGGGATTTGGCACTCTTGCGTCAGGAAAAAGTCGATTTGGTTTTTCTGCCTTCTGCCAAAGAAATGTACAAGGAATCTTTTCAGACGGAAGTGAATGTGAATGATCTTTCGCGAGGACTCTGCGGCCCGTATCGCCCCGGGCATTTCAAGGGAGTGTCCACCGTTGTGGCCAAACTTTTCAGCATTGTCCGGCCGACGCGGGCTTATTTTGGCATGAAAGATTTTCAGCAGCTCAAGGTCATTGAGCGGATGGTCCAGGACTTGAACTTGCTTGTCAGAATTGTGGCCTGCCCCACTGTGAGGGAAAAGGACGGCTTGGCCATGTCGTCGCGAAACCGCAGGCTTTCGACGCAAGAAAGGGTTCATGCCGTGAAATTCTCTCGTGCACTTAAGGTTGCCGCCAGGGCGCCCAAGCCCGGATTAGCCCTGTTTCTGAAAGAGGCGGACCTTTATAAAAAGGACGTGGATTATTTCGAAATCGTGGATCCTCAAACGCTTCTGCCTACAAGAAAGAAGCCGTATGTGGCGGCTGCGGCGGTGTGGATCGGGAAAACTCGCATCATCGACAATGTTTGGGTCCCATGAGCGATTCTGAAATTCTGGTGATCGGGAGCGGCATTGCGGGGCTCACCCTTGCCATGAAGGC
>MGUQ01000075.1:0-5148 GCA_001799975.1 Elusimicrobia bacterium RIFCSPLOWO2_01_FULL_54_10 | reverse complement strand
CGAGTGGCCCTGGTGACCAAGCGTGCATTGGAGGAATCCAACACCCGCTATTCGCAGGGCGGAATTGCCGCAGTGGTTTCGCCGAACGATTCTGTGGCTTCTCATGTTCGGGATACAATGAAGGCCGGGTCAGGCCTGTGCAAACAAGACGTGGTGCGGCGCATCTGCGCCAAAGGGCCCCGCCTCATCCGCGACTTGCGCAGGTGGGGAGTGGATTTTTCCGTCTCAAACGGAAGCGAAAAATATTTCGAGCTGGGCCTGGAAGGCGGTCACAGCCGCAGGCGGATTTTGCACGCCGGGGACATCACGGGCAAGGAAGTGGAAATCAAACTTTGCGAAAAGGTCCGGGCTAACCGCAACATCAAAGTTTTTGAGGAACACATCGCCATTGACTTGATCACGCGGCAAAAGATCTCTCCTGGACGCGGAGAAGATTCCTGTCTGGGGGCGTATGTTTTGGACATCCGCAAGGGAAGGGTGGAAAAGTTTCTGGCTTCCGCGACCGTTCTTGCCTCAGGCGGGGCGGGAAAAGTTTATCTCTACACCACCAATCCCGACGTGGCCACCGGAGACGGCATTGCCATGGCATTCCGGGCTGGGGCAGGCGTAGCCAATTTGGAGTTTGTGCAATTTCATCCCACTTGTTTATACCATCCCAAGGCAAAATCCTTCCTGATCTCTGAGGCCGTGCGCGGGGAAGGGGGCAGGCTGCTTCTGGCCAACGGCAAGACATTCATGGAGCGCCACCATAAGCAAAAAGAACTGGCTCCGCGCGACATTGTGGCCCGCGCCATCGACTATGAACTGAAAAAATCCGGCGACGAATGCGTTTATCTGGACATCAGTCACAGGGGCAGAGAGTTTGCCGAAACCCGGTTTCCCAATTTGGTGGAAACCTGTAAAAAATTTGGTTATGACCTGGCCAAAGAACCTGTTCCCGTGGTTCCTGCCGCGCACTATTTTTGCGGCGGAGTGCAGACAGACAGCGCGGGGCGCACTGCGATTCCCTCGCTCTATGTTTTGGGGGAATCCGCGTGCACGGGGTTGCACGGCGCCAACCGCCTGGCTTCAAACTCCCTGCTGGAAGGTTTGGTGATGGCGGACGAATGCGCCGCCGCCCTGTCGGGCGGCCTGGGTTCCGCAAAGCATCAGGGGCGTCTGTCCATCCCGGACTGGAACCCAGGCAACGCGCGCAACCCGGACGAGCAGGTGGTGATCGCCCAGAACTGGGACGAAATCCGGCGGACCATGTGGAACTACGTGGGCATTGTGCGCACAGACAAGCGGCTGGACCGCGCGTTGCGGCGCATTGAGCTCTTGCAGCAGGAAATCAGAGACTATTACTGGGATTTTATCGTGACTTCAGATTTGATCGAACTGCGGAACCTGGCTCTGGTGGCGGAGCTGGTGGTGCGCTCGGCTCTGGCCCGCAAGGAATCGCGCGGCCTGCACTGCACTTTGGATTATCCCAAAACGGACGAACGCCGTTTTGCGCAAGATACGGTTATATTGCCGCCCCGGCCGCGGCGGCCGGCTTTAACTTCTTAAACACAAGAGTTTCCACTCCTTCCGTCCGCTTGACTGTCACTTCGACGGCATCCCCTTCCTTGACCTCTCCCTGAATGATGCGTTGGGCGAGCGGATCCGCCACATGTTTTTGGATGGCGCGCTTCAAGGGGCGGGCCCCGTATGCGGGGTCAAAGCCTTCCTTCATCAGAAAACGCTCGGCGCTTTCCGATACCGTGACGCGGACGCCTTTTTCCTCAAGTCTTTTTAAGAGCAGGGTCATGTTTTTTCTAACGATGGCGTTCATTTGGTCCGCCGCCAGGCGCCGGAAAATGAGGATTTCATCGATGCGGTTTAAAAATTCTGGGCGGAAATGGGCTTCAAGAGATTCCAACACCCTCTTTTTCATTTCAGAGTAATCCGAAGTTTCCTGAATCCAGTTGGAGCCCACATTTGAAGTCATCACCAGAATGGAATTCTTAAAGTTGACGGTGCGGCCCTGGCCGTCGGTGAGCCGGCCTTCATCGAGTATTTGGAGGAGCAGGTTGAAGACTTCCGGATGCGCCTTTTCAATCTCATCAAAAAGGATGACGCCGTAGGGGTGCCTGCGCACGGCTTCCGTGAGCTGGCCGCCTTCCTCAAACCCGACATAGCCGGGGGGAGCGCCAATCAGGCGCGCCACGGAATGCTTTTCCATGTATTCGGACATGTCGATGCGCACCATGCTCTTTTCATCGTCAAAAAGGAACTCGGCCACGGCCTTGGCCAGCTCGGTTTTGCCCACGCCCGTGGGGCCCAAAAATATGAAACTCCCGATGGGCCGGTTGGGGTCGGAAATGCCCGAACGCGAGCGGCGCACCGCGTTTGCAATGGCAGAAACGGCTTCGTCCTGCCCCACCACGCGCTCATGGAGCCGCTCTTCCATGCGGACCAGCTTGGTCATTTCACTTTCCAGCATGCGGGTCACCGGAACGCCCGTCCAGCGCGCTACGACGGCGGCGATGTCTTCTTCGGCCACCTCTTCCCGGAGCATTTTGCCTCCCTGCTGGATCTTTTGGACGGCATCGTTTAGAGCTGACAGTTCTTTCTGGAGGGATGGAAGAGTCCCATAGCGGATTTCAGCGGCTTTGCCCAGGTCCCCTGAGCGCTCAGCTTTCTTTTCCTCAAGTTTCAACCCCTCTATCCGCTCTTTGAGAGAACGGATTTTCTGAATGACGCCCTTTTCTTCCTCCCATTTTTTCCTGAGGGAGGTCATCTTTGTTTTCAAACCGGACAGTTCATCCTCAATCCGCCGGATGCGCTCCGCGGAAGCTGAGTCCGATTCCTTTTTGAGCGCGGTTCGTTCGATTTCCAATTGGCGGATTTTGCGGTCGATTTCGTCCAGTTCGGGCGGCATCGAATCAATGGCCATGCGCAGGCCGGACGCCGCTTCGTCCACCAAATCTATGGCTTTGTCCGGCAAGAACCTGTCGGAAATGTAGCGGGAGGAAAGGGAGGCCGCCGAAACGAGAGCGCTGTCTTTGATTCGCACCCCATGGTGAAGCTCATACTTTTCTTTCAGGCCGCGCAGAATGGAAACGGTATCTTCCACAGTGGGTTCGCTCACCTGGATGGGCTGGAATCGCCGTTCGAGCGCCGCGTCTTTTTCAATATGTTTGCGGTATTCGTCCAGGGTGGTGGCGCCGATGCAATGGAGCTCGCCGCGGGCCAGCATAGGTTTGAGCAGGTTGGCAGCGTCCATCATGCCCTGGGCCGCGCCCGCGCTCATGAGAGTGTGCATTTCATCTATAAAAAGGATGATTTCTCCGGCAGAATCGGCTACTTCTTTTAAAACCGCTTTCATTCGCTCTTCAAATTCGCCGTGAAATTTGGCTCCGGCCACGATTGAGCCCAGGTCCAGGGCCACAACCCGTTTTTTCTTCAAGGTTTCGGGCACATCGCCGGAAACGATGCGCTGGGCCAGTCCTTCCACAATGGCGGTTTTACCCACTCCGGGCTCACCGATCAGGACCGGATTGTTCTTGGTCCTGCGGGCCAGCACCTGGATCAGGCGGCGGATTTCAGCGTCGCGGCCAATGACAGGGTCTAATTTTCCCTTTTGGGCCGTTTCAGTCAAGTCCCTCCCGAATTTTTCGAGGGCTTTGGGAGGCTGTTGAGTGTCCATATTCAATTAGATGCTTTAAAGGTAAGAAAGTTTCACACCGACTGGAATTGCCCCGCAGCGGCCGTAGCGGAAGGGGAGGGGGCAATTCCAGTCGGTTGCTCGAACGCGCGCGCGTGTGCACTTCTGCGCGGGGGCAATATCCTAGACTAAGTTGAAATTGATTTAAAGCAGGTTGCAAAAGAGGCCTCCAAAGCGTTTTAATGGTGTTTGCGAGAACACAATAAAACGAGGAGGCCCCAAATGAAAAAGAGACAGGAAATTCGAGTTGAGAAGCTGGCATATAGGGAAAGAACTAAGGTCAAGATAACAAATCAGAAGGAACGGGTCAAAGTGCAGACGGAGATGGTGAAGCAAGCCAAAGCTGAAGCCCCCACGGACTGGGGGTTGGAGTCCGAAGTCCGCAAGCTCGCTGGAGCATGGTATGGGCGGGAAGGAAAACACTTCCGTTGGGGAAAGAATCCGGGGTGGGTATATATGGGAGAGCAGAAAGTGAAGATGGAAGTGCCGAGAGTGCGGAGCAAACTTGGAGAGGAGAAAGCATTGGAGAGCTATCGAGCGATGCAGGACCCGAAGGTGGTGGACGCGGTGACTCTTTCCCGAGTTATCTTGGGCATCAGCCAAAGGAAATATGAGAGAGCGGCGTTGTCGGTTCCGGAAAGTTTTGGGATCAAGCATTCGAGCGTCAGCCGCAGGTTCGTGCGCGCCAGCGCGTACAAGCTCCGAGCCTTTCTGGAGAGGGATTTAAGCCCCTATGACATCGTGGCGATCCTGCTGGACGGCGCCAAGGGTTTGAAGAAAGGGATCCAGAAGGTTTTTGGACCCAAGGCTTGGATCCAGAGATGCCAATGGCACAAGCGGGAGAACGTCGTGAGTTATTTAAACAAAGGGGAGCAGGAAGTTTATCGTCATAAATTGCAGGCGGCGTATGAGGAGCCGACCTACGAGAAAGCCAAAGGGCGGCTCCTTGCGATTCATCGGGAACTGGAGTTCGTCAATCTGTCCGCCGCGGCCAGTCTGGAAGAAGGATTGGAAGAGACGCTGACGCTGCACAAGTTAGGTCTTTTTCCAGAGCTTGGGATCAGTTTAAAGACGACGAACATGCTGGAGAACGTCAACCGGCTTCTGGAGATGACGACGGGGCGGGTGAATTACTGGAGCTCAAGCGGCCATCGGCAGAGATGGATTGCGACTGCGCTCTTAGAGATTGAGCCGAGACTGCGCCCGATCAAGGGTTGCAGGTTTTTACCTGCATTGAGGCACGCGATGAGACGAAAAACAATGATCATTCAGAACGAACACCTTAAAATTGCTGCCTGAGGCCCTTTTGCACCTGAATTAATTTCAACTGGACGGGGTCTTGCACCCTTCGGGAGGAGTCCGGTGAATTCAATGATTAAGTGCAACACCCAAGGAATGAACGGCTTCGGTTGGGGTTTGGAACCCCAGGCATTTGCGGGGCCTGGAGTTCAACCAATTTT
>MGUQ01000074.1:11215-14879 GCA_001799975.1 Elusimicrobia bacterium RIFCSPLOWO2_01_FULL_54_10 | reverse complement strand
TCTCGCTCACGCAAATGAAAGCAAGCCCCGGCGCCGCCATGAGCCCTTTTTGGGAAGCGGAAATCACCACATCGCAATTCCACTTGTCCATGTAAAGTTCCTGGCCGCCCAACCCTGAAATCGCGTCCACTACGAGCACCGCTTTGGTCTTGGCGACAATCTCGCCATATTTCTGGATGGGGGAAGCCATCGTTGTGGAAGTGTCCGTGTGGGTGGAATAGACAGCCTTGGCATCGGGATTTTCCTTAAGAGCCTTCTCAAGTTCGGAAGGGGCCACGGCGGATCCCCACTCTGAACGTACAGCCACGACATTAACGCCGTAAGCCTGAAGGATTTTCACAAAGCGTTCGCCAAATGCTCCCGCCGCAAGCACTATAGCCTTGTCGCCGGGGGAACTGATATTGACGCAGGCGCATTCCATGGCGCCTGTGCCGGAAGACGCCAGAAGGTAAACTTCCCGCTTTGTGCCCAGCACATACTTGATGTTGCTGCGGATTTCTTCAAAAACCTGCCCAAATTCGCGCGTGCGGTGATGGATGATGGGCTTGGCTTCTTCAGCCAGAGTTTCAGGCGGAATGGGTGTAGGGCCGGGAGTCAAGAGTATTTGATCGTTCATGTGAATCTCCTTATCAAGTTTCGCCCTCAAATGCCGAGAGCGTGTTTTAAAATCTGGTCCATCGTCTTGACGGGGATCATCTTGACCGCGTTCAAAACTTCGGACGGAATTTCTTCCAAATCTTTATTGTTGGAATCTGGGAACAGTACGGTTTTAACGCCTTCCCTGTGGGCGGCCAAGACTTTTTCCTTGAGGCCCCCGATGGGCAGAACATTGCCTCGAAGCGTGATTTCTCCCGTCATGGCCAGGTCTTTTTTGACCGGTTTGCCGGAGCACAAGCTTGCCACGGCGGTGCCCAGGGCAATGCCCGCGGACGGGCCGTCTTTGGGAACCGCGCCTTCGGGCACATGGATGTGAAAGTCATTTTCCTGAAAGAAATTGCTTTTGACGGACAGTTTTTTCGAGATCGAGCGCACATAGGAAACCGCCGCCTGGGCGGATTCCTGCATCACATCGCCCAGTTTTCCGGTCAGGGTCAATTTCCCTTTTCCCTTCATGGAAGTGACTTCGATGGTGAGCAGTTCGCCGCCGTGCTCCGTCCAGGCCAGGCCTGTGACCACCCCGACATCGTTTTGAACCCTGTTTTCCCTGTGATATTCAGGAATGCCCAGAAATTTCCTCACGGTTTTTTCGTCCAAAACAGGAAGCTTGCCTTCCGGATTGTCTGCCACCGCGCGCGCGGTCTTGCGGCAAATTTTGGCGACATGCCGCTCCAGGCTGCGCACACCGGCTTCCCGGGTGTATTCCCGGATGAGAACGCGCAGTTCGGAATCCCCAAGCTTGAATTGGTCTTGAGCAAGGCCGTGTTCCTTGACCTGTTTGGGGATGATAAATCCTTTGGCGATGGCTACCTTTTCGGTTTCGGTGTATCCCGCGAAGCGGATGATCTCCAAACGGTCTTGCAGCGTGGGGGGAATGGTGAAAAGCGTGTTCGCCGTGGTGATGAAGAGGACTTCGGACAAGTCAAAACCCACGTCCAGATAATGGTCCGCGAAATTGCCGTTCTGCTCAGGGTCCAGGACTTCCAAGAGGGCCGCCGTGGGATCGCCCCGCCAATCGGAACCCATCTTGTCGATTTCGTCCAGAAGAAAAACGGGGTTCTTGGACTTGGACTTTCTCATGGACTGCAAGATGCGTCCGGGAAGGGAGCCGATATAAGTGCGGCGGTGGCCGCGGATTTCGGCTTCGTCGCGCACGCCGCCCAGCGGCATCCTCACAAAATTCCGTCCCAGGGAATTGGCTACGGAGCGAGCGAGCGATGTTTTGCCCACGCCGGGAGGCCCCACAAAGCAGAGGATGGGGCCTTTGATCTTCTTGACCAGCTTCAATACCGACAAGTATTCCAAAATCCGTTCTTTGGGCTTCTCAAGCCCGAAATGTTCATCGTTAAGCACCTTTTCCGCGGCCTTGATTTCCAAATCGTCCTTGGTGCGAACTGACCACGGCAGGGAGACCATCCAATCCAGATAGGTGCGGACCACGGTGGCTTCCGGGGAATAAGGCATCATCTTTTCGAGCCGTTCGCATTCCTTTTCAGCGGCTTCCTGGGCTTCCTTGGTCATTTTGGCGTCTTTGATTTTGACTTTGAGCTCGGCGACTTCCTTGGTGAAATCATCTTTCTGGCGGAGCTCTTTTTGGATGGCCTTCATCTGCTCAGTCAAGTAATATTCTTTCTGGCTCTTTTCGATCTGAGTGCGCACGCGGCTCTGGATGCGGCGCTCCACATTCAAAATTTCAATTTCTCCTCCCAAAACTTCCACAACTTTTTCAAAGCGCGTTTTGACGCCGACGGTTTCAAGTAGTTTTTGCTTGTCCGGCGTTTTGAGCATCAAATGGCTGGCCAGAGTATCCGCAAGCTTGGAAGGGTCCGTGATGGTGGGAAGAGAATTTAGAACTTCCAGGGGAATGCGCCCGTTCAGCTTCACATACTGGTCGAACAGTTGGACCGACTGGCGCATGTAGGCCTCGATCTCCACATCGCGAGCAGATTCTTCGATGATGGGATTGATGGACGCCTGCACATAGTTCTTGTCCGCCAAATGAAGAAACTCTTTGAGCTCGGCCCGTTGCACGCCCTCCACGAGGATCTTCATGGTCCCGTCCGGCATTTTTACCATCTGGAGGACTTCGCAGACCGTGCCGATGGAATAAAGGTCCTGCGCTTGGGGATCGTCAGCCTGGGTGCGCTTCTGGGTGAGCAAAAAAACAAGATGAGCGCCGGCCATGGCGGCTTCGAGGGCCTTGATGCTGCGCTCCCGCCCCACGGCCAGAGGCAAAACCATGGAAGGAAACACCACCACGTCCCGGATGGGAAGAAGCGGCAGTTCCCCAGGAATCACTCTTGGGACTGCGTGAAGGATATCAGGCACTTTCTTTCAGTTCGTTTTCGTGAATAAGGATGGGAGGCTTTTTTTTCTGGACCACATTCAAATCCACGATGCATTTTCTCAAAGCTTTATCTTCCGGGAGCTCATACATCACGTCAATAAGGATTTCTTCAAGGATGGCGCGAAGTCCCCGGGCGCCCGAGCCTCGCGACAACGCCTGGTGGGCGATTTCCGCAAGCGCGGCAGGTTCAAAGCTGAGGTCCACGCCTTCAATGGCGAACATCTTCTGGTATTGCTTGGCCAGGGCGTTCCTGGGTTCTGTGAGGATCCGCACAAGCGCGCCTTCATTGAGGTCTTCGAGGACCGCGATGATGGGCAGGCGCCCCACCAGCTCCGGAATGAGGCCAAACTGGATGAGGTCTTCCGGCTGGATGTGTTTTAAAATTTCATAGGAGTTCCGTTTTTCATTGGCTTTGAGTGCCGCGCCGAAGCCCATGGACTTCTTCCCGATGCGCTTTTCAATGACGGTTTCCAGCCCCTCGAAAGCCCCGCCGCAAATGAACAGAACATTAGTGGTGTTGACCTGGATGTATTCCTGATGGGGATGCTTCCGGCCTCCCTGCGGGGGAACAGCGCAGGTGGTGCCTTCCAAAATTTTCAGGAGCGCCTGCTGCACGCCTTCGCCGGACACGTCGCGCGTGATGCTGGGGCCGTCGGTCTG
>MGUQ01000074.1:9457-11199 GCA_001799975.1 Elusimicrobia bacterium RIFCSPLOWO2_01_FULL_54_10 | reverse complement strand
CTCGGCGCGCTTCACGTCATATTGCGCGCTTTGAAGCAGGCGGAGGATGATGTTCTCAACATCCTCGCCCACATAGCCCGCTTCCGTGAGCGTGGTGGCGTCCGCTATGGCAAATGGAACATGCAGAAGCTTGGCCAAGGTTTGGGCAAGCAGGGTTTTGCCCGTTCCTGTGCGTCCGATAAGCACAATATTTGATTTCTGAAGCTCGACATGCTGATAATCCGGCATTGCGTCCTGGCGCGGCTTCTCAGGCGTTCTCCAAAAACCTGCGGATGGCGCTCCGGGCCGTGCGACAGTAAGACGCTCGGTCGCCTCGACACGGCGGAAATGCTGATAAACCGCCACGGAAAGGATTTTTTTGGCCTTTTCCTGGGAAACCACATAACCGTCCAGTGAGTTCTTTATTTCCGTGGGCTTGGGGATTTGCTTGAGCTGGGTGCGGCGCTCGTCTTCGTCCGAGATTTTGTTCAGAAGGTCATAGGAATTGCGGATGCATTCCTCGCAGACATAGACCCCGTTGCCGCCGATGAGTTTCAGTCCGTCTTTTTTGGACTTGCGGCAGAAGATGCAGCTGAAAACTTCGCGGTCGTTGCCGAAGGCGGCCATTTATCCCTTCCTGGGCTTGATCACTTCGTCGATCAGTCCGTACTCTTTGGCTTCCTGGGCGGAAAAATACATGTTCCGCTCCGTGTCGGCTTTGAGTTTTTCGTAGGTCTGGCCGGCGTGCTTGGCGATGATCCGGGTGAGCTTCTCTTTTGTATCGACAAGTTCCTTGGCCTCGATTTCAATGTCGGTGACCTGGCCGTCGATGCCGCCGCCGTGAATAAGGGGTTGGTGAAGCATGATGCGGGAATAGGGAAGTGCAAAACGCTTTCCTTTGGTGCCAGCAGCCAGAATGACAGCGCCAAAAGACATGGCCATTCCCATGCATATGGTGGTGATGGGCGGGCGGATGTACTGCATCGTGTCATACACCGCAAGCCCTGCCGTCACCATTCCGCCGGGTGAATTGATGTAGAGATTGATGTCTTTTTCCGGGTCTTCGGCTTCCAAGTAAAGGAGCTGGGCGATGATGAGGTTGGCGGAGTCCGTGGTGAATGTGCCTTCATATCCGCCCACAAAAATGATGCGGTCTTTCAATAATCGGGAGAAAATGTCGTAACCGACTGCCCCGCCCTGGGTCCACCGTTCGATGATTTGGGGTATTAGTGCTGGCATAGTTCGCTCCTTTTAGGCTGTTTCTTTGATTTTAGCATTTTCGGTAATAAATTTGACGACTTTTTCGTCGGTCATCTGGGCGCGGACGTGGTCGCCATGCTCTGCAAAATAAGCCTCTACATCCTTGGCGCGCTCCGGATTCTTGGCCTTGTATTTTTCCAGCTCAAGCCCCACTTCCGCATCCGTGGCGGCCAGGTTTTCCTGTTTGGCAATTCCGGAGAGAATGTAGCTCACCCGCACCTGCCGTTCCGCCTGAGGACGGTATTTTTCGCGGAGTCCGGCTTCCTTGCCGTCCGTGTCCGGCTTCATTCCCTGCCGGAGCATCATGTCCTTGGCCCGCTCCAAAAGCGACGAAAGCTGCATTTCCACCAGAGAATCAGGCACAGGAATTTCATTTTCCTTCACCAAGTGGTCCATCATTTGAGTTTCGAGCTCCACTTTTTGGGCTTTCTCAAGACTCGCATTAAGCGATTCACGAATGCGGGTTTTGAACTCTTCCAAAGACGCCGCTTCGAAATCCTTGG
>MGUQ01000074.1:1995-9426 GCA_001799975.1 Elusimicrobia bacterium RIFCSPLOWO2_01_FULL_54_10 | reverse complement strand
CCACGGCGGCGCCGGGATATTCTTTGGGAAATGTCACTGCGACCTCTTTCGTCTCTGCTTTTTTCATGCCCAGAATGCCTTCGGCAAAGCCCTGAATGGTTTGGGGGGACGAGAGATTCACAAGCTGGTTTTCTGCCTTGAGTTCCGGCAGAGACTTGCCTTCCACTTCGCCCACATAATCAATGACTGCGAAATGCTCCGTGGCGGCTTGTTCTGCCTGAACCGGAATGAGTTGGGCGTTTCGCTCGCGCAATTCTTCAAGTTCCCTGGTCACATCGGCGTCGGTAAGGGTCTTGGTTTTTTTTGTGAGAGAAATCTTCTTATAGTCTTTGACTTTGTAGTCCGGGTTGCGCTCAATGATGAGGTTGAAGCTCAGAGTGTCGCCGCCGTTGAACTGGACCTTGTCCACCATGGGCGTGGTGATGGGGCGCAAGGATTTTTCCTTAAGGATTTCAGGCACATAGTCCCGGAAAATCTGGTCCAGGGTTTCGGAATTGATCTTGCCCGAGAAATTCTGGCGCACCAGATCGATGGGGGCCTTGCCCGCGCGAAATCCGGGAAGCTGGGCCACGCGCTGGAACTCCGCGGCCACTTTTTCTTTTCTCTGTTTGATGAGATCGGGGGAAAAGTTGACCGAAAGAGTCACTTTGCAGGGTTTCTCCTCCGCGGTTTTTAATTTGACTTGTTTAAGAGTGATTTCCATAGAATGCCTTTCCTTGTTTTATATCTGTATGCCCTCGAGAGGATTTGAACCTCTACAGGTTTCCCTACTGGATCCTAAGTCCAGCGCGTCTGCCATTCCGCCACGAGGGCAGGAAAAACGGGATTTATATAATTATATGATTTTTTGATGCAGAATTATCAAAAAGGGAACATACATTTTAAGAAAGTTTATTTCTTATGATCGTAATATAGCTTTTTGATTTCCTGAATAGATACAACACTGGCTAAACCAGAATTATATGGCACATCAATTGTTTTTAACCCTAATTTCATATTTATTTTTTCAGGCTGATATCCTGTGATTATTCCCACCAATTCCCATTCATACAAATCAATTCCTTTCATCATATCTGCATTTTTATTCAATTTCTGAATGAATACCGGAGAACCACTATTACCTTGATTGATCATCGCATCAATGTAAAAAATGCCCTCATGAGGAATTGTTGCAATCATGCCTGATCTAACAACCGGGTCCATTGTTTTTGAACCTATGCCCAATGGAAAACCCATAAAAAAAACACGCCTGCCAGGTAAAATATCATTACTATTAGCAAACGACCTTTCGCCTATAAATCTCATATTGTTTGAATTAGGTTCAAAGACATCAATGCCATCATAATTTTCATAGTCGCCATCAATTGTTGACAGTTTTAATAGCCTATTAATGCTTTGTCCTTTGAAAACCTTTCTCAATAATGGCAATGTTTTATTTAGTCCAAATGTTATATCCAATAAAGCAACGTCTTTTATTTTATCTTCAAATATTAAATTACCGGTCACAAATCTTACATCATCAACATCATTAAGAAATCCAACCAGAAACTGATCAGTTTTTCTATAAATATGTGCATTTGTCGCTATTAGTGGGTTGCCATCAATGTATACATATACACCCGAAACTGACATTGACTTATCACTAATAACTAGTGTCGTCATTGATTTATATGCTTTGGCGAAATGTATTTGTGAGTTTTCTAAAAAAGTTTGGATTTCAACAAAATCATTAATAGAATGCCGTCGAAAGCAACCGACATTGCAAATACAAGCAAATATCGATACAAGTAAAATCTGTCTAACGATCATTTCAAGATTGTGAAGCAGAGATATATTTATGGCGAGTGATTACAACTTTCAGTGCTGCCACAGTACTTGAGGACTTCGTCCCAGAACTGGGTGCGAAAGGGGTTCATCGTTTGGGAATAAGAGGCGTGATTTTGAGTTTGAGATCCGGGATGTCCTTCTGCACGATATCCCATATACGCAAGGGGTCAATTCCAAGATAATCGTGTACAGCTACATTTCGAAAACCAGCGATGCCTTTCCAGTCAACTTCGGGATGTGATGTTTTGAAGCTATCGGACAACCGCTTTGTGGATTCGGCAAGAGTTTGTAGGTTTCTCATAACGGCATCTTGTGTCAATTGGTTTAGAACAAAGTCATCCTTTCCCATTTTGGTGTATTTTTCAATGCGTTCAATGCATTCGCCAATATGAATTAAATATAGGCTGTCGTCTTTCATAATGGGACGGCTTCTTTTAGAACGCTGTCCCGAATGTACCAGTGAAGCCCGCCTGGCGTGAGAATATCCACTTTTCTGCCGAGCAGTTCCTCAAGATCGGCGCTAAGGCCGCCTGGAAAAAAGGGGGAATGCACGGGAGCAACATCCACTAAAATGTCCAAATCGCTCTCCGGCCGGGCATCTCCCCGAGCGACTGAGCCGAAAATTCGGACATTGATAGCGCCATGCTTGGCAGAAATCTTTAGAATTTCCTGCCTTTTTTCCTTTATAATTTCTTGAATTCCCATGGCAAAATTATATCAAATAGCAACGAACTAAGACTTCCAATGCTGTTCCCAGTACTTGAGGACTTCGTCCCAGAACTGGGTGCGCAGATAGCGGTCCCCGCCGTCCGGGAAGACGGTCACAATCATGCCGTCCTTAATTTCGTGGGCCAGGTCGTAGCAGGCCTGCAGAGCCGCGCCCGAGGAGTAGCCGCAGAGGATGCCTTCCTGGCGGGCCAGACGGCAGGTCATCTCATATGCGTCTTCGGTGTGCACGGAAATTTTGCGGTCGTGGACCTTCTCATCATAAATCCCGGGCACGATGGAGGAGGCCATGTGCTTCATGCCTTCCAGCCCGTGCACGTCGCCCGCGGGTTCCACCGCGATGATTTGAATTTTATTGTTCAACTCTTTCAGCCGCCGGCCCGTGCCCATCAGCGTGCCGGAAGTGCCGATGCCAGCCACGAAATGAGTGAGCTTGCCGTCCGTCTGCTTCCAGATCTCTTCAGCCGTGGTTTCGTAGTGGGCCTTCCAGTTGTTGGGATTGTTATATTGGTCCGGCATGTAATATTTTCCGGGGTTGGCGTCATAAATCTTTTTGGCCTCGATGATGGCGCCGTCGGAACCTTCCAAGGGGTCCGTGAATGTGACTTTGGCGCCGAGCGCCTCGCTGACGCGCCGTTTCCCAGAGGCGTTTTCGGGCATGACAATCTCCAGCTTATACCCCAAAGCTGCCGCCACCAGGGAATAACCGATGCCGGTGTTGCCGGAGGTGGAGTCTATAATGGTTTTCTCTTTAGTGAGCTCACCGGATTTGATGGCTTCCAGGATCATTTTTTTTGCGGGACGGTCTTTGACAGAACCGCCCGGGTTTTGAAACTCCGCCTTGGCATAAATGGCCGCTTTCTCAGGGATCCAGCGCTGGAAGGAATTTAGCTTGATGAGAGGGGTGTTTCCGATGGAGTCTAAAATCGAATTTAACATCATCATGAACTAAAATATAACATCCATAAAGCAAAATCAAACAGGCCTATTGACAGCTTTTTTAACGTTTGTATAATGGTGTGGAAGTTATGAACGCAAATAAATATCAAATGATGATGTGCATGTGTAGCCGCTCCGCGGGAGAGGGTTTTATCGCTTTGTAATCATCAGCTGTAAAAAGGCAAAACAACCCACTTCCAACCGGAAAGTGGGTTTTTTATTTGCCGCGACTGAATATCTAATATAATAAGGAGCCAATAATGAAAAAAATATTGATTCATAAAGGTTGGTTTATTGGACTCATTGCGGGGCTTTTATCCGTCAACGCCTGGGCCAAAGATGTGAAACTTCTCAATGTATCTTATGACCCGACGCGGGAGCTCTATCAGGAGTTCAACGCAGCGTTCGCCAGGCATTGGAAAGAAAAAACCGGCGATGTGCTCACCGTCCAGCAGTCTCACGGCGGCTCGGGCAAGCAGGCACGCGCGGTCATTGACGGGCTGGAAGCCGATGTCGTCACATTGGCGCTGGCTTACGACATTGATGCCATCGCGGAACGCGCCAAACTCCTGCCGGCAGACTGGCAAAAGAAGTTTCCCAACAACAGCGCGCCATATACCTCCACCATCGTGTTCCTGGTGCGAAAGGGCAACCCCAAGGCCATCAAGGACTGGGACGATCTGGCCAAGCCGGGAGTTTCCGTCATTACGCCCAACCCCAAAACTTCCGGAGGAGCGCGGTGGAATTATTTGGCCGCCTGGGGATACGCTCTCAAAAAATATGGAAACGATGAAACCAAAGCCAGGGATTTCGTCAGCCGTGTTTTTAAGAATGTTCCCGTGCTGGATTCCGGCGCGCGCGGCGCCACCACCACATTCGCCCAGCGCGGCATCGGAGATGTTTTTGTCAGCTGGGAAAACGAGGCGTTTCTCGCTTCCAATGAACTGGGCAAGGACAAGTTCGAGATCATTGTCCCTTCCTTAAGCATCCTGGCGGAGCCTTCCGTGGCCGTGGTTGAGAAGGTGGCCAAGAAGCATGGCAATGAGGCGCTTGCAAAGTCTTATCTAGAATATCTCTACAGCCCTGAAGGGCAGAAAATCGCGGCCAAGCATTACTACCGCAGCAGAATCAAGGCTGTTAAGGCGGCGCCTTCTTTCCCTACGCTGAAACTCTTCACAATCGATGAAATTTTTGGCGGTTGGCAGAAAGCGCACAAGGTGCATTTTTCTGATGGAGGATCTTTCGATCAAATCTACCGGCCTTAAAAAATACAGCGTCATACCCGGGTTTGGGCTCACCATGGGGTTCACATTGGTTTATGTGAGCCTCATCGTGCTCATTCCGCTCTCGGGCATCCTCATCCGCACTCTGGACCTGACCTGGGCGGAGTTCTGGCGCACGGTCACAGACCCGCGCGTGATGGCCTCCTATAAGCTGACCTTCGGAGCATCGTTCGCCGGGGCGCTCATCAACGCTGTCTTTGGGCTGCTTGTGGCCTGGGTGCTTGTGCGTTATCAATTTCCCGGCAAGCGCATTGTGGACGCCCTGGTGGACCTGCCTTTTGCGCTCCCTACGGCTGTTGCTGGCATTGCGCTCACGGACCTTTACACAAAGCAAGGATGGATTGGCAGCATTCTGGCAAAATTTGGGATTGAAGTGGCTTTCACTCCGTTGGGAGTTCTTGTGGCGCTGACTTTCATCGGGCTGCCCTTTGTGGTGCGCACGGTTCAGCCCGTGCTGGAAGAAATGGACAGGGGGGAAGAAGAGGCCTCCGTCAGTCTTGGAGCAGGGCGGTGGAGGACTTTCCGCTTGGTCATCTTTCCCAGCATCTGGCCCGCGCTTCTTACGGGATTTACCCTGTCGTTCGCCCGCGCCGTGGGGGAATACGGCTCCGTCATATTCATCTCGGGAAACATGCCCATGAAAACGGAAATTACAACCTTGCTGATCGTCACAAAACTGGAGCAATATGATTATGCCGGAGCCACCGCCATCGCGCTCGTAATGCTGGTGATATCATTCTTGATGCTCCTGTCTATCAATCTTCTGCAGTGGTGGGGCCGCAGCCGACATCAAGCGGACCATGGGGAGACAAGCTATGTCCTCCAATAATAAACCGAATCTGGCCATCACGGAGCCGGCCTGGGTGCGGCGGATCCTCATTGGCACCGCACTGCTATTCCTGGGGATTTTTCTTTTCGTTCCTTTGGCCGCGGTTTTCACACGCGCTCTTGAAAAAGGATTTGGCGTTTATGCCGAATCCCTTAAAGATCCCGACGCTTTGTCCGCCGTCCGTCTGACCCTTATTGCCGCGGCGGCTTCGGTGGTTCTGAACCTTATTTTTGGCCTGGCCGCCGCCTGGGCCATCGGCAAATATGAGTTTTTCGGAAAAAATGTGCTCATCACGCTCATCGACCTGCCCTTCGCCGTTTCGCCGGTGGTTTCCGGGCTTATTTATGTCCTGCTTTTCGGACTGCAGGGATTTTTGGGGCCCTGGCTGGCCGAGCACGACATCAAAATCATATTCGCCATCCCCGGAATCATACTGGCCACGGTTTTTGTGACATTCCCTTTTGTGGCGCGGGAACTTATTCCTCTCATGCAGGCCCAGGGCACCGACGAAGAAGAAGCCTCCGTCGTGCTTGGGGCAAGCGGCTGGCAGACTTTTTGGCATGTCACGCTCCCCAACATCAAATGGGGACTTCTTTACGGGGTGATTTTGACCAATGCGCGCGCCATGGGGGAATTCGGAGCCGTCTCAGTGGTGTCCGGACATATCCGCGGTCTCACCAATACCATTCCTCTGCATGTGGAAATTCTCTACAATGAGTACAATTATGTGGCCGCGTTTGCCGTGGCATCCATATTAGCCCTTCTTGCCCTGGTGACACTGGCTGTAAAAAGTTTCGTTGAATGGCGGCGGGACCAGGACCTCGAAGCCAGCCGCCTGGCGGAGGAAATTTCTTGAGCATTGAAGTCACAGGCCTTACCAAACGCTTCAACAGGTTCACCGCCGTGCGCGATGTGAGCTTTCAGGTGAAAACCGGCTCGCTTGTGGCCATATTGGGCCCGAGCGGATCCGGTAAAAGCACGCTCCTGCGCATCATCGCGGGCCTCGAAACACCGGATTCCGGAGATGTGAAGCTGACCGGCGAAGAGGCTACATCTCTTGCCGCCAAAGACCGCAATGTGGGGTTTGTTTTCCAGCACTACGCTCTTTTCAAGCACATGACCGTGGAGCAGAACATCGCTTTCGGCTTGAAAGTGCGAAAAGTCCCGAAGGAAAAAATCAATCAGAGGGTTTCCGAGCTCTTAAAACTGATTCAGCTCGACGGCCTGGGTAAGCGCTATCCTTCCCAACTCTCCGGCGGCCAGAGGCAGAGAGTGGCTTTGGCCCGCGCCCTCGCACCCCGGCCCCGCGTGCTTCTCCTAGACGAACCTTTTGCGCCCTGGACGCCAAAGTGCGCGATGAACTGCGCCATTGGATCACCCGCCTGCATGAAGAAACCGAAGTGACGACGCTCTTTGTCACGCACGACCAGCACGAGGCGCTGGAAATTGCCGACCGCATCCTTGTGATGAACAAAGGGGCCATTGAGCAGGAAGGCACCGCGCTTGAAATTTTCGACAAGCCCGCCACGCACTTTGTGGCGCAGTTCGTGGGGGAAACCAACTACATCGAGTCAAAGATGAACGAGCCCGAGCTGGTGTGCTGGGGGCCTTTCAAATTCACGGTGAGCGGGTTCAAACTGGGGGACAAGGTGAGGATTTACTTCCGCCCCAACGATGTGTATGTCAGCTCAAACCCTGAAACGCTGCAAGTGCACGGGAAAATATCCAAAACCCGCTTCCGAGGCCCTCTCATAGAATTAACTCTGGACATCGGCGAGAACAAATCCATCGTGGCCCTGGTGCCCAAAGGCGTGGCACTGGCCAGCG
>MGUQ01000074.1:1524-1975 GCA_001799975.1 Elusimicrobia bacterium RIFCSPLOWO2_01_FULL_54_10 | reverse complement strand
ATCGGAATTACGGACTTTCATGCCTTCAAAGCCGAATAATATCGATATTAACTTGTTTTTTACGGACATTTCTGCTATGTTTATCCGGAAAGGCCTACTTTAAGGAGGGCATTGCAAGATGGAAGGCAATAACAAGGATCCCCGCTCAAAAACTATTCTGGTTGTAGACGACGACGTCTCCATCCTGGATCTGTTCGAGCTCGCGCTGGTGCGCGAAGGGTTCAATGCCATGCGCCTGCCTTCCGGCGACAAAGTCATCCAAATTGTCACCAAAAAGGGTTCCATTGTGGACCTGATCATCCTGGATTTGATGCTGCCCGGCAAAGACGGTATCGCGATTTTAAAGGAGCTTCAAAAGAACGGCGCCACCAGCATTCCCATCTTCATTGTGACGGCCAAGGCCCTTTCTTCCGAAGAAGTTGCCAAGCTCAAGAGCGAGCCGAATGTCAAA
>MGUQ01000074.1:1378-1498 GCA_001799975.1 Elusimicrobia bacterium RIFCSPLOWO2_01_FULL_54_10 | reverse complement strand
GAAGCAGCTGTCCGCCCGCGTGCACGAGATCCTCGGCACCGTCTCCAAAAAAGCCCTTTAAACCTTTCCCTTCTCCAAATACTCCCTGATGTAATAGGCCACCGCTTCCGGATAGAGCTT
>MGUQ01000074.1:0-1310 GCA_001799975.1 Elusimicrobia bacterium RIFCSPLOWO2_01_FULL_54_10 | reverse complement strand
GTCCCGTGGTCAAATTCCTCGTCCACCACATGCACGCTGGCGCCGGATTCTTTTTCTCCCGCCTTGATCACGGCTTGGTGCACATTAGGACCGTACATGCCCGCGCCGCCGAACTTGGGCAGGAGCGCCGGATGAATGTTCAGAATCCGGCCCCGGAAGCGCTGCACGATGTTGGGTTCGAGCTTGAGCAGATATCCCGCCAGCAGGATGAGTTCGATCCGTCGTTTCTCCAATTCGGCGGTCACTTCTTCATAAAATTCCGTCCGGGAATCGAACTTCTTGGGATCAAGGAACAGGGTCTCGATGCCGGCCTTGGCCGCACGCCCCAGGGCATAAGCGTCCTCTTTATTTGAAAAGACGAGTTCCACCTGAGCGCGCTCAAGCAAGGGCGTCCGGCAGGCGTCCAGAATGGCCTGCAAATTGGACCCGGCCCCGGAGGCGAGAACGGCCAGGCAGATTTTTGGGGTGGGCGTCATGATTTTGTATAATATATTATATCTATGATTCCCAATCCAGAGAAGCAAAGTCCCGAAGAAATCCTCAAGTGGGCGCTGGAGAAATTCGGCGCCAAAATCGCCCTGGCGTCCAGCTTCCAGTGCGAAGAATCCGTTTTGATCGACATGATGCACAAAATTGCGGGAAAGAGTTTCCGCGTTTTCACCCTGGACACAGGGCGGCTGAATGAGGAAACTTATGAAGTGATGGAGCGCGTGAGGGAAAAATACGGCGTCACCATCGAATCCCAGTTCCCTGAACGGGAAGCCGTTGAAAAGCTGGAAAGAGAAAAGGGCCTTTTTTCGTTCCGGGAATCCGTGGAGAACCGCAAGGAATGCTGCAACATCCGCAAAGTGGTTTCCTTGAACCGCATTTTGGGCTCACTCGACGCCTGGATCACGGGGCTGCGAGCTGAACAATCCGTGACACGCACGGGTGTTTCAAAAGTGGAAGCGGACTCTCCCCGCCCGGGAATCACCAAAATCAACCCCATTGTCGATTGGTCCTCAAAACAAGTCTGGGATTACATCAAAACCAACAAAGTTCCCTACAACAAACTGCATGATCTGGGATATGCTTCCATCGGATGCGCGCCCTGCACGCGGGCGGTCAAGCCCGGCGAATCCATCCGCTCCGGGCGCTGGTGGTGGGAAGACGCGGAACACAAAGAATGCGGCTTGCATGTTAAACCAAAACAATAAACGAATTCTATTTGGTAGCATCCTTGTATTGGCAATAACCGCTATATTGGCTTTTGCATTGACTCAATATTATTCTCATCAAGCATCATGGTTCGGTGGTCATTTTCAAAGATT
>MGUQ01000073.1:11192-13242 GCA_001799975.1 Elusimicrobia bacterium RIFCSPLOWO2_01_FULL_54_10 | reverse complement strand
GTCGGTGGAGACATAGACCAGTTCCGTGTCGAATCTCTGGCAGGCCAGGGCCAGGTTGCGCGTTCCCAGGGAGTTGGCCTTGTAAGCGGTGGCGGGGTCTCTCTCGCAGTCGTCGGGGTTGGAGAGCGCGGCCAGGTGGACGACGCAGTCGGGGTTGATCCTCTCGAGGGTCTTGAGCGTCGTTTCCTGGTCCACGATGTCCACGGTGCTCCAGAGCTTGAAGGGCACGGCGTCCGGCTTTTTCCTGCCGATGCCCCAGACCTCGTGGCCTTCCTGCGCGAGCACGGGCCAAAGGTCGTGCCCCACAAGCCCTGAGGTCCCCGTGAGAACTATCCTCATCTCGCGCGCCCCGCGTACTGTTTCTTGATATAGGTCTTGAAAGCGCCTTTTCCCTTGATCTTCTTCCACCAGGATTCGTGGGTGCGGTACCATCCGATGGTGTCCTTCAAGCCCTTTTCAAATTCGATCTCCGGGCTCCAGCCCAGTTTCTTGAGTTTGGAAGAGTCCAGGGAATAGCGGAAGTCGTGGCCGGGGCGGTCCTTCACCCGCTCGATGCTCTCCCCGCCTTTCCCGAGGGCCTTTAAAATCTTGCCGGCCAGCTCCACATTGGGGATCTCTTGTCCCGTACCGATGTTGTAGATCTCCCCCGGCTCGCCCGCCTCCATCACGCGCTCGATGGCCCGCGCGTGGTCGAGCGCGTGGATCCATTCCCGGACGTTCATGCCGTCGCCGTAGAGGGGCACTTTCTTGCCTTCGATGAGGTTGGTGATGAAAAGAGGGATGACTTTTTCCGGGAACTGGTAAGGGCCGTAGTTGTTGCAGCAGCGCGTCACCATGACGGGTAAGTTGTGCGTCACCCAGTAGGAGCGGCAGATGAGGTCGCCGCTGGCCTTCGAGGCGGCGTAGGGGCTGTTGGGGCGGAGCTGGGAATATTCGGTGAAAGAGCCTTTCTCGATGGAGCCGTAGACCTCGTCCGTCGAGATGTAGACGAATTTTTGGATGCCGTTCTGGCGCGCCGCTTCCAGAAGGGTGTGGGTGCCGAGCACGTTGGTCTTCAGGAATATCTGGCTGTTTTGGATGGAGCGGTCCACATGGGTCTCGGCGGCGAAGTGGACGACGGCTTTCACGCCCTTCATGGCGCGGCGGACGGTCGCGGGGTCGGCGATGTCGCCCTTGATGAGGCGCAGTTTCGAGCGGGCGCCGTTCGACGGGGCATCGTCGCCCGACGCGGCGTAGGTGAGGAGGTCCAGGTTCACGAGCTCATCCTGCGCGTGGCGGGCCTGCCAATAGCGGATGAAGTTGGACCCGATGAATCCGGAGCCCCCCGTGACTAGTAGTTTCGCCATCTTCCGTTCTCCGCGAAATAATCGAAAGTGTGCCGCAGGCCTTCTTCAAAACCGACCTGTTTGCCGAGCTTCAAGTCCTTTTTGAGCCCGGAGACGTCCGCCCAGGTCTTGCGCACGTCGCCTCCGCGCCTTGGAAAGAACTTCTTCTTGAGGCGCGTCCCCATGAATTTTTCCAGGAGGGCCGCGATCTCCAAAAGGGAGGTGGATTCGCCGCAGGCCACGTTGTAGACCTCCCGCTTCAAACTCTTGGAGCGCGCGGCCTCGATGTTGGCGCGCGCGATGTTGACGACATAGGCGAAATCGCGCGACTGCTTCCCGTCCCAGTGGACCTCGAGGGGCTTGCCCTTGAGCGCGGCGATGATGAACCGGGGGACCACGGCGGCGTATTTGGACTTGGGGTCCTGCCGGGGCCCGAAGACGTTGAAATAGCGGAGCGAGACGCAGGGCAGGCCGTAGGTCTTGGTGAAGACGTGGCAGTAATGCTCGCCCGTGATCTTGGAGGCGGCGTAGGGCGAGATGGGAAGAGGATAGTGGCTTTCCCTCTGCGGGAAAAGCGTGGAGTCGCCGTAGACGCTGGAGGAGGAGGCGAGCACGAAGCGCTTGACCTTCGCTTTTTGGGAAGCCATGAGCATGGAAAGGGTGCCTTCGACGTTGATGGAGGTGCACTCCACGGGTTCCTCGACGGAGCGGGGCACCGAGCGCAT
>MGUQ01000073.1:6180-11167 GCA_001799975.1 Elusimicrobia bacterium RIFCSPLOWO2_01_FULL_54_10 | reverse complement strand
ATCTTGGAGATTATCGGCGCAAGGGATTCTTTTTTACCGGCGAAGAAATTGTCCAGGACGCGCACCTTTTCCCCGGAGGCCACCAGGGTCTCGGCGATGTGGGAGCCGATGAAGCCGGCGCCGCCCGTGATCAGCCATTTAGCCATCAGGGGATCTCCACCCTTGAAGAATCCCCGATCATGATGCGGTAGGCGGAGGGCTTGGCGGGGGACTGCCGGACGACCGCGTTCTGGCCGATCAGGGAGCCTTCGATGAGTTCGACGTTCTCGATCACGGAGTTCTCCAATACGATGGAATGTTCTATCCCGCAGTTCTTCAAGCGCGTGTCGTGATAAATCGAAGTGTTGGGCCCCACATAGGAATTCGATATCTCCGCGCGTTCGCCGATGATGGCGGGCCCCCGGATCCTGCTTTTGGAGACCTTGGCGCCTTTCTCGATGATGACGGTGCCTTCCAGGTCGCTTTCCGCGTCCACCGCCCCGTCATTGCGGCTCTTGGCGGACATGAGCACGAGGCCGTTGGCTTCGAGCAGGTCCTCCAGACGGCCCGTGTCCTTCCACCAGCCGGAGACCGTGTGGGGCATGACCTTGAATTTCTTGTCGATCAGATATTGTATGGCGTCTGTGATCTCCAGCTCGCCCCGGCCCGAGGGCTGGATGGCTTTGACGGCTTTGAAGATGTTGGAATCGAACATATAAACGCCCACGAGGGCCATGTCGGACTTGGGCTTCTTGGGCTTCTCCTCCAGGCGTTTGACGATGCCGTTCGAGAGTTCGGCCACGCCGAACTGCTCAGGGTGGGCCACTTTCGTCAGGAGAATGAGCGCGTTGGGCTTTTTTTTCTTGAATTCCCCCACGAAGCTCTCGATGCCGTCCCGCAGGAGGTTGTCTCCCAGATACATCACGAAATCGTCTCTTTTAAGAAACGGCTCGGAAATTTTAACGGCGTGGGCCAGGCCCAGGGGAGCCGATTGGGGGATGTAGGTCACCTGGATGCCCCACTTCTTTCCGTCGCTCACCGCGGCCCGTATCTCCGCCTGCGTCTCCCCCACCACGATGCCCACTTCGCGGATGCCGCACCTGGCGATGGCTTCCAGCCCGTAGAAGAGGATGGGCTTGTTCGCGATGGGCACCAGCTGCTTGGCTGAAGTGTGGGTGATGGGGCGGAGGCGCGTGCCCTTCCCGCCGGACAAAACGAGCGCTTTCAAGCGCAAATCCTAGGATTCACTGTCGAGAAATTGTATCAAAATAGAAGGGGCAATTGAAGGGAAAATAGCTCGCTCAGGGCAATGCCCTCATTGGCTCCTCGCCGGCCGGACTTCTGCCGGAAACCTCTCCGTGGTTTCCCTCCCGCCTTCGGCGTGAGCCTCCCATCCAAAATGCCGTATCACCTACTTCGATTTGTCGGCTATGATTAATGCGATTATTTTTGACCTAGGAAGGGTCCTGATTGATTTTGATTTCAGGATCGCTGTGGAGCGCCTGAAGAAGCGCTGCTCGGTGGACATGTTCAAGCTCCTCTCCTTTTTCGGCGCCCATTCTCCCGCCAAAGACTTTGACCGCGGGATGATTGACGAAAAGGAATTCTTTACAAAAATCCAGGAAGAAATGAATTTCCCCATCTCCATGGAGGAATTCATCGGGTTTTGGAATGAGATTTTTACAGAGAAGAAGGAGATGGTGGCCCTGGCGAAAAGCTTCAAGGGCAAATATAAGGTGGGGATCCTCTCCAACACCAACGCCTGGCATGTGGCGCATTTGAAGCGGAAGCACGCGTGGGTTTTTCAATTTGACGCGTTTGTGGGGTCTTGCGATGTGAAGCTCATGAAGCCGGACCCGGAGATATATAAACTGACCTTGAAGAAACTTGGGGTCAAGCCCGAAGAGGCCTTCTATACGGATGACATCGCGGAAAACATCGTGGCGGCCAAAAAGCTCGGCATGGACGCCGTGCAGTTTAAAGGTTATGAGCCGCTGATGGTTGAGGTGAAGAAGAGAGGGCTTTAGGCCTGGATATTGACCAGGCCGATTTCTTTCAGGCGCTCAGGAATGGGCGTGAGCCGCTGCAGCAGAGTGTTCTGCAATATGCGATAGATGACTCTCTCGGTGCGGCTCAACAAAAAGACGATTTGCTCAGAGCTTAAGTATTCTACGACAATGCCCTTCCCCGCCAGCTTCTCAGCGCTCTCATAAATCTCAGCCAATAAAGCATCCTCGTCCTGGGCAGCCACAATCTTGGCGGCAACCGCGATTCCGTTCATCTTCTCCCCAAACCGCGCGCTCAAGATGTCTTTGCCTTTCTCAATATCGGCCTGGCTCTTGCCCGTCAGAAGCAAATGAACATTGTTTTGATCGCTCGAGTCCAATGCGTGCTCGAGATATTTCATCTGCTCTGCGTTCAAGGAAGACTTCACCGCAATCACTTTGGCGCCATACTGTTTTGATTTATGCAGTGCCTCGACCTCACCTGCAGCGAGCCTACCCTTCTTCAGCTCCAAAATCGTCTCTAAGGCATGGGTTCTCACTTTGTCCTGATTGAGCCGTAAGCCCTGATGCTCGCGGACTTGTTCTTCTTTGTCGGCCAGAAGACCCTGGTGGACATTGAAGAGCTCGAAGGAGATATTGGGGTTGGCGGCTAGTTTTTCAGTCTGAACATCGATATCTCTTGATTCTTTAAGGAGCTGGCCTTCCACAGATTTAAATTTCGACAAAGGGACAAAGGCCGCTGCAGCCAGGACGCCGAGGGCCGGAGTACCAAAAAGCGCGAGCATCGTCCCCCCCACCGCCAGGGCGGCGAGGAGGGGGAGAATGGAGGTGAGGCGTTTGGCGATAGTCGGGCGGGCGATGTTCACATGGTAGGCCACCCAATCGTGAGGCCAAAGTCCATTAACAAGTGTTTCTCCCATTTCAGAACCCTTAGCGATTTCTTCAAGGGCATAACCATTTTCATGGACAATTTGGAGGGCTTCCTGAGTCCGTTTCCATTCGTGGGATCCCAAGCTCTTGATGGCACCAAGGACCAAGATACCGCCAGGGCGTAGCGACCTGACAGCATTCAATGCAATCTCTTTCCTTTTGGATAACGCAATGCCATTATCCGATGCCGACAAAACTCCCATCATGACAAATGCGTCGGCCTGACCATGTTCCAAGCGGTAGTTCTCAAACAATGCTTGATCTTGAGGTTGAATGCGCAATTTTCCGCGTTCCTCTTTCCATTGTTGCCGCATTTCCCGCCACTTGAGATTGTAAATTTCCTCGGGCTCAAACACGGTCACATCAGCGCCCATGTTTATGCTCAACCACTCCCAGGGAATTAACCCGGCTGAAGAAGGGGTGACCGGCAACCCCGCTCCAACCGTAATGACATGTTTGCCAGGCCCAATGCCAATGCGATTAAAGAATTCTCGAACTTGATTCAAAGAATTGAGAGGAGAGGAGCCGTTGGAGGTGCGGGGCTTGGCGGCGGGCGCCGCAGGTTCAGGCTTTTCGCTCACAACCATTTCAGCAGGCTGAGATTTCCCCCGGCTCAAGACGGCCAGATCCACCAGGTTCGTTAAACGCTCGATGACCATGTCACTGTCTTGAGGACTTCCTAAGAAAAGATGCGCGGGCAGGGAGGGTACTGATTTTGGCAGAACCGGAGCAAACATCCTGTAGATGTAGAATCGGATCCAGTTCCTTGATAAGGAATCGATAAAGAACTTAAGCTCGCCGGAAGGCGTGAGGCGCTGAGTCACCGCATTGAAGATTTGGGCCTTCTCTTTGTCAGAGAGCTCCGTCGCTTCATTTCGTATGATCGAAATGATGGCTTTGACAAGGACTGAGGCTTGGTGATCGTCAAACCCATTCGTTTTTAGGTGGCCTATGGCCGCATTCCTGTCATAGAGAGCTGCTTCGTCATGAGAAAGAAAAGTCATCCCGATGATCAGAATGCCCAACCCAGCCGCCAAATAAGGCGCGATCGCTGCCGGAGCTAAGATGGAGACACCCAGGACGCCAAAGAGGGGGCCGATAAGTTCATTGGCGGTGGAAGAGCCATTGGAGGTGCGGGGCTTGGCGATGGGTTCGCTAAACCAATTTTTGCGGTACATCAAAGATTCATTGATAAGCTTGAAATAATCGATGGCCGCCTTGGCTCTGGCGTGAAAATCAGGATTTGCGCTCTCCAAAGGCGCTACATAATAATCAAATAGTTTTTTCCCAAGCTCACGGGGCCCATAGAGCTCGCATCTCACAATGTCGCGCGCAAGCCACAGCATGTCATGCTCCTCAAATGGCGCGTCATTTATGATAAATCTGTTAAAGAACATCGTTCCGTATACTTTAGAGGACTTGGGATTTGGAATGACAGAGCCCCGATAAAATTCCGCCTTCTGGTCTTCCGCATAACCAAATATGCGCTCACGGGAATCTTTGGACCATTCAAAGTCGGTCAATAATTTCTTCTTGCTTTGCATCACCTTCTCGCGTGCCGCCTTATTTTTCCAAACGATGCCGCCATTGGCTTCTACAATATGCCCGATTTCATGGCGAAAGAATGCGTCGACCTGATCATAAATTTTTTCCCGCATCTCTCCAGCGGATTTACCTTCAGCTTCTCCCCATGCAGCAAATGAATCTATCCAATTGGCCAATAGAATGAGATCAATCCTGGGAGAGCGGAATTCTGGACTGAAATAAACCAGGCCGACATTGTGACGCTCCTGATAGAGGCGCTCTCCGAGATAACCCGGGACTTTGATGGCGGGATTGCTTAATATGGCGCGCAAATCAGGGCTCTCCTCATAAAGTTTTTGAAGCTTCGCCCGCAGGAGTTCCAGATGCACCGTATAATCCTTTTTCCATTCAGGAAGGGCCTTCAAAACTGCCTCAAGCCCCATAAAATCAGTGGGCGTGAATTGCTCCTCGTCTCCTGGCAAAATGGAATACACAAAGTCGATGTTTGATTTGGGCCGTTCAGCCACGATCATCCTTGCGCTGATCAA
>MGUQ01000073.1:4201-6163 GCA_001799975.1 Elusimicrobia bacterium RIFCSPLOWO2_01_FULL_54_10 | reverse complement strand
CAATATCAGACAACTGTTTGGGTGTTAACCTGAGAAACCGGGAGACGTCGCTTACGGGAATATTCCCGACATCAAATTTCTGTTCTTTCATGTATTTAAGGACGGGGAGGACTGCCGGGTCCTTCGCAAGGAGATTCAAAAGCTCCTTGCGCGTTGATTTGATGGGGCCTGTTAAGGATGTTCTAGCTTTTCCCTCCTCTAAATCGTCATACTCTTCAAACATTTCCTCGATTTGCTCGCCCAAGAGAATTGCTCTTGACCGGTCATCCCCAAATGAGGGAATTGTGCTGTACCAAACCCCCATCACCAGAAGGACCAGACCTGACATCCAATCCAGGGGGAAGAACGAGATGCCAGAGAAACTGACATGATCCACGGGCGGCAAAGTTACTAGAACACTCGCATTTGAAGCGGCGATGGCATAAACCATATAGAACAGCGCGCCGCCAGCGAGCGCGAGAAGCAGCCCATGGATGGTATTGCCCTTTCCCTGCAGGATGTCGTAGAACTTGTAGGCATGAAGGTTAGGCATATCAATTTTATCCACGGCGCCGATGTGTTTTGTGCCCAGCCTGAGGACCAGGTTTGCGAGCCTTGGATGGCGCGATCTCAACAGAGCAACAGCCGCGGCATGGCGGAGGATGATCCACTCTTCCGGCGGAATGGAACCGTCATAGAGTTCGGCCATGGCATCGTCCATTGCTTGGTCCAGCGAGCGGATGACGGACTTGAGAGGAAAGGATTTGCCAGGCTTTTCCCTCTTAAAATACAGGTCGAACAACCTTTCCATCAATGCGTACACATTGGACATATCAAAATAATCCACACGGCGCTCCCCGGTTTGCCGGATGCGCATGCCATAGGCCCTGGCAAGGGCCGCCGCCCCCAGCACAAGCCATTTTTGGGCCACGGCGTCATCCTTGAACTGAGCCCAATGGACGGAAGTGCCAAGGAATTCATAGTCCAATGCCTCGCGAGTGCCCAGAGAGATGGCTTTGCGGAAAGTCTCCAAAGCCTCGGGATATTTGTTTAGGCCGAACAGCGCAGTGCCCTTAGCGGCATAGAGCTTGCCGATGAGTAAAGGGTTCCTATTGGTTGCTTCTTCCTCTCCCAAGGCTTTAACGGAAATCTCCAGGGCTTTTTTGAAATAAGCCTGCTCGTTCGTGTTGCGGCCCCAGACCGAATAAACTTCGGCCCGGGCGAAATTGATCCTGTTCGCAAATTTTCCCACCTCGGTTAAAGCCTGGTCGAGTATCGAAAGGGCTTCATCAAATTCTTGGATGGTGATATAGGTCGCAGCACACAGGACAGCTATGTCCGTCTTTTCGGCGGGCTCCGAGGATGCTTTGAAGGCCTGTTTGTAGAGCGCAACGGCATCGTCATATTCAGCATTGGCATTGTGCGCCTGAGCATCCCGCACAAGATTGAAAACGGCTGGTGTGGTGATGTTGGCCGGAATGTTCACATCCTTGCTCGCGCTTTCCGGGTCTTCGCCCCCGGGCGGCGTGGCCAGAGGCAGATGACCCCAGCGGTTGTGGATCCAATGCAGGAACATGCTCAAAAGCGTGCCCGCGATGTCCCATCCCATGCCCCAAACTCCCATCAAAAGCGGTGCATGGATGAGGAGGGCTTTGACGGTGAGCCATGTCTTGATTCCCGGGGAAGCGTCAATGAGATTCCAGTTGGGAACCCATTTTCCCCCTTTGCCTTTAACAAAAACTTTCTCATAGACCTGCTCATGGCCGTAAAAGCCAAAAAGGAAATTGAGGATAAAGAAAGGAAGGAAAATATTAAAGACAATGCTTACATGAGGGAATACCTGGATGGTGTTGAACGGCAAGAACAGCATGGACAGAATGCCGCCAACGCCTGAGAATACGGCCAGGCGGTAAAGCAGGCTCATGACGCCTGTTTCGGCAATGGGAGCCGCGGTGTGGACCCATTGATCCACCGTTAGATTGG
>MGUQ01000073.1:0-4192 GCA_001799975.1 Elusimicrobia bacterium RIFCSPLOWO2_01_FULL_54_10 | reverse complement strand
CGGTGAGCGCGAATACACATTGAATCTGGATAAATCATCATGGCCGGGAATGATCACGCCCTCAGCCAGCCTGTGGTTGAAGGGAAGGAATATTATCCTGTAAGGGCGGGAAACGATGATGTCGCCGGGCTGGGTGTTGCGGGCCATGGAACTATGGTATTGCGGATTTGCCTGCCCTTCGGCGTTCGCGCCAAATCCCTTGTCAATGACAACGGTTCTGCCCGGCGTTCTATCAAGGTTGGTTTCATAAAAATCATCGGCAAGCACATGGAATCGGACGGATCTGCCCGCGGCGGCAAACTCCTGTTCATGCCCCCTAGCCCGGCTGATCACCCCTTGACGCTGTACCGGATCATAACGAAGCCCCAAACTGATCAAATAAACGTCCGTGACATTTGGAAAAAATTGGAGAAGGTTAGCCGCAAATTTACCATCGCTCCCCGAGCCCGGGTAAACAATTCGGGTGAATTCATCGCGGTTTACGCCTTCCTGATCTAAAACAAGATCAAGGGCGGCGCCGGAGCCGTTTCCGTCTGAATCGCTCGACTTCATCATGAGGGGAAGCTGAATGCCTTCGGGTGTTGTGATCACAAAAACGGGCTTCAGCAGATCTTTGACGAACTGGGCTGCGCGCGCCCCGAAAGAGAAAAGCGCTTCAGGAACTCTGTCCCATCCCCACACCATGAACAATCCCACGGCCAGGCCAGGGACAATCCAGCTGAACGCAATCCCCACCGCGGCTCCGACTAGAATGGGAAAGGCCATCTGCGGATTTTGTTTGAGCATCTCCCAGCTCTTGGAGAGGCCCAGCATGTCAGTGGTGGAAAGCGAATCGTCCAAATTGATGTCTTTAAATTCCCGTTTATAAATAAGGGCAACTGTATCGTGGAGTTGTTTATTAAATTCAGCAATGCTTGCGTCATCATTCAGCCTTACTTTGAGATATTCAATCCATTGCAACGGAGTTGCATGTTCATTGTCAAGTAATATTTCACCCAGGAATTGGAATAGGATGTCATACGCTTCCTGATCCAGAATGGTTTCTCCGCTTATTTTGGATTTGGCCCAGGGAGAAAAGTATGTGATAAACATGAAAGCTGGATAGGGAGAATTTAAAAGCCAGCTCAACTTACCCTCAACTTCTATGATGGCTCGCTTTTTGGTTAATCTCCGCTGCTTAGCTTCGGGTTTTAAAACTGCTTCAACAATATTTTGAAGGTCTTCTTTTCGGTGGTGGAACGCTACCCATCTCTTATTTATCCGTGCCATTTTTCCCATGAAGTCAGCATGGCTTTTCTCTTCTCCGAGCGCTTCGTCAAGATAAAGAAGCCTGCTAACAGAGATATCGCCTTTCCCCAAATAATGCGCATAAACCCATGTTGAAAGCTGATCATAAAAGTCTTTTGTTCCCCAACCCTCTCTCATTGCAACGACACCCAAAGTTTGTTGCCGATAAGCTGCCATTCTCTTTCTCATTTGCTCAATGACGGGGAGTAGTAAACCTTCAAAAAATACTGGAAGAACAATATGATCCGCATTAGCCATGGGATTCTGCTTATTACCTCTCATCATGTCCACAACCAGGAGCGGAACAAAACGTCCACCGGAAGTTTGGACAACCTCGGTGCGAATAATTCGTCCGGCAACAGTCGTCAATAACGTTGACGGATGAATGGCCCATAGGCCGGAAGGGATGAATGCGTTGTGAAGGATTTGCTCCCAAAGCGGATCCAAATCATATGGGTCAATTTTTACTTCAGATTCAAGGGGTATGGAAAAATTAAACTCGGGAGCTAAGGGGTGAATGAATCTATTCACCCAATTCATCACCATCTGTCCTGTCAGACGGTCCTGTTGAGCTTCTTCTTCAAACTGAGCAAACGAATCCAAGGCTTCATCGAAGAGCAATTTTTCGTACCGGGCGACTGTCAATACAACATTTCCATACCGAATGCGATGTGAAAACACCTGAATGCTGTTAAACATTCCTCTACCGATACCTGGGACTTTTTTAAGATCTTCAAACGTCCAAAACGGCCGATGATCAATAATTCGCTGAATCAACCCTGCACGCTTTTTATCATCGGAAACAATGGGTTTAAATAAAGCATCCATTTCTTCACGACCGGCATTATTAATGTCGATGACAGTGTCTGCAGGGACAGAGCCTGATTGCATTTCACGATCATCATTACCTGTGTTCTGGCTCATCATCGGCATAATTATTCCATCCGGCGTCACAAACCGTGGCAGATTGATACTGTCCGCAAAATCCTTCACGGACCCGACCCCGCGGTCACAAAGGGAGAAGAATTTAGCCGGCACGCCGTAAAATATGTTGATGACGGCGTCCTTGACGCTGAAAAACCAGCGCACATACCACGGCGCCTGGCGAAGAGTGAGATTTTCCTCCGTTTCTTCCGCCGGGATTACGGCGGTGTTCATCTTGCCATTGATCTTGCCGCGCAGAACCAAGAAATATCCCCCAAAGTCTGAGACGCTTGCCTTCGAGATGGTTTGAAATCCGCTCCTGGCCCATTCCAAAAATCTATCCAGCGCCACCTTGCCGCGCGCCGTAAATGCGCGAGTCACAAAATACCTTTCCACCATCGGCACCTTGACCGGCGTCTCCCCCATGTGGGCCACGGGCCCGATGCCTTGAGCAGCCACCTGAATCCGCTCGCCCGTGAAAAGTTTCTCGAGCGGCGTCTTGTCGCGGGTGAAAACATCCAAATACTCCGCGCCGGAACCATCCACCTTGCCCAGGCGGGGCGCGAGCACCGCATAGGCCACTTTTTTGGATTTGAGGATTTCAGTCATGCCTGCCGTATGGAATCCCCCCGCCACTAAAACAGGTTGGCCATTTTTTTCTTCCTTGGCTTTCTTTAAAAGATTTTCCACCAATACGTCATTGCGGGCCAATGCCGCGCGGTTAAACCTTTCAAAAGGCTCCAGAATCTCCGCCATTTCGGAATCCTTGTTCAGCGCCGCGGCATTTTTTTCATATTCCCCCCACTCCTGTGGCGACAACTCAAACTTCACAAGTTTTTCCAGAAGAGCCATGTACTTGGACTGCTCCATGAGCTTTTGTTCGGCGGGAGTTTTGATGGCGTCGGCCACGGCTCTGGCTTCCAGGGTTTCCAGCTCAGCCAGCAGCTCATCCGCTTTTATTGTCTCGGAGATCAGCACATAACGGATATAGCGGTCCATCTCCGGGAAGCCGGCCAGGCGAACGCCAAAGGCAGTGCAAAGGTTTTTGAGGTATTCATAAAAAGCCGCGTGAGTGAGGCTTCCCAGACGGTAGGCCAGCCCGGCTTTGAGCAAATTGTCCAAATCAGCCTTGGAAAGTTCCGCTGCTAAGGCGCGGGTGAGAGCGGTGCGTTCTTCCTCCACTTTTTTGAAATCAAGTTTTTCTTCGAGTTTAAGGGCCGTCATAAACTTGGTGATGACAGGAGAGGGTAGAGGTGAGGATGCAATGTTGGTCAGATATTTCAAATATTCCCCGAGCCCTATCTTTCCCTTGTGGTGAAGATTGACCTTGCGGTCCAGCTCCCGCAGGGCGGGGTTCAGCTCTTTATCCTTGAGCGCTTCCAGCTTGAGCGCCGCTTTCTCGATAGCCGTTTTGGCTGCTCCTTGGGCCGCAACTGAATCTTTCAAGGCCTGAACATGGGCCAGATAAAGGGTTTCGTCTTCCACGCCCCAGAAGTTCAGGGGTTTGGCTGCCGTCATGCCCGCGAACTCGGCGCCTGTGATCAGTCCCTCGCGCAAGAAATCTTCGGCGATCGCATGAGTGCTTTCCGGGTCCGGGAATGTGCGGTAAGCTTCGAATCTTATGGCCCCGCGCGCGCCTTCAATGCCCACCAGCAATGGGACAGAGGCATGCTTGGGGCTTGGCTTCGCTAACGACTCAATGGCGCTGGCGATGTTCTTCTGTGCCTCGACATTTCCGTGAGCGTCCTGAATGTGAATGACCATGGGGCCTCCGGGCTTGTACCCCGGGGGAGCATAAAAATCTTTGATGCTCACATGGCCGGCTGAGAGATTTTCAACCCAGCGGGGCAGGGCGGCATTTTTTATCGCGGCAGGGCGGAGTGAGGAGGACGGCCGGACGGAGGGAATGGGGATTGATCGTCCGGATGAAAACCCGGGCAGAAGATGAAGTTCCAGGGCGGGGAGCTGTGCCAGGAGGGTG
>MGUQ01000072.1:2000-8991 GCA_001799975.1 Elusimicrobia bacterium RIFCSPLOWO2_01_FULL_54_10 | reverse complement strand
CATCATTCTTTGGGCCTTAAAGCCCCTCTCCAGGTCCTGGCTCAAATCCCCAAAATGTCGCATATGTCCTTGACTTATACAATCCCTTGACAAGACCGAAACCCTAGTATAGAATTACATATACATGAGGATCTGGCCTGAACCGCTCGAATTTGAATGGGATAAGGGAAATTCCGGGAAGAACAGGAAACATGGCGTGGAAGACACAGAAGCCGAACAGCCATTTTTCGACGACAACAAGGCGGCTTTTAAGGACTCGATTCATTCAGGCCGTGAAGAACGCTTTCGAATCATCGGAAAAACAAAAAAGGACAGGCTTTTATTCGTCGTTTTCACCATGCGCGGAAGGAAGGTAAGAATCATATCCGCCAGAGACGTGAACAGAAAGGAGGTGTCTCTTTATGAAAAAACAGCTTAGGCTTCCCAAGTTCAAAAACGAAGACCAGGAGAGGGCTTTTTGGAGCAAAATCGACCTTTCAAAGTACTATGAACCCAGCGACATGGAAAGGGTCAGCTTCCCCAATCTGAAGCCAACATCCCATTCCATCTCTATCAGGATCCCGGACTATCTCTTAAACCGCGTCAAGGAAAAGGCTAACGCCATCGATATCCCCTACCAATCTTTGATCAAGGAATACATCAAAAAGGGCGTTTTCTTCGACCGCTGATTTATTGTGAAAGGACGGCGGCGAGCGCGGCCTGGATTTCGTGCTCCATGCCGGAGATAACAGGTTGCTGAATCATAGAGTTAATCCAGCTCATCTTGATGGAGAGCGTGGAATCGGCAATGAAGACCAGTGAGAATTTGCCCAAACGAGGATCAGCAGCCTGAATGTCGTTGTAGAGCACGTCCAAATCGAGAATGTCCGTTTGGGAATTCCTCTCAACGATCATGGGCTGAATACCGGTAGCTAGACGCAGGGAGGAAACAGTAAAACTATTGGAGAACAGGCCTGAACCCACCAACGCCACGCGCACGGCCTTGCCCGAATCTTTCATGCGCTTGAATTGCGACTCAACCTTCTTAAGCTCGACTTTGGACGCATGTGCCGGATCCACGGCGATCACCGCTGTATCTGCGGCGTCAGCACCGGCCAGACGGGCGGCTTCAACTTTTTTGACTTCCTGGGCTCTATGTGAAACCGAGTCAAATCCAATTTGTCCGATCTGACTCAGATAGAGAGCATGTTCTGTAACAAGCGGAATAATCTTATCATTACCTTCCCCCTGCTTTTTGTCCAGCTGAATGGACGGGTTTTTATATTCTTTCGGGATCCCAAGATAATTTAAAGAATATTCCTTATTGATTGAATGAGCCAGTCCATGAATGCTTTGGTTTGAATAAATGTTTGTAATGATTCGCCCGCCTGGAGCCATCTTAGAGGAAAGCTTCAAAAGATAGCCGGCCAAGGCCTCCCGCATGTGTGCGAATCCATAGTGACTGAAAAGGAAGTCGATCTCTCCAGGAGCAAAGTATTTGAAGAACGACTCCGAAGTGTCCCATATCAATGTGATGCCTTGAGGCATCGAGTGCCACACCTCGTAATATTGATCGCCAAATCCCACAAGCCGGACATTCGAGATGCCTTTCGCTTGGAGTTTTGCCCGGATCTCCTTTAGTGATTTCCCAGTACCGGTTCCCCAATCAACGACAGTCACTGTCCTGTCAGGATGTGCCCTTGATTTGGCAATGATCTCGCTCAGAATGTCGCTTCTCAAGTTCTTGTTGATGTCCTCTAAGAGGGTCTCTTCGTATCCCCAATTGCTGATCCTCCGTGTCCACCCATTGGGGCCGATGCGGATAATCTTATGCACCCACAACCTCCGCATAACCTCTGTCATGGCCCGGGTGAGGAGTGTGCCGCCTGCGCGAAATTTGTGTTCCTGAATCTTCGGCTCGGTCGCCTGTACCATACCGATGGCTCCGATTCCCAATGCCAATCCGCTCAAAACGGAAATAATGAATGGAACTCCCGTTGCGGCAAGGCTTCCACCTAGAACGGAAACCACAAGCGCAACGGCGGGATAATCGAAGGCGAGAGAGAGATCGAAGAGGCCGGTGGAATGGCCGGAGGAGCCGTCTTTCGGCGCGACGGCGGGCTTGCCCGTCGGTATGGCGGGCAGAACTGCGCGATGCAGAAGGCGGCCTTCCCTGTAAATCCTGGAGAAGATCATCCCTTGGGCGAATTCCTCGTTGGAGCGACTGTCGGGCCCATCCATTGCCAGCCAGGAATCGGCACCGGGCGGCAGGAGCTCTTCGACGGGGAACCTGAAATTACTGAACACTACATCCAAAGGCAATTCACGCGCTTCGGCGTAGGTCTTGAACGCATCTCCAAGACGCTTCGCGTCCGGGTCGTTGCTGGGCGCGTCGATGAAGATGTCGATATCCGTCGCCTCCGGAATTTTCTTTTTAAGCTCCGCAACATCATTGACCCATTCCGCCACCGGCAGCAACTCGGTCTCCGAAGCCTGGGATGGATTTTTCAATGCCTTATTCATTTTTTTTGCCGTTTTGATGTCCTCATCAATCATGTTCAGGAAATCCATGGCTGCCTGGAAAGACCCCAGCTCAAGAGCCGCCTGAACATAGAGGATTTTTGAAGCATAATCGGAAGCGATGGCCATCCGTTCGGTTTGTTCCTGGACCAGCCGTAAATGGGGCTTATTTTGGGAAGCCGGATCTGCATCCGGAACCATCGATGTCTTCTCTGCCGCTTTATCGCTTTCATGGATTTCGCCCGAGCTGGACAAAACAGGGGCTGAATCGGCTTGAGCTTTTTTATTCCATCGCCTTCCCGGATTGGCCGGCAGAAGCGCCTTGCGGCGAGCCTCGCGTCTATAAGCTCTCCAGAGCGGCCAACCGCCCACGAGGGTCACCAAAGCCGTGAGAAGGGTCGTTAAAACCGTTTTGCCCAAAGTAGGCTGGATAATTAAAATGTCACCCCGCCATTCATTTATCAATAACGAAACCCAAGCGCTTAAATAATATTGTCCAGGATGTCCCAACATCATGATTCCGACATCCAGCCAAAAACGAGCCAAGCTCATAATGAAGAACGTCGCGCTCATCCCCCACCAAAATCCGTTCCAGATCGATGGCCGCTTTTTTGCAGCCGTCGTTGAGTGCACTTTTCCAAACCAAAGAACGGATAGGATCAATTCGGCAACGGGAGCGATGAAGGCATGGGCAATATCGCTCAACCGGCTTTGAAAATAAACACCCACCGTGATCAATCCATCAGCCAGATGTCTATGGACAATGTCATCGGATCGCCCGATGAAGGTGAAACTGCCTTTATCATACAGGTCAAATAAGATAAACGCGCTCATGGTCAAGACGCCCGCAAGGACTGCGGCATACCAGCGTGACTGCACTCGAGCCTCTAGTTTGTTCCAAACCATCCCCAAAGCCGCCATCCCCAACACCAGCGCTCCCAGCCATTCCATTCTGAGCCAGCCTACAGACTGTGCTGCGCTCAGCCATGCGCCCGCTTCACTAGTGGTGGCAACCCCCAGGATAGCCACAAGAAATGCGGTCGCAATCTTGTGCCAGTCCATGACGGAAGTCTGAAGCGCCTGGGCGATGGCAGTGTGAACGCTCTGGGACAAATCTTGTCCTTCCAAACTCTTCAATGCATCTAAAACTTTTGGGTCATTCTTCCAGCGCCCCAGCGATTTGACATAGGCGATGGCTTGAAGGGGCGGCCGCGAAACCACTCCCCCGGCAAGAGAGTCGATGATCCGCACCCATAATTCCTCCTTCAAAGCATTGCGCGTCTTCCAGCCTGAATTTACCAGGGCTGCCAACGCGCTTAACGCCTGATCCATCGTTAACTCATTGGCTTCATCAGCCTTCTGCGCGATCAAATCGACAATCTTTGCAAAATGAAGTTTCTCGATCTCATTTAGTTTGACACCGACATTTGGCATGGTTTTGACGAGGGCCCTAAAGGCTTCAAATCCCAAGAACTGGATCTCCATGGGATTGGTCGATTCAATCATTTTCATGATTGCTTGAGAGAATTCAGCTGGCTCGCGCAAGAACAGGGCAAGGGATTTTGCATAAAACTCCGATTCCTTGCTCAGCTTGTGGATTGTTTTGACCATTTCACCCTGCGAGTCCTTCTTCGCCGCAACTGCCTGCTTCTTACGCTCAATAGGAGCGGGATCTTCGTTTTTGGCAGGAGGCGGCTCGTTTTCAAACACGACGCGTTTGGGGCCGAGCTCGACAAAAACCGTCTGTCCAAAATGGTCTGTGAATTTTTCAGACAAGAAAATATCGTACTGAAGGATATTGACGTACAACTCGCGCCGGGTCATCCCATTGTTTGCAGCCACAACCTCAATGGATTTCCCATCCATAAGCTCCTGGACAATATTTCTGAGCCGGGGTTCCATAGCAATGGCGACCAACGCGGACTTTATCTGCCGGGGCGACAAAGGATGTTCTTTAGGGGGCTTTTGGGCCGCCATGCCGAGGACGCCTGCTCCCAGTACCCATATCCCCAGCCCCAAACCGTGAAGTTCCGGAAGAGCTGTCATGCCGGGAGAAGCCAAAATGCTCGCGCTTGCCAAAGCTGCCTCAGCAGCCAGAGGATTCAGAAGGACCGATCCAATAACGAAAGCCGCGATAGGAATTGAAATCGAAGGAATTTTAGAGCCGGCAGCCTGACGCGCCGGGAATATCAACCGCACAATCTGCCCGACGCGCCGCCCGTCACGGGTCAAAAGGGGAAAATCATATACCTGATGAGACTCAAAACGGTTTAGTGGAGTCTCAAAATGGTCTTGATCCAAGAATCGACGGATGGATCCGGAATATCCTATTCGCATAGGACTGATATCATCAGGAATTCCATCAGGCGGTTTGTGTCTGCCGACAAAATCGATCGGACGCGCGCCCTGATCGATGACATCCACAATAAACTTATTTTCGTCCCGACGCCACCTGACCGCCAGATGCGTGCGGGATCTATTCTTGTTGCCCCAAATAACTGCGTTTTTAATCGCCTCAACAATCGCCCTGGAAGTGCTCCCATTCATTCCGGAGTCAACTTGCATCGACAAATATGCGGTTAGATCATTTAAAGTATCAGAAACTCGCGCAAAGTTTTGAGGGTCAAATCTCAACCCGGTGAACACAATTGCGTTTATCCCGGGCTCAGGACTGGAAGGAACGCCGGGGGTTTCCATATCCATGACCATCAACTGAAACCGGTGGGGACCCTCATGACCAACCGCGTCCAGAAAATCCTGCGGCGGGTGGGCTATGTGCAACCGGCTAGGCGCAGCATGAGACTTATCATTCAGCTTTGTCAGGGCTTCAGCCGCAATTCCCTCATCCAGAGCAAATTGCTGATCTTCCACCCGCCTAAAATTATCTTCCTTTTCTGGCACCCAGCCTGTCGAATTTTTCGTTGTAATCACAACTACCGGCACGCCAAAAAGCCGGGCCAAATGAAATGGGGATGAGTCAATGGTTATTACCGATTCGGCCTGCTTAATCTCGTCAAAAAACTGCTTTCTGTCGCCCTTAAACACCCTGAACATTTTTGCAGCTTGCGAATCGCCGAGATCACTGAGTATCTCTTGGGACAATCTCTCACTTTTCAGCTGATCCAGGATATTTTCCGAACGCCCTCCATTTAGAACCACGGATTTCCCGTTGAGTATCAAACGTAAGATTAACGTTTTCCATGATTTTTCCAAATAAGCGCCTCCGTTATTAGTGATTCCGAACGGATTCACAAAAATCAAACCGGATATGGGGACAGATCTGTTGATAATCGTTTCGTTAAACTCCGGAACATTAAACCCAAGCAAGGACAATTTTTCAGTTAATTTGTCATGGATTAGTTTTTTGTCGTCAATTCGGTGAATCTTATTGAACATCGCCTGAAGATCGATGACGGCCTCGGGCCTGAGCGGATCAGCCCAGCGCGATTCATCTGGACTTATCACAACCCTGGGGTCCATGCCTTCGATCAACTCGGGAAAGTTAGTTTCCACCCAAATTCTCTCCAACCCAGGGGCCGTCCGCAAAAGGGAATGCAAGAGAAGGGGCAGCGACACGGCCGCCTCTCCCAGCGCATGATGAGGAGCGATAACTCGGATTGACCTGAGTTGTGCTATGGGAACAGAACTTGAATAAATGGGATGTTCAAACTGAACACCGGCCCGGCCTAGATCAAGAATGCTTTCCCGGACCTTACTGGGTCGCAAGGCCTGCAGGATCCTCGTGATGAAGGAGCCGGTGGCGGGCTCCAATGTTCCCGCGGCCGCCATCGCCATCCCCCCGCTGCCCAAAACTTCCCGGATATAGTCTGGCCAAATCAGAGCGGCGGTGAGCGTGAGGAGGCCCAGGCCGAGGGGAGAGGCCAGAATTGCCAGCACCATTCCCAACAGAGTTTGAATGACGGCCGGGGGGGTGAAGCTGGGATTGGGTAGTTTTGAGATTTCGTTTGAGCGCGCAGCGTTCAATTGGCGGTTCAGCTCCACGATGACAGGGAACTCGCTTCCGCCGTTGCTGACGTCTGAGTTGGAATAATCCCATTGGCTTAATTCACCCTTGCGATTGATCTCAAGAAAATCCGCCGCATGCTCAGGAAACCGGACAGAATAATCCAGGAATTCAACCAAATGCGCCTGCTTGTCCAGATGCTTTACGAACCGGGCGGCCCGGGTGTCTTGCTTTCGATAGCTGACAATCAAATTCTCCCAATCGGACGCCGAAGTGGGATCATGCTTCAAAAGTTCCTCGCTCAATTTGACAAGCGCCGCATCTTCAATTGCCGCCTTATGCGCCCACTTCTCCTGGTTAAATGGGGAGCTGTCGCCCGTGATAATTTCCAAAGCGTCATGGATGGCCGCGAATCTGAGGGCTTCGGCGATCTCATCGGGTGTCAAATCTCCATCCTTTGCATGAGCCAGCGCCATCAGCATGAGCAAAAGAGTATGTTTGCCGACAGACCATGCCTGGTGCGGCTTG
>MGUQ01000072.1:0-1903 GCA_001799975.1 Elusimicrobia bacterium RIFCSPLOWO2_01_FULL_54_10 | reverse complement strand
GAAAAGCGGAATATTCCAAATTCCGGTCGCCGGACTGGCCAGGCAGCGAGAGCGTTTGCAATTCCCTAATGGAAACGGACCAGGGGTTATTTTTAAATTTTAGGTTGCGCAGGCCATTTCCCTTAGATTTCTTCTTCTGTCTAATGGCAGCCGATAGAATAATTCCCATGACCGATACCCCTGCAAGCCACTCCAGCCATCCTTGGGCCATTGACCCCTCCAGCGCGGGCCATATCTCCCGGAACGCCGGCCAGGCTGAAAAAGCGGAAATCAACGAAATTGAAAATACCTTGGGTGAGCTTGCAAGCCGGCGCATGATCTTCTTGATGAATTGATCGAACCTCGATAACATCGAAGGATTTTCGGCGTCAGCAAGCAGGGCCAGGCCCCGGATACCTCTTTCCCGCTCAGGAATGTTTGAGATGCGCAGTTTTATGTGGTTGCCGATGCTCTCATTGAGCGCTTTTTGGAATTCAAGTCTGCCCTTGGCTGCCCCGCCGCCAACAACAACTTCTTTAGCCCCGCGCTTGACGACTTCGGCCAAAATCGGGCCCGCCGCAAGCCGAGCGATTTCGTCCCATTGACCTGATTTTTTGAGGGTCTGGTAACGGCTCTCGAGGGTTTCCTCTTCATGCTTTCGATTGCCCAGCTCAAGCGAAAGGACAGAATCCCCATTGACATCGGCGGCGCTCAAGCCCGCGCCAAAATTAAGATAAAGGAATCGGCCGGAACCGTTTTGTTCCGCGATACCTGCCGGGATCAAATCATTGACCAGCCTCACTGTCACCGGCCGGCCCCAGCGCGCGCTTAAGCGCTTTTCCAGCTCCTGCCGCAATGGAACGCCGGTAAGCGCCAGATTGTTGGCCAGTTCGATGACCCCGTCAGCAGAAATTATCCCTGGGGAGGCCATCCAGATCGTGTCCATGGACCTGGGGGCATGTTGCTGAAGAGCATGGATGAATTCTTCGATAGTCGACAAAAGCAGGGACGTCCCCTCTTCTTTGTCAGGAAGAATGTCGAAAGCCTTGAGAACGGCATGGCCGGAACCATTTTCCCAGCCTCCTCGGATGTGCGTGACGCCCAGTTCGACATAGAGAGCGCGGAGTACAAATATTCCAACACCACCCGCCAGCCCCCACTCCCATCCTGAAGTTAAAAACCCTCCCACTCCCGGCCAGATCTGTTGAAACGCCGGCCAGGCGGCGAGGGCGGAGACAATGCCCACCGCCAGGACAGATTGCGCTTGAGACAAAGATGGGTCAGAGAATTGACCTGTGACTGGATAAGCTTCCTTATCCACGATGATACGGACATTGGTATGAAGACGAAGGAAACTGGCGGGCAAGCCCGGCGAGAGCGGCCCATGGAGCGCTTGATACACCGCCTCCGCCTTGGCCTTGCCGCAGGCCAGGAGTATGATCTTTTTGACTTCCAGGATGGTGCCCATGCCCATGGAAACTCCCGAATCCGGAACCCGTGCAGCATCTCCTCCGAAAGCCTTGGCGTTATTCTGACGCGTGCTGGGCGCAAGGGCGACCACACCTGTGCGCGAATCCACCCGGCTCGCCAAACCGTCCGCCTCAATGAAAGCGATGTGGCCTTCGCTGCCGATGCCCAGGATCTGCAGGTCGATGCCGCCCGCCTCCCGGATGAGGTTCTCATACAGCGTGCATTCCGCTTTCAAATCGGAGGCGTCAGTATTAATAAAATGGATGTCATTTATTTCCAGAGCATCATAAAGTTGCTGGAGTTGATTGCGGAAGTCTTCGGGTTGGTCTTTGGAAAGGCCGATATAGTTGTCGAGATGGAAGGCAACGACATTCGAGAAGTCGAGGCCTTCCCTCTTGAGGCGCTTGAGCTCCTCCCAGAAAAACTTCTGGGTGCTGCCTGTGGCAAAACCGAT
>MGUQ01000071.1:9938-15370 GCA_001799975.1 Elusimicrobia bacterium RIFCSPLOWO2_01_FULL_54_10 | reverse complement strand
GTAAAGCGGGGAATTCCTCATTGCAATAAACTGGGGAGTTTGGGAGCGCCGCGCTCAGAATAATGCTTCGAAAGTCTGTTTTGACGAATTTGACATAACATTTTTGATCAACGGGTTGAATATTGCACCCTTCCTCGACCAGATAAAAAATTCTCTCTTTTGCATATTTCACACGTGCCATGCCCATCTCATCCGCCACGCTGGCAGATGGATAATGTTTCCCATCCCGAGTGGAGCCAGGAGTCACATAAAACAAAGCACTGTCATGTTTACCATAGTAGTGCTTTTCTTTTTCCTCTAGGGAGAGACCATGATCGGGGGAAAGGGGTAGCATCGTGGGGGCTGATCCCAAAATTTGAGCAAGCAAGTCTGATAGATCCCTTGCCGCGTCTTGTTCTTTAGTATCGTACAGCAACAAGAGTTTTGCCACAAATTGGTGCGCCCGACGGGAGTTGAACCCGTGTTACGTCCTTGAAAGGGACGTGACCTAACCGCTAGTCGACGGGCGCGTAAAAGCTGCGCTCTGCTTAAAAATCTTCTCCCCGAACTTCCACACGTCCCCCGCGCCCATGGTGAGGAACACCGTGTCCGCGCGGACATGCTTGGCTAAATCTTCCCCCGTGCCGTTCTGGAACGCCGCCGACACCCCGTGGCGCTTGATGTTGGCCACCAGTTTTTTGGAATCCACCCCGCGAATGGGGCTTTCTCCCGCGGGATAAATGGGCAGCATCAGAACATGGTCCGCGCCTTTAAAACAGGAGCCGAACTCCCGCCAAAGAAGCTTCGTCCTGGAAAACCGGTGCGGCTGAAAAAGAACAACTAAATTCTTGTGAGGGAACCGTTCCCGCAGGGCCTGCAAAACCGCCCTGATTTCCGTGGGGTGATGGCCGTAATCGTCCATCCAGATGGCTCCGTTCTTTTCTCCCCGCTTTTCCAGCCGCCGGCCCACGCTCTCAAACTTGGCCAGAGCTTTGCGGATGGGCTCAAAGGGAATCCCCAGTTCCAGCGCCAGGGCGCAGGCGGCAAGGGAGTCTAGTATATTATGTTTACCCGGAAGATTCAAAGTCACCTGGCCCACTTTCACGCCGCGGTGCATGAGCGTGTACCAGGTCCCTTCGGAATATTGATGCATCTCCTCCGCCGAATAATCCACTCCATGGCGGAAACCGTAAGTCACCACCCGCCGCGTCAAGCTGGGCAGAATGGCTCTGACTCCGGGGTCGTCACGGCACACAATAACACAGCCATAAAAAGGCACGCGGTTGGCAAACTGCACAAAAGCCGCGCGCAGGTTTTTGATGTTTTGATGATAATCAAGATGATCGTTATCAATGTTCGTGATAATGCCAAACGCCGGGGAAAGCTTTAAGAAAGACCCGTCGGATTCGTCCGCTTCGGCCACCAGAAACTCGCCGTTGCCGAGCTTGGCGCCTCCGCCCAGATGTTTCACCTTGCCGCCAATGATGAAGGTGGGGTCCCAGCCCGCTTCCTGCAAGATGGCCGCCGCCATGGAGGTGGTAGTGGTCTTGCCGTGAGTGCCGGCCACGGCGATGGTGTATTTCAAACGGGCGATTTCGGCCAGCATCTCGATGCGGGGAATGACGGGAATTTTTTTCTTGCGCGCAAAGCGCACTTCAGGGTTGTCGGCTTTGACCGCCGTGGAGGTGACCACCACCTGGGCGTCACCCACATTCGTGTCCTTGTGGCCGTAATAGATTTTCGCTCCCAGTTGGGTCAAGCGGTCGGTCACATCCGACTCTTTCATGTCGGAGCCGCTCACGCGGTAGCCCAGGGTGAGCAGGACTTCGGCAATCCCGGACATGCCGGAGCCGCCGATGCCCACAAAATGGATGTTTTTGATTGTTTTAAACATCAGTCAATTCTTACGATCGCGCATTTTAAATATTCGGTTTCCGGCATGGCAGGCAGAATGGGATGATCCCGTCCCGCTCCGCGCATTTCCAGAATCCTCGCCGTGCGGCCAATCCCGCTGGCCGCTTCCCCGATCATCTTGATGAACTCCCCCCGCTCCACATGGTGCGAGCAGGAACAGCTGAAAAGCAGGCCTCCGGGGTTCAAGCACTCCATTGCCGCCTGATTCAGATGGCCGTATTTGCGAATGGCGGAAAAGACGATCTTCTTTGATTTAGCCAGAGCCGGCGGATCCAAAACGATGATATCAAATTTTCTCTTTTCCGTGCGGAAACGGCCCAGGACCACTTCCGCATCTTCCTGGATGACATCGCCCTTGAGGCCGTTGGCTTCAAAATTCTTCTTGGCCAGTTCACAGGCCGGGGCGGATGAATCCACACAAGTGACGGCGGAAGCGCCTGCGAACGCCGCGTGCACGCCAAAACCGCCCACATAGGAATAAGCGTCCAAAACCGATTTTCCTTTGGCATAAAATGTGAGCCGAACGCGGTTTTCCCTCTGATCGAAGAAAAACCCCGTCTTTTGGCCTTCAATCGGGTCCACCCAGAATTTCAGTTTGTGCCCGTGAAATCCCTGGACAATTTCAACCGGAGGTTTCAAATCACCTTCCACCACTCCGACATCCTCTTTAAGGCCTTCGAGCTCGCGCATGGCGCTGTCGCTTTTTTTGTAGATGGCGCGCGGAGAATAAAGAGTTTTCAGCGCGGAAAAAACATGAGGCAGGAGCATGTCGGCTCCGAGACAATAGGACTGCACCGTGAAAACATCCCCCAAGCGGTCCACGACCACCCCGGGAAGTCCGTCGGATTCACCGAAAAGAAGGCGATACGCGGTTTCGCCCGGCAATATTTGGTCCCGCAAATTTTGCGCCGCCTGAATTTTCTTCGAGATAAAAGCTTCGTCGATGGGTTCGGGTTTTGATGTAAGAATGCGGAGAGAGATGAGCGACTGGGGATTGCAAAAACCGCGCCCAATGAGCTTGCTGCGGGAAGAATAAATATCAACAATCCCGCCCGGCGTGAGATCTTCTTCAGCTTTATCGATTTCGTTGGAGAAAACCCAGAGGTGGCCCGCCTCCGCCCGCTTGTCCCTGCCGGGCTTTAAAAAAACTCGGGGAGCGTCCATCAGGCGTTGTCCGGAATGAAGCGTGCCGCTCCCGTGTCTGTCTCCCACACGGTCACGCGGCTGGGCTTGGGCTGGATTTTGGTATTGCCGAATTCTTCGCAAATCCATCGGGCGATATTTTCAGCGGAAGTATTGCGTTTGTCGAAAGGCGGGACTTCGTTGATGTTCTTATAATCGATTTTGGCGATGATTTTGGCCAACTCTTCATTGGCTTCCACAAAATCCACCAGGTATTCTTCCGGTTGAACGAGAGCATTCCCACGGAATTCCACTTGCACCTTCCAGTTGTGGCCGTGGAGGGGCTCGTCTTTGCCCTTATATTTCCTTAAGAAATGGGCGCTGGAAAATGATTTTTCGATGATAACTTCGTACATGACCAAATTTTACTATATCTGGGCTATAATATCCCTCATGGTCCCCATCCTCCTCAAAATCGGCCCGCTCACGCTGCACACTTACGGCCTTATGGTGGCGCTCGGGATTTTGGCCGGCATTCTAATTGTGCAGCGCCAGGCCGCTTTGGACGGCTTCGCGGGCAAAGCGGACCGCGAATCCCTGTCCCACATGGCATTCCTGATGATTTTGACAGGGATTGCGGGCGCGCGCGCCTTTTACGCGGCCACCCACTGGGATGAATTTCAAGAGGGTTGGCTGGAAATTTTCATGGTCTGGCGGGGCGGGCTCACTTTTTATGGCGGCGTTCTGGGAGCGGCATTTGGATTTTATATCTGGAACCGTTCGAAACCCTTCGCCGCCGATTGGAAGCGGGTGGCCGACTGGATTGCCCCGGCCCTCGCCTTCGGCCACGCTCTGGGGCGGCTGGGATGTTTCGCCGCCGGCTGCTGCTTTGGCAAAGTTTGCGAGGCGCCCTGGGCCGTGGTTTTCAGCCACCCTGAAACCCTGGCCCCGCCCGGCCTGCCGCTCCACCCCACCCAAATTTATGAAGCTCTTTTTCTGGCCGCCCTGGGGGCGTTCCTTCTCTGGCGCTTGAACGCCAGGCGCGCGCGCGCGGCGCAACCTTCTGGGATCGTGTTTGCGGAGTATCTCCTCCTTTATAGCGCCGGCCGCTTTGCCCTGGAGTTCTTCCGCTGGGACGAACCCCGCTTTGGGGGCCTCACCCCCGCGCAGATCACCAGCATTATCCTCTTTGCGATAGCGGCATTTGCCCGGTTCAAACTGTTCTTGACAAAACCCACCCCAATTTAATAGGATTATTGAAGTTAGTTTTTCTCTTATCGAGAGTGGTGGAGGGATAAGGCCCTGTGAAACCACGGCAACCGACCTAAGAAAAAGTTAGGTGTCAGGTGCTAAAGCTATCCGCTGCAGTACAAGCGGGGCGATAAGGGGAGAAACATTCCAGCTCGAGCGGATGTTCTCCCCTCGAGTTTTTTAATTTTATGAACAAAATAAAAGCGCTCAAATGCAAGGAATGCGGGCAGGAAAGCCCTGCCATCGCCCGCCATGTCTGCGAATTCTGCTTCGGCCCACTCGAAGTGGTCTACAACTATGATTTAATCCGCCAGGAAATCAGCCGCGAAAAAATCGAGTCCCGCCCGCGCACTCTCTGGCGCTATTGGGAGCTTCTCCCCGTGGAAACCCGCGATCCCGTCACTTTGGGAGAAGGCTACACGCCCTTTTTCAAATCCCGCAATCTGGGCAAACTGCTCGGCCTTAAAAACCTCTATTTCAAAAACGATACGGTAAACCCCACATTTTCCTTCAAGGACCGAGTGGTGACCGTGGCCTTGACGCGCAGCCGTGAGCTCGGCTTCGATACCGTGGCCTGTGCCTCCACGGGCAACCTGGCCGGCTCCGTGGCCGCCTACGGCTCCGTGGGCCGCTTCCGCACATTTGTCTTCATCCCCGCAGATTTGGAATCGGGCAAAGTGATTGGCGCGGGAGTGTACGACCCCATCATCGTGGGCATCAAGGGCAATTACGATGATGTGAACCGCCTTTGCGCCGAAGTGGCGGACTCCTACAAGTGGGCGTTCGTGAATGTTAACATCCGCCCCTATTACGCCGAGGGCTCCAAAACCCTGGGTTTTGAAGTGGCCGAGCAGCTCGGCTGGCGCGCCCCGGACCATGTGGTGGTGCCCGTGGCCTCCGGCTCCCTGCTCATAAAAATCTACAAGGGTTTTTCCGAATTTAGAGACTTGGCGCTCATCCCGGAATTCCACACCAAAATCTCCGCCGCACAAGCCGAAGGCTGCTGCCCCGTGGTGACCGCCATCAAGGAAAAATCCGACATCATCAAACCTGTCATTCCGCACACCATCGCCAAGTCCATCGCCATCGGCAATCCCGCGGACGGCTATTATGCCGCGCAAACCGTGGCCAAGACCGGAGGCTCCGGAGAAACGGTGACAGACGCC
>MGUQ01000071.1:7055-9889 GCA_001799975.1 Elusimicrobia bacterium RIFCSPLOWO2_01_FULL_54_10 | reverse complement strand
TTGAAAAAGCTCGTTGAATTAGGTAGGATTGAAAAAGACGAGACAGTCGTGGCCTATATCACGGGCAATGGGCTCAAGACGCAGGAAGCGGTGGCAGATTCCGTTTCCAAGCCCCATCTGATTGAAGCTAAAATCGGTGAATTTCGGGACCTTTACGACCGCCTGTCTCAGTCGAAAAAGCTGGAGCCCGTTTCAGCATAAAGCATAACCTTCTGGAGGCCATCATGGCAGCAAAAGTGAGAATTCCCGCCCCGCTCAGAAAACTCACCAAGGATCAGGCCGTGGTGGACACCAAGGGCACCACCATCGAAGAAGTCCTGGCTGACCTCGAAAAAAATTATCCCGGCATCCGCGAGCGCATTTGCGACGAAACCGGCCAGGTGCGGCGGTTCATCAACATTTTTATCAACGGCGAAGACATCCGCTTTAAAGAAGGCGCCAAAACCAAAGTGGCCGGCGACGCCGAAGTGAGCATCATTCCCGCCATCGCCGGCGGCATTTAAGCGCCGATTCGACACTTCCCATGAAACAGGCCGTTGACCTCATCTTCCCCAAAAACCTCATCCGGGAGCCGGTGATATATCAGATGACCCGGGAAGTCCCCGTGGTTTTCAACATCCGCCGGGCCAAGGTGAACGAGAAAGTGGGCGAGATCGTTCTGGAACTGGAAGGCACCGAACCGGCGCTCTCGGCTGCGGCAGAATATCTCAAGAAGCGCGGCATCAAAGTGCAGCCCATCACCCACGACACATTCGAAAGCTGATTCCGTCCAAACATTTCCTGGTCACCCCCTTCCTGCTTCTCGCAGGGCTTTTTATGCCCCCGGGCGCCTGGTCTCTTTTTGACGATGACGAAGAACCCGGCCATCTTGCAATAAACGCCGCCGCGGTTCTCATTCTCCCGGCATCTGACCGCGCCACAGATGATGTGGCCTGGCTGGCGGCCCTTGAAAAATATCCGTCGCTCCGGCTCACCGTCGCCTTGTCGCGCTCGGACCTCGCGATGCTGGCCCCGCACCAAAAAACGCTCCTCCGCCTCAAGAGCGAACGGCGCCTGGAGCCCGCCTTGCGCATGGCGTCCGACGCTCCGCTTCCCTTGATTTGCGATATGGATTTGACTAAGATGTATTTAAGGGTGAAAGCCCGGTTTCCGTCGGATAAAATTGCCTGGCCGGAAGACATGGCCGTGCCGATCGTCAAAGAAAAAATGAAGTTTAAGGAGTTCTGGGGCTCCAATCCGGCGGGGTTTGTGCCCGGCGGCGGCTCCTTGAGTTCCTCTGTGGCCGAATTCCTGATGCAGCAGAAATTTATTTGGACCGCGGCCGGGTTTCCGGATGCCGAATGGATGGACGATGAGACTCTTTCGCTCAAAGGGGGCGGCGACGGCGATTTTACCATCATGAAAGCCCACGGACTCTCCCGCATCCTGTATCAAAGCGCGGAGCATTATACTCCCTCCGCTCCCTGCTGCACCCGGGCGCGCTCTCTGGTGGGAAAACTGGCCGAAGAGCTGCTCACGGAACGAAGGCAGCTGCCAGTGATTGTTTTTGACGAAGCCCGCGCGAAGGTTTCCCTTGAAGATTTCCTGGAAGAACTGGCCGTCTATTCTTCAACGGAACCCACTCCCGCGCGGCTGACCAAGCCCCTGCGCCTCAAGTTATGCTCCCAAATCAAGGAGCCCCACATCACCGACATGCAGACCGCGTCTCTCCAGATTTGGCCCTATTCCTGGAGCTGGATCCGAGGCTTGGGGGACCCTTCCGGGCCCGGACTTGTGGCCTGGGTGGGCGATCCGTCAAAAAACAGTGCCTGGAGCCTGTTAAGTCAAACCCGTTCGGACGCGGAAAAATATAAAAATTCCGGTTCGGCAGATCTGGCGAAGCTGGACATGGCGATGGAAGAAATCTATGCTGCAGAATCAGGCAGTTATTTTGAGTGGTTCGGATCGGACTCGGAAACGGAGAGAAAAGACCCCGGCGCGCGCGAGATCAAGAACCAAAAGCAAATGCTGTTCAAGGCCACTCTTGAGAATGTTTATAACCATCTTAATCTTCCCACGCCCAACTCCCTGCGGCAGGCCAACCTGAACCAAAAAGGTTTTGCCAGGCGGCCAAAAGTTTCTGCGCCCGCGGGAACGATGGTTTCCACCCCGTCTGCCCCGGCGCCGGCGGCTTCTTCGTCTGTTCCTTCCGTGCTTGCGTTAGAATGGGAACAGCGCGCGCAAGCATCTGAAGCGTCCACAACAACGGCATCTAACGCGGAAATTCCGGTTTCATTGAAAAAATTCTCTGTTGCCGTTGAACCCCAGGCCAAACAGGAATGGGTGACCTTCACCGTTCGGTATGCCGGCACCGTGGGCCCCTCCACCGTCACGGACATCTACATCGACATCAACCACCGCGCCGGGGCCGGCACCACCCAGCTCATCCCCGGTCGCAACGCTTTGGTGGATGACGCGGACGCCTGGGAACTGCTTCTCGTGTCGCGCTGGGTGGGCGGCAAAGGATGGACGGCCAGCCTTTACCGCTCGGTGGCTCTGTCTCCCGCCATCTACAATGCCTCCGTGGATTACAAGATCTCAAGCAATCCCACAGCCACCACGTTCACCGTGCGCGTGCCCAAAAATCTTCTGGGCGAAACGCCAGCCTCCTGGGGCTTCCTGCTTTGCTCCGCGGGCTTCAACAGTCCCGTGACGGATTTTCTCTCATCTTCACCGGACCGGGAATCTCTCCTGGCCGAAATCAGCAAAGGCGGCTCAGTGCGCCTGCCGATGGTCCGCGAATGAATATCACCTTAAAATCAGCAGCTCTTTTAGCCGCTTTGGGCATCGTCGCT
>MGUQ01000071.1:84-7044 GCA_001799975.1 Elusimicrobia bacterium RIFCSPLOWO2_01_FULL_54_10 | reverse complement strand
ATCGATGTTCATCCCGAAGTGCTCAACTTGCAGGAATCTTTTTCCAAAGTGGCCGAGGCGGTGAAGCCAGCCGTGGTCAACATCGCCACCACCCACCTCGAGCAGTACCAGGCCAATCCGTATGAATTCTTCTTCATGAACCCCGAAGACCTCTTTGACCAGTTTTTTGATTTTCAGGGCGCTCCGCGCCAGCGGCAGCAGCAGCCGCGCCAGAACCCAAAAAAATACTATGAGCGGAAAGTTCCGGGAACGGGGTCCGGCGTCATCATCGATCCGGACGGGTTCATCCTCACCAACGAGCATGTGGTGCGCGGCGCGGACGAAATTAAAGTGGCCATCCCGGGATTTGAAAAGAAATTCGACGGCAAGGTGATCGGGCGTGACGAACGCACGGACCTGGCCGTGGTGAAAGTGCAGTCCGCCTCCAAGCTGCCTTATGCCGAACTGGGAGATTCCGACATTGTCCGCGTGGGCGACTGGGCCATTGCCATCGGCTCGCCTTTCGGCCTGGAACAAACCGTCACGGTGGGCGTCATTTCGGCGTCCCGTCAAAACCTAAACATCGAAGACAAGGTCTATAAAGATTTGATCCAGACTGACGCGGCCATCAACCCGGGCAACTCGGGCGGGCCGCTTGTTAACATCCGCGGCGAAGTGATCGGCATCAACACGGCCATTTATACGCCTTCCGGCGGATTCGCAGGCATCGGTTTTGCCATTCCCATCAGCCGGGCCAAAGAAATCATTCCCCAGCTCCGCGAAAAAGGCAAAGTGGTGCGCGGCTGGATTGGCGTCATTTTGGAGGAAAAAATTGACGAGGCCACTGCGGCGGTTTTCGGCATTACCAACGGCGAGGGCGCGATGGTGCGCGAGGCGCTCCCGGACTATCCGGCGGCGAAATCGGGCCTCCAACGTGGCGACGTGATCCGCGAATTCAACGGCAAGAAAGTGAAAAATAATTTTGATCTCCAAGCGCTGGTGCAATCCGCCGCGCCCGGAAGCACGGTGCCGGTTAAAATCATCCGCAACAAATCAGAACTGACGCTCAAGCTGGCCATTGAAGAAGCCCCCGCATCGCTCAAGCCGGACGGCCAAAAGGACGCCCAAGACGAGCCCGGAAAACCTTTCGCCGGCCCCAGGGTGAACTGGCTGGGAGCAAGCCTGACAGACATGACCGGATCATTGAGAGAAAAATTTGCCGTTCCCGCCTCGGAAACCGGAGTGGTGGTGGTTGAGATTGTACAAGGTTCAAAAGCCGAGGAAATGGGTCTGGCGGAGGGCGACCTCATCCGCTCCGTGAACCAGGCCAAGGTGGCCGATCTTGCCGCTTTTAAATCCGTTTCGGCCAAAATCAGCACGAAGAACGGCGTGGTGCTGGACATCTTAAGACAAGGAAGCCCAAGATATATAAGTTATATGGGGCCGGAAAAATAATGCCTGCCTATTCTGTGCTTGCGGCCAGTTCCGACCCTGCCATCCTCGATATGGCCAAGGCCGCGCTGACCGAAGAGAATCTCTCGGCCATACTTTGCGGAGACGGCGCCGAAGCGCTCGAGTCCGCCCAGACCGTCAAAGACCGGCCGCCTCTGCGCCTGCTGGTGCTTGAAGCCTGCCTGCCAAAATCCGACGGATTTGAAGTCATCCGCGCGCTTTCGGAAAATCCCGAGCTCAAAACCGTTCCCTGCCTGATGCTTCTGGACCCCAAGCAGAGCCCAGCCGCCCGGAAATCTTCCGTGCGCTTGGGGGCTGATGATTATTTGCAAAAACCATTTGAAATGAATGAACTCCGCGCCAAAATCCACAGCATGACCAAGCATTTCCGCGCGCACGCGGCCCCGCACCCTGTCACAGCACTGCCCGGCCACCCGGAACTGGAAAGCCAAGTGCTGGCCAGGATCAACCGGGGCGAAGCGTTTGAACTGGTCTGCTTTGACATCAACCATTTCCGCCCGTTTAATGATCATTATGGCACCGAGAAAGGCGATGAAGTCATCCGCATGACCGTGCAGCTCATTCGCAACGTTCTTAAAACCGCCGGAGCCGCGGCAGATGAAGTCGCCCTCTCCCACATCGACGGGGACGATTTTGTCATTCTGGCGCCCGCCGGCAAGGGCGACAAAATCCGCGCAGGGTTGAAAGAAAAATTCCAGTCGGAAGTGCAGAAATTCTATTCCAAAGAAGAAATCCGCAAAGGATTTATTTTCCAGAAGGACCGCGAGGACAAGGACCAGATTTTCCCTTTGATGCGGCTTTCCACGGCGGTCCTGTCGGCGGCCAAGGAGAAATTTTCCCACTATGGCCAGCTTGTGGCTGAAATGAACGAAGCCCTGCACCAGGCCAAGGTGGGGTCCAGCGACGTTTGACGCCCCGTTGAAGAGCCGCCGCGTTCTTCTGGCCCTTCTCCTCCTGGCTTTCACCGCCTTCCCTCTCATTGTCCGCGACGGCGCTTTTGCCTATTCCATTCGCCTCCTGGGCATCATGGGGCTTTATGTGATTTTGGCGCTGGGATTAAACGTCACTCTGGGGTTCGTGGGTCTGTTTGACCTGGGCTTCATGGCGTTTTACGCCATCGGGGCTTATACGTCCGCGGTGCTTTCCGTGCAAGGCGTCAATTTCTGGCTGGCCACTCTGGCCGCTGTGGCCGTGACGGTGGCCGTGCGCCTCGCGCTGGGCGCGCCGGTGCTGCGCCTGCGGGGAGATTACCTGGCCATCGTGACCCTGGGTTTCGGCGAAATCACCCGCCTTGTGCTCAACAACTGGGATTCCCTCACCAACGGCCCCAAAGGCCTGCCTCGCGTAGGCGAAGCTTTGGGAACCGTTTCACTTTTTGGCTTTGAGTTCACAGAAAACATCCATTTTTACTACTTGATTCTGGCCGTGGCAGCACTCACCGTGGTGATATCCAAAAATCTGGAGCACTCGCGCATCGGCCGCGCCTGGATCGCCGTGCGTGAAGACGAAATCGCCGCGGAGCTGTCTGGCATTCCCGTGACTCGCGTAAAAATGCTGGCCTTTGCCACGAGCGCGTTTTTCGCCGCGCTCGCCGGGTCCATTTTTGTCCATTGGGAGCGCTTCGTCACTCCGGAATCCTTCACCTTCTGGGAGTCTGTGCTGGTGGTGAGCATGCTGGTGCTGGGCGGCATGGGATCTGTGACCGGGGCCATTTTGGGCGCCATTTTGATTTCGGGACTGCCGCTCCTTCTGCAGGCCTCTTTGGGCGGAGAAATGATCCGCTACCGCTATTTGATTTTTGGCGCGGCGCTCGTGGCCGTCGTCATTTTCCGCCCGCAAGGACTGCTGCCTTCCAAACGGCGGGCGCTGGAGTTGGAAACAGAACAGGAAGCGGCCTCATGATCCCACTACCTGCTTGCGAATCAAGGATTCGCTTGGTGGCGAATAAGCAGGTAGTGGGATGAACCTCCTTGAGGCCTCGGAGGTCACCAAAAAATTCGGCGGACTCTGCGCCGTGACAGATGTCAGCCTGGAAATGGAAATGGGCGAAATTGTTTCGTTGATCGGGCCCAACGGGGCGGGCAAAACCACCTTCTTCAATCTTCTCACAGGCGCCATTGAGCCCGACTCGGGCGAAATTGTTTTTTCGGGGGAGCGCATCACGGGCGAATCCGCTCACTGGATCACGGAGCGCGGCCTCGCGCGGACGTTTCAGAACATCCGGCTTTTCGCCAATATGACCGTGGTGGAAAATGTCATGGTGGGCCGCCACTGCCGCACCCGCAGTGAAGTGATTGCCGCCATTTTCAGGACGCCGGGGTTTTTCAAGGAAGAAATTCAAATTGAAAAAAGCGCCGTGGAAACGCTCGGCTTTGTGGGGCTTTTGCCCTATGCCAACGAACTGGCCAAAAACCTGCCTTACGGCGAACAGAGAAAGCTGGAAATTGCGCGCGCCCTGGCCTCCGAGCCGCGCCTGCTCCTGCTGGACGAACCCACGGCAGGCATGAATCCTAAAGAAAGCGAAGACATCATGGCGTTGATACTCAAAATCAGAAAGGAAGGAGTGAGCGTGCTTTTGATCGAGCACCAGATGCGGGTGGTGATGGGCATTTCGGACCGGGTGGTGGTGCTGGACCACGGAGTCAAGATTGCGCAAGGGAAGCCCAAGGAAATACAGAATGATGCCAAAGTGATTGAGGCCTATTTGGGGAAGTCCCATGCTTGAGTGCAAGTCCGTTTCCGTCACTCACGGCAAAAAAATTTCCGCCTTGAAAGGGATTTCCCTGGAAGTCCGGGAAGGCGAAATCGTGGCGTTGATCGGGGGCAATGGAGCAGGCAAGAGCACATTTTTGCGCACCGTCTCCGGCCTGCACCGCTCCGACGGCGGCGAAATCCAGTTCCAGGGCCGCCGGATCGACCACATGGCGCCTCACAACATCTCCGCTTTGGGGATCGCTCATGTTCCCGAAGGCCGAAGGATTTTTTCGCGACTCACCGTTCTTGAAAACCTGGAGCTCGGCTTTTATCTCCAAAGGGGTTCCCTCAAATCAGCCCTCGAAAACATTTTCCGGATTTTCCCCGTTTTAAAGGAAAGGGTCTTTCAAAGCGCGGGCACCCTTTCGGGCGGGGAGCAGCAAATGCTGGCCATGGGCAGATCCCTCATGTCCAATCCGCGCCTGCTCATGCTGGACGAGCCCTCCATGGGGCTATCCCCCATTTTGGTGGAGAGGATTTTTGACACAATTCGCGCCATCAACGGCCGGGGCGTCACTGTGCTCCTGGTAGAGCAAAACGCCAAGCAGTCTTTGGGCATTGCGCATCGCGCCTATGTGCTGGAAACCGGCCGCGTAGTGCTGGAAGGCAAGGGGGCCGATCTCCTCGAAAACGACCAAATCCGCCAGGCATATTTGGGAAGCTCTTGAATCCGCCGTCGATGAAGGCTATACTAATAAGATAAGGATTTATGCCTGACAAACCCCTAGACGTTCTCCTCATCAACCCCCCCTGGACCAAGAAAGGGGGCAATATCTGGAAATCTGTGGCCAGCGTCATGCCACCCCAGGGCATTGCGGTCATTGCCGCGGTGCTGGAGGATGCCGGCCTCAGAGTCCGCATTTTGGACACCCACGCCATGAAAGTGGCCATGGAAGATCTCAAAGACTGGCTCCAAGCCTACTATAAGGAGCCCCCCCGTTTTATCGGCTTGACCGGCAGCACCATGAACATCCAATACTCTTATGGCACGGCCGAAATCTGCCGCGAGCTCTATCCCAACGCCAAGATCGTTCTGGGCGGCGTGCACGCCTCTGAAAAACCCCAGGAAGCCATTTCTGAACCTTTTGTGGATTTTGTAATCCGCGGCGAAGGCGAATTTTCTTTCCAACAACTTGCGGCGGGCAAACCCCTGGCCGACATCCGCGGACTGACCTACAAGGAAAATGGGCGCGTCATCCACAACGAAGCCAACGAACTCATCAAGGACCTCGACGTGTTGCCCATGGCAGCTTATCACCTGCTCCCCATGGACCGCTACTTTCCGGCCGTGGGCTCTTATAAAAATCTCCCTGCCGTCTCGATGGTCACCTCCCGCGGCTGCCCCGGCAAATGCACTTTCTGTTATCAGCCGTTCGGATCATTGATCCGCCAACGTTCCCCCAAGAAGATTTTCGATGAAGTCCAGCACTTGATCAAAACCTACGGGGTCAAAGAAATCTGCTTTTACGACGACAATTTCACCACCTTAAAACCCCGCATCCGCGAGTTCTGCAAAATGATCCTGGACTCCAAGCTGGAGTTCACCTGGAGCTGTTTCTCCCGCGTGGACTGGGCAGACCTTGAACTCTTAAAACTCATGAAAAAAGCAGGCCTCCGCCAGGTGATGTACGGCATCGAATCCGGCGACCAGCAGATCTTGGACACCATCCGCAAGCAAACCACGCTTGAGAAGATCCGCACGGCCAACAAATGGACCAAAGAAGCGGGCATCGAGGTGCGGGCCGCATTCATCTTCGGCAACCCCGGAGAGACGGAAGAGACCATGAAAAAAACCATCGATTTCGCCATCGAGCTGGACCCCGACGTGGCCATCTTCAATGTCGTCATTCCCAATCCGGGCACCCAGATGTACGACTGGGCCGTCAAGAACGGCGTGCTTAAAACGGAAGATTGGGAGCAATATGACCTGACCAAGCCCGTCATGACCTTGGCCAATGTTTCAGGCGAAAAAGTGCAGGAATATTACCGGCTGGCCTACCGCAAGTTCTACATGCGGCCTTCCTACGTGTTGAAGCGCCTTTTAAAGATCCGCTACATGGCCGATGTCCGCAGCCTGCTTGCGGGCTTCAAAGGCATCTTGAACGTCGTCACCACTCATTGAAATCCCCGCCTAAAAAAATCTCCTTCGGCAAAAATAAAAAGCTGGGCCTGCATGTCCAGGTGGGCGTCCTTCCCGGCCGCAAAGTGCCTGATCTGCGCCTGAGCATCGGGGACCAGGCCAACATCCGCTCGGGCGCCGTCATTTATCTGGGCTCAAAAATCGGCAGCCACTTTGAGACCGGCCACAACGCAGTGATCCGCGAGGAAAACCAGATCGGCGACCATTTTTCCATCTGGAACAACTCCACGGTTGATTATGGCTGCAAAATTGGCAACAACGTCAAAATACATTGCAATTGCTATGTCTCCCAGTTCACCACCCTGGAGGATGACGTATTCATGGCTCCGGGCGTCATTATTGCCAATGACATGCATCCGGGCTCACCGAATGCCAAAGACTGCATGCGAGGCCCCATCATCAAAAAGGGCGCCCAGATTGGCTGTAATGTCACCATCCTGCCCTGGGTGACCATTGGCGAGCATGCGTTGATTGGGGCGGGCAGTGTTGTGAGCCGCGACATCCCCGCTTATTCCGTGGCGTACGGCAACCCGGCGCGCGCGGCCAAGAAAGTGACCGATTTAAAATGCTCTGTTAAAGACCACTTCCCTTACGATTACTTAAAAAAACAGATT
>MGUQ01000071.1:0-77 GCA_001799975.1 Elusimicrobia bacterium RIFCSPLOWO2_01_FULL_54_10 | reverse complement strand
ATCCTCATCATCAAGATCGGCGCATTGGGGGACGTGGTGCGCACCACCTGCCTCCTCCGTGCGCTTAAGGGCGAAGT
>MGUQ01000070.1:37073-39333 GCA_001799975.1 Elusimicrobia bacterium RIFCSPLOWO2_01_FULL_54_10 | reverse complement strand
GGCATCATCGCCCAGGAGACGCGGACGAAATCTTCATTTTCCACGGAACTCATCCGGGACACGCGGGATTATTACTTCGACGCCTCCCGGGGCAGCCGCAATTCCGCCTCCATGGAAGTTTCCGGCGGACCCGTTTTACAAGGCGACACGCATCTGGTAAAATCAATCCTGAACACCAGCTGGTTCTGGACAATGTTCAAATTGGGCAATTATCCGTTCGTGTTCTCGGTCAACGGGCGCTTTGGTGCCGTGCAGGAATATCCCCCGTCGGACAATGTGCCCCTGAACGACCGGTTTTTTGTGGGCGGCGCGGACTCTGTGCGCGGCTACAACACCCGGGGGGAAATCGGCCCGCCTGAAGGCGGCCGTGTTTTCACGGTTTTGAATGCGGAATATAAAATTCCACTCTATGTTGAAAACAAGCGGCGCATCCTGCAGCTGGTGCTCTTTTCGGATATCGGCGGCGCCTGGAACAGTTCCAAAGACATCCTGTTCCAGCCCGGGGCCAGCAACCGCAATCCCAACTCCATCTTTAGTGACCGGGAAAATGAGCGCTATATGAAAGCCTCCATCGGGTTTGGCCTGCGCATCACCACGCCCGTCTTCCCCATCCGCCTGGATTGGGGCTACGGCCTGAACCACCGTCCCGGAGAAGATTTGAGCCAAATCCACTTCACACTGGGGAACTTATTCTAATGAATAAAAAATGGATCGCCGGAATCGGAATGGCCGCCGCTTTATGCCGGGCCGGAATGCCTGGAACCGCCATCGAAATCCCCTTGGACGGCTTCGGCAAGACCACCAGCATCGCTTATGTTAATATGCACAAAGTGTTTGAGGCCTTCCCGGAAACGGAGAAAGCCCGCATCGAGCTGAACCAGACCATCGCGGCAAAGCTTCAGGAAATCTCAAGCAAGAAAGAAGAAATCGCCACACTCAAAGGCCAGATCGGGTTCCTCAAAAAGCAGATGGGCGCTGTCGTCCCATCCACGGCCCCCAAAACCACCGCCGAGACCCCTCCCGAATCCGTCACGCCGCTCACGCTCCCTGAAAACAGCCCTCTCAAATTTCTCTTCAGCCCGCCGGAAAATTCCACTTCCACGGCGACCGAAGATCCTGCGGTCAATTACAGCACCTTCACCTCCAACGCTCCTCAAATCCTGCCCGGCATTCCCTCGCCCGGGCCGTCTGTGATGGAAAAAGAGGCAGAGCTGGCCACGAAAGAATCCGAGCTGGATGTTTTCATCGGAACCGCGGAACAGGAAATCCGGCAGATGGAAGAAGGCAAGTCCATGACCCTGCTCGCCCGCATTTACCGCACCTTGGAAGACATTTCCACCCGGCAGGGATATTCGGTGGTCTTGGAAAAATCGAATGTCCTTTACGGCGAGTCCGTCATCGACATCACGGACCAGCTGATCCAGAGGTTGAACGCCCCCAGGCTCGGCACGGAAAGATGAAGCTCACCGCCGGAGAGATCGCGGCCCTGGTGGGCGGTGAAATTTCAGGGGATGCCGGACACAAAGTAACGGGCGTCGCCCCGCTTGACCTGGCCACAGCCGAAGATGCTGCGTTCATGCAAGATCCAAAATATTTGAAAACCCTTCCCGCCACCCGCGCCGGGGTGGTTCTCCTCAAAAAAGGCACCCCCTATTCCAAAACAGCCGTGTATGTTGACAATCCCCAGATCGCTTTCTCCAAAATCCTTGCTCTCATCGCCAAAGAAAAGGAAGATGCCGCCTCCGGCATTCACCCCTCCGCGGTAATTTCGCCCCAGGCCAAGATCGGTGCGGGGGTTTCCGTGGGCGCCCATTCTGTGATTGAAGCCGGAGCCGTTGTCGGGGACCTTACCCGGATTTCAGCCCAGTGCTATGTGGGAGCGCGCGCCAAAATAGGCAAAAACTGCAAAATTTATCCGCAAGTGGTGGTCCGCGAGGAATGCCAGGTGGGAAACCGGGTGATCATCCATTCCGGCACCGTGATTGGCTCTGACGGGTTCGGATATGCCACAGAAGGGGGAATTCACCACAAAATTCCCCAGGTGGGAATCGTGATTTTGGAAGATGACGTCGAAATCGGGGCCAACGCGGCCATCGACAGGGCCACTTTGGGCGCCACCGTCGTAGGAAAGGGGTCAAAAGTTGACAATTTGGTCCAAATTGCGCATAATGTATCGACGGGACAGGGGTGTTTTTTGGCCGCCCAGGCCGGCATTGCAGGCTCCGCAACCCTGGGAAACTATGTCATCCTGGCGGGGCAG
>MGUQ01000070.1:35697-37065 GCA_001799975.1 Elusimicrobia bacterium RIFCSPLOWO2_01_FULL_54_10 | reverse complement strand
CGTAAATGGCCACATCAAAATCGGCGACCGCGTCATTGCAGCAGCCCAGTCCGGAATTCCCAGTGATGTCCCAGAAGGCTCGATCGTTTTCGGCACTCCGGCGCGGCCCATCGCCCAAGAACGCCGCATTCAAGTCATCATCGGAAAACTCCCCAAGATTTACGAAGAGTTCAAAATGATCAGGAAACTTTTGAAACTGGACGATACTAAAGAATCATGAACCAAACAACCATCAGAGAAGCTGTTCAATTTAAAGGCATCGGCCTGCACACGGGGGACATGACCACGATGAAGTTCGTCCCCGCGCCCGCAGATTCGGGCGTTGCTTTCGTGCGCACAGACCTGCCCGGCCAGCCGCGCATTCCGGCAACAATCGACCGCGTTGTGGGCGTCATCCGGGGCACGTCGATTGGCATGGGAGACGCGCAAGTCCACACCGTGGAACATGTCTGCTCCGCCCTCTTTGCTTTGGGAATCGACAATGTCACGGTTGAACTGGATGCCTCCGAGCCGCCCGTGGCCGACGGCTCCGCCCGGGCCTTCGCCGAACTTTTGCTAAAAGCGGGCATCGTGGAGCAGGACAAGCCCAAACATTTTCTTGCCATCAAGGAAAAAGTGACTTACCGCCAGAACGAAACCGAGCTTTCCTTGGAACCGGGAGAAGGCCTCACCATCGCCTGCCAACTCGTGTATGACCACCCCATGATCGGCAATCAAGAGCGCAATTTTGAAGTGAACGCGGAATCATACCTGAAAGACATCGCTCCGGCGCGCACCTTCTGTTTTGATTATGAAGTGGAAGCGCTCAAGCGCAAGGGCCTGGCGCGCGGCGGCAGCCTGGACAACGCCGTGGTGGTGGGCGCCGACAGGATTTATAATAAAGAAAAGAACCTCCGCTTCCCCGACGAATTTGTGCGCCACAAAGTGCTGGACCTTCTTGGAGACCTTTCTCTTTTGGGCAAGTCCATCCGGGGGAAAATCACCGCGGTTAAAATCGGCCACGGGCACAACATCAATTTTGTAAAAGAGCTGGCCAAGGCCGGCCACTTGGTAGCCACCGCTTAAATCCCATGGATTTTACGCCCATCCGCACCCTGATGATCGAAGACATCCAGAAAGCCATTCCTCACCGTCATCCTTTTTTGCTGGTCGACCGCGTTCATGTGGTGGAAGAAGGCAAAAAAGCCGTGGGCATCAAGTGCGTGTCCATGAACGAATGGTTCTTCCCGGGACATTTTCCGGGCCGGCCCGTGATGCCGGGAGTGCTCATTATTGAGGCGCTCGCACAGACGGCGCTTGCTCTGTTTTTTTCCCGGCAGGAATATTCCAATAAACTTGCATTTTTCATAGGCATTACCGACACCAAGT
>MGUQ01000070.1:17598-35683 GCA_001799975.1 Elusimicrobia bacterium RIFCSPLOWO2_01_FULL_54_10 | reverse complement strand
CAAGGTCAAAGGAGAGGCCCGCGTGGGAACAGAGCTGGCCGCCGAAACCGAATTTACCTTCGCCCTGGTGGACAAATGATCCCACCACCTATTCCTGTTCTCGAGGTGGTGGGATGATCGACGCCCTTCGCACAGAAGGGAGTTTGATCCATTCCACCTCAATCGTCCACCCGACGGCAAGAATCCACGAATCCGCCCAGGTAGGCCCCTTCGCCATCATCGGCCCCGACTGTAAAATCGGCGCCAACACCCAGATCGGCTCCCACTGCGTCATTGAATTCGCCGACATCGGCGCCTCCTGCAAGATTTTTTCCCAGGCATTCATCGGCACCGCTCCCCAGGATTTGAAATACCGCGGAGAAAAAACCCGCATCGTGATCGGCGACGGCACGATTGTGCGGGAATGCGCCACCTTGAACCGCGGCACAGCGGCCAAGGGGGAAACCCGGATCGGCAAGGGCTGCCTGTTCATGGCTTATTCGCACGTGGCCCACGACTGCGTCATTGAAGATGAAGTGATTTTGGCCAACAGCGTGGCTGTGGCCGGCCATGTCAGCATCGGCATGGGAACCGTGGTGGGCGGGCTGTCCGGCATTCACCAGTTCGTTAAAATCGGCAAAATGGCCATGGTGGGCGCGGGCTCCATGGTGCCCATGGACGTGCCGCCCTATTGCACCGTTTCCGGCGACCGCGCAAGGATTGTGGGCTTGAACGCCGAGGGCATGAAGCGGCGCCATGTTTCCAAAGAATCCATCGAATCTCTCAAGCGGGTTTATAAGAAAATTTTCTTCTCCAAAGGCACGCTGAAACAGATCACCCGCCAGGTCCGCTCTGAGAAGCATACAAGCCCCGAGGTCCGGGACTTTCTGCAGTTCATTTCATCTTCCGGGCGCGGCGTCTGCCGTCCCAGGCTCAAAGCCGAAACCAGCGCCTCTCAAACCTGGTGAGTTCAGCTCCTCCCGTCGGGCTCATTGCCGGCAAAGGCAAGTTCCCTCTCATTTTCGCACAAGAAACCCGCAAGAACAACCGCGAGCTGGTGGTGATCGCCCTCAAGGAAGAGATGGACGAAAACCTCTCTCCCTATGCCAAGGCCGTCCACACCGTGTCCGTTGGAAAACTGGATTCCATCATCCAGACCTTGAAGAAAGAAGGCGTGTGTGAAGCCGCCATGGCGGGCCGCCTGGAGCACACCAAACTTTTTTCCGATATTGTTCCAGATTTCCGCGCCGCCCAACTGCTTTTTAGTATCAAGGACCGCAGGGCGGACTCCGTTCTCCTGGCCGTAGCTAACGAGCTCGAAAAAGACGGCATTCATCTTTTGCCATCCACCACATTTCTTTCCCATTTACTGCCTGCTCCGGGATCTCTTACAAAATCGAAGCCCACGGATGCTGAAGAACGCGGCATTGAGTTTGGCATTCGCATGGCTCAGGGGCTTGCCGCCCTGGACTTGGGACAGACCGTGGTGATCAAAAAACGCGCGGCGGTTGCTGTGGAAGCCATGGAGGGAACAGATGAATGCATCCGCCGGGGCGCCGCCTTGGGCGGGAATGACATTATTATCGTAAAAAGCTCCAAGCCAAACCAGGATATGCGTTTTGACGTACCGGTCGTCGGGATGAGCACCGTTTCAGTCATGATCGAGTGTAAATGCCGAGTTCTGGCCGTTGAGGCCCGCAAAACAATCATGCTGGAAAAAGACGCCATGATCGAACGGGCGGACAAAGCCGGCATGTGCATTGTGGCGTGGGAGAAACCGAGATGATCGAGACCGCTGTCATCGGAGTGGGACATCTGGGCCAGCATCACGCACGCATTCTGCACGAACTGGAAGGATCCAAGCTTATCGGCATTGTGGATCAAGACGAAAAACGCGCCCAGCAGATTGCCAAGAGCACAAAAACGACCGCGTTCCAGTATTATAAGGATCTTTTCGGCAAGGTGAAAGCCGTGGTGATTGCTGTGCCCACGCCGCTTCATTATCAGATCGGCAAAGACTGCCTTGAAGCCGGCATTCATTGCCTCATTGAAAAGCCTTTTACGGAAGACGTGGAGCAGGCAGAAGAGCTCATCAAAATCGCGCAGGACAAAAATCTCATCCTGCAAGTGGGACATGTGGAGCGCTTCAATCCCGCCGTCATTGAGGCCCACAAGTACGTGAAGGACCCCAAATTCATCGAGGTGAACCGCCTGGGGCCATTTGACCCCCGCACCTCCCATATCGGTGTAGTACTAGACTTGATGATCCATGACCTTGATATCGTTTTGTATCTTGTGGGAAGCAAAGTGAAGACTCTGGAGGCCTTCGGCGCGAAAGTTCTGACCCAGCACGAAGACATCGCCAAGTGCCGCCTGCGCTTTGAAAACGGCTGTATTGTAGATTTGTCCGCCTCCCGGATTTCTCTGGAACAATACCGCAAAATCAGGATTTTTCAGGCAGACGCTTATGTATCGGTGGATTACGCCCGCAAGGATCTCAAAATCTACAAGAAGAAAAAAGCGCAAGTGAGCGGGTTCAAAGACATTGAGATTTTGCGGCCCAAACTGAAAGAGGAAGAGCCGCTCAAACTCGAACTCAAACACTTCCTGGAATGCATCGCGGAAGGCAAGCAGCCGCAAGTGAGCGGAGAGCACGGCCGCGACGCGCTTGAGCTGGGTAAGGAAATCCTGGAGCAGCTCCACCTCCACGAAGCCCCTTGAAACTCCTCATTTCCGCCGGAGACTATTCGGCGGACCTCCACGGCGAATCTCTGGTTCGCGCTCTTAAGAAAAAAAATCCCGATCTTTCCGTGACCGCCCTGGGCGGCGTGCGCCTGAAAAGCGTGGCGGACACTTTCCTCAAAGACATGGTGGAGATGGACGTTTCCGGCTTCTCCCAGCCCGTCAAGCAGTTTTTTAAGCTTAAAGACATTCTTACGGACACCGTATTCCCCATTCTTGAAAAAAAACAGGTGGATGCGGTCGTGCTGATCGATTACTACGGGTTTAACATTCATATCGCCAAAAAGGCGAAAAAAGAAGGCATCCCTGTTTTTTATTTCGTGAGCCCGCAGGTGTGGGCCAGCCGCAAGTGGCGCATCCAACGTCTAAAAGAGTCCGTAACAAAAATGCTCGTTATTTTTCCCTTCGAAAAAGAATTGTATGAGCAATACGGTGTTCCCGTGGAATTCGTGGGGCACCCGGTCATGGATGCCATCGCAACCCTGGGCGAAGCAACTGCCCCGAAAAATCCAAATGGAAAAATTCGCCTGGGCCTTATGCCCGGCTCCAGGGTGAGGGAGATTTCCCGCCATGTTCCCATCATGCTCAGATGTTTTGAGGATCTCCAAAAAAAGTTTGGAAATTTGGAAGCTGTGCTGTTTGCCGTGGACGCTCTTCCCGATTCCCTTTATCAGAAATATCTTAAAGATTCGCCCGTCAAACTCGTTCGAAACGCCGGCTACAATGACAGATTAAATCTCACGCTGTGCCTGACGGCATCCGGCACCGCCACTTTGGAAAATGCCCTGCTGGGAATCCCCATGATTGTGATTTACCAGGCTTCCTGGCTCACCTACCTGGTCGCCCGCATGCTTATTCAGGTTCCTTACGTTTCCATGGCCAACATTTTGAGCGGGAGGGAAGTGGTTCCGGAGCTGATTCAGCACAGGGCCAATCCGGACGAAATTGTCCGCGCAGCGTCAAGGTACCTGGCGGACCCGGCGCTCCTTGAACGCACCCGATCCGAACTGATAAAATTGAGAAAGGTGCTCGGCAAGCCGGGTGCCTATGACCGCGCCGCCGCTTCCATTCTGGCCGATTTATGAAAGTACATCTGAGACTGTTCCGGTTCTTGAAACCCTACATGACGCGCTTCATCCAGGCCGGCATCTGCATGGTCGGAGTGGCTTCTCTGACCGCGGCCCCGGTGTGGCTGGTCCGTTTTGTGATGGACGACGTCCTCATCGCTAAGGACCGGCAAATGCTCCTCTACATCACCCTGGCATTCCCCGCCGTCTATCTGCTCAAGGGCGTTTTCACTTACATCCAGAATTACATGATGAGCTATATCGGCCATGCCATCGTTCGCGACATCCGCCAAACGCTTTATGAACATCTTCAGGGTCTCTCTCTTGATTTTTATCACCGCACCAGCACGGGCAAGCTCATGAGCCGCGTCACAAATGACACCACCACGCTTCAAATTGCCATGGTGCAGGTGCCCATCCAGATCATCCGCGACGGCTTGACGCTGATTTTTCTCATCAGCACCATCTTATATCTGAACTGGAAATTTGCCCTGATCACTCTCGTGCTTCTGCCCATTGCCGCCGTTCCCGTCTCCATTCTGGGCAAGAAACTCCGCCGCGCTGGGCGGGAAATCAACGTGGAGATGGCGGATCTTTTTGCGTCGATCCACGAAGGCATCGGGGGGCATGTGGTGACAAAGATATTCGGCAAAGAACAGGACGAGATCGAGCGTTTCCGGCAGGACAACCGGAATTACTATTCGGCCCACATGCGCTGGGTGCGGGCCAACATCTTGGGCGCTCCCGTCATGGAGTTCATGGGTTCCATTGCCGCGGGCTACCTCCTCTGGGTCGGCGGCAACGACGTCATCACAGGCCAATGGAGCGTTGGAAGCTTCGCGGCATTCCTGTTTGCTTCCATTTCGGCTTATAAGCCGGTCAAAGATTTTACAAGCGTGAACGCCACCATCCAGCAGGGCACGGCCTGCGCAGAGCGCATTTTCGAGATTCTGGATGAAAAACCGTCCGTGCAGGCGCAGCCGGGAGCCGGCACATTGCCGCCGTTTAAAAATTCCATTGAATACCGCGGCGTGAGTTTTTCTTACGGCACGGGGCCGGTCGTGCTGGACCACATAGACCTTTCCATCCGCGCGGGGGAAGTGGTGGCCTTGGTGGGAGCTTCGGGTGCGGGAAAAACCACCATCACGCACCTGCTGCCCCGCCTCATGGACGTCACAGATGGAGCCATTTTGATTGACGGCACCGACATTCGCGGCATCACCATAGAATCTTTGCGCAGCCAGATTGGAATTGTGACTCAGGATGTGATTCTTTTTAACGACACGGTGGCCTACAACATCGCCTATGGCAAAGAGGCTATCCGCGACCCCAACAATGCGGACGCCCGCAGGGAAATTGTGGAGGCGGCCAAGGTAGCCAACGCGCACGGATTTATTACGGCCCTGCCGCAGGGATATGACACTCTGATTGGAGAACGGGGCATCAAACTTTCAGGCGGCCAGCGCCAGAGACTTTCCGTGGCGCGCGCGGTTCTGCGCAACCCGCCCATTCTTATTTTGGACGAAGCAACATCTTCTTTGGACGCCGAATCCGAACAGCTTGTACAGCAAGCTCTCGAGCGGCTGATGGAGCACCGCACGGTGCTGGTGGTGGCACACCGCCTCTCCACCGTGAGGCGCGCGGACCGCATCCTGGTGATTGAAAACGGCCGTGTGATTGAAGAAGGCACCCACGACCGGCTCATCGAAAATGACGGCCGATACAAGAAGCTTTATCAAATCCAGGTGCACTAACTCATGTCCGTCTATCTTTGGTCTTTTTTAGCTTTTGGCTCCACTTTGTTGGGAGCGGGCGTTCTGCTAGTGCGCCATGAATGGTCCAAATCCAACATTTGGCGCATCCTGGCGTTCGCTTCGGGCGTGCTTCTGGGAGCTTCTTTCATCCACATCTTGCCGGAGGCCAGTTCCCTGGACGCCCGACTTTCTGGCCTGGGCGTGCTCACCGCTTTTCTTCTGATTTTCGCGATTGAGGGCTACACTATGATCCACAGCTGTTCCGAATTCGCGGAAGAGTGCCCCATCCACATCGTGAGCTGGACCGCGTTTGGCGCGCTCACGCTCCATTCCCTGATTGACGGCCTGGCCATTGCAGTGGCTTTCCGGCAGGGGAGTTCTCTCGGGGAAGCCGTCACCGTGGCCGTTCTGGTGCACAAATTCACCGACGGGCTCACCATGACCGGACTGCTCACCGCCGCGCATTACACCAAGCAAAAGTGCCTGGGCATTGTGGCACTCCTGGCTCTGGCCACGCCGCTTGGAGTCGTCCTTTTTTGGCCGTTCGCCGCTTCCATTTCCAATTCCTTGATGGGATGGCTGTTCGGGTTTATTGCGGGCATATTTTTCTATGTGGGAGCTTCCGACATCCTGCCCCGCATACACAAGGTGCGCGATGTCTACTGCCTGGGATCCTTTGCCGCAGGAATCATTCTGGGAGGCGTGCGATGGTAGGGGGGGCCGATTCTCTAATGCTATTAGATAGAGGAAATCGGCACTCCAGCAAAATTCTTATGAGGGATTTTTAGGATTTTTGCGGATGAAAGTTAAAATCATTTTGAACGGCAAACCGGACGAAGCCTCCGAACGAACCACTCTGTCGGACCTTTTGGCTGAGAAAAAAATTGAGGTAAAAAAAATAGCGTGCGAGCTTAACGGAACCATTGTGCGCCGCGCGGATTATTTGAAAACGCAAATCAAAGACGGCGACCAAATCGAAATTTTGCAGATGATCGGAGGGGGATAAGGGGAGTCCACCCCTTGACAAGGTGTGCTACTTATGCTACACTTAAGAAATCCTTTAGGAGGTGAATGAAATGCCCAGTATTCTGCCCAGGATTTCAGCAATTGTGGAGCCGCCCATTTTTAAGGCCGTGGAGCGCCTGGCCAAGAGGGACGGGGTTTCACTCTCTCAAAAGGCCCGGGACCTTCTTTTAGAGGCTTTGGAGCTTTTCGAAGACGAAGTTTTGGAGGCCAAAGTAATTGCGCGCATGAGAAACAAGGCTCCTTCCATCCCCCAGAAATATTTCTGGCAGAAGAGAAAGGTCAAGTAGGAATTGAATTTTCAGGTAGAGTTCAGGCCGGAAGTCCATTCCGACCTGGACCGCATCCCCAAGAATGTTCAGGTGCGCATCAAGAAAGCCATAGCAACAAGGCTTGAGATCGCCCCACAGCATTATGGGGAGCGCCTAAGACGCTCTCTTCTGGGGCTTTGGAAACTGCGGGTGGGGGATTACCGGGTGGTCTATGAACTCCAAAATTCCAAGGTTACCATCTGGATGATCGCCCACCGAAAAGAGGTTTATGAGGAAATCGGAAAACGATGGTCAAAATATGAGCACTGATATCAAATTTTTGCAGATGATTGGAGGGGGATAATAGAATGATAACGGAAATTGGAACTGAAATTAATGACAAGCCGCTCGTGATTGCGGGCAAAACTTATGGCTCGCGCCTGATCACGGGCACGGGAAAATATAAAACCCTGGATTTGATGAAACAGACTCTTGAGACCTCCGGCTCAGAAATGGTGACGGTGGCCATCCGCCGAGTGGATTTGACCGACCGCTCGCCCCAGTCTTTCTGGCAATATTTGCCCAAGGGCATGGACATTTTGCCCAACACCGCCGGGTGCTACAACCTGGCTGACGCGCTCCGCTGCGCGCGTCTGGCCCGGGAGCTCGTGGAAACCAATCTCATCAAGCTCGAAATCATCGCGGACGCCAAAACCCTGCTGCCTGATACGGAAGCTCTCCTCGAAGGCACCAAGGTGCTAGAAAAAGAAGGTTTTAAAGTGCTCGCTTACACCAATGATGACCCCATCATGGCCAGAAAGCTCGAAGAAGCCGGCGCCGCCGCCGTAATGCCGCTTGCCGCGCCCATCGGCAGCGGGCAGGGCATCCTGAACCCCATCAACATCCGGTTCATCCGCGATGTTATTAAAAATGTCCCGCTCATCTTAGACGCCGGAGTGGGCACAGCTTCCGACGCGGCTGAAGCCATGGAACTGGGCGCGGACGCCGTCCTCATGAACACCGCCATTGCGGAAGCGCAAGATACCGTGGCCATGGCGCGCGCCATGAGCCTCGCAATCCAAGCCGGGCGCCTAGCGTTTTTGGCGGGCCGAATGCCCAAGCGGCTTTACGCCTCCGCCTCCAGCCCCGTCCAAAAATAATTTGTCCCAGGACTTAGAGACCTCATTCGGGGAAATGGCGCAAAATGCTGTTTCCTACCTGTCCTCTGCTGCTCAGGAACCCTTAAGGCGCGCGTTCGAATTCTCCAAACGCGCCCACGCCGAACAACTCCGCGCGGGGGGAGACCCATTCGTCACCCATCCTCTCGCCGTTGCAAAAATTTTAAGCGAACTTCATTTGGACGCGGTCACGCTCCAGGCCGGGCTCCTGCACGATGTCATCGAAGACACCCAGGTGACCCGGGAAGAGCTGAAAGCGGAATTTGGGGACGAAGTGGCGGCCATCGTGGAAGGCGTGACCAAGATCGACCGGCTGGAACAGATGGTGGCGGACAGAGCCATCACGGAGCAAGCGGAAAACTGGCGCAAAATGCTCATCGCCACTGCCAAGGACGTGCGCGTGATTTTGCTCAAGCTGGCCGACCGCCGCCACAACATGGAAACTCTCGGAGCGCTTCCGGAACAAAAGCGCAGGCGGATTTCCGAGGAAACCTTGAACCTCTATGTGCCTCTGGCCCAGCGCCTGGGCATGTATGGCTTGAAACACGACCTGGCGGATTTGTCTCTCAAATATCTTGAACCGCAAGTGTATGCCGAGCTGGAATCCAAAATGAGCGCAAATCGTGAACAACGGGAAGTCCATTTGAAAACCAGCGTGGATAAAATCGAGTCGGTTTTGAAGCCGCTTAACATTCCAATTCACATCAGCGCCCGCCCAAAGAGCATTCATTCGGTCTACCGCAAAATGCTCCGCCAGAACAAGCCCTTTGAAGAAATCCAGGACTTGTCCGGAGTGCGCATCCTCACGGACACCGTCGAGCACTGCTATGCCATCTTAAGCGCCGTCCACTCCAATTTCAAGCCGGTGCCCGATTCCTTCACCGACTATATCGCCATCCCCAAGAACAACCTCTATCAATCCCTCCACACCACCGTGGAAATGGCCCCGGGCGACATTGTGGAAGTCCAGATCCGCACGGAAGAGATGCATAGCATTGCCGAATACGGCGTGGCCGCGCACTGGCGCTATAAGCTCACCGGCCCCACTTCCACGCAGGGCAAGCGGGACACCGTGGAAGCCAAAATGGATTGGCTCAAAGCCACTCTGGAATGGCTGGAAGAGTCCAGCGACCCCAAGGAAGTGCTGGACGGGCTCAAGACCGAACTGGAATTTGACCAGGTGTTTGTGTTTACGCCCAAGGGGGAGGTTAAGAAACTGCCGGCGGGCTCCACGCCGGTGGATTTCGCTTTTGATGTGCACACAGACTTGGGGTTTTCCTGCATGGGAGCCAAAGTGAACGACAAGATGGTGCGGTTGGACTATAAGCTTGTTTCCGGAGACCGCTGCGAGATCCAAACAAGAAAAGGCCAGCATCCCCACAAGGATTGGCTGGATTTCGTCAGAACCCCAAGGGCCCGCTCAAAGATAAGAAAGTATTTTCGGGAGAATCCCGCTTAAAGATTTTAAGCGGAAATTAAGCGGCTTTCTTGATTTTGCCGGATTTGATGCAGGTGGTGCAGACATACGCCCGCTGAACGGTGTTGTCCACAACTACGCGGATCTTCTGGAGGTTGGGGAGGAACCGGCGCCGGGTGTGCCGTCTGGAATGGCTGACGGTGTTCCCTCCGCTGGGTCCTTTTGCGCAGACTGTGCATTTGAATGCCATGATTGAGTTATTTTAGCAAATTTTTATGAATAAATTTATACAATTCGTATGAAGTTGTCCTCGGATGTCCTCTGGCGCCGATGGGGTCTGAACGCACAATCCTATCCGAACCGAGACGCCATCATCCATTGGACGGCAGAACAGTCTCCATTCCGTTGGACCTGGTCAAAACTTTTGGAATCGGCTCAAAAGCACGCGCAAAACATCTCAGACGCGGGAATCCGCAAAGGCGATGTCTGCGCCCTCATCATCCCCCATCACCCTGAGTTTTATCCCCTCTATATGGCTGTGGTCGCGCTGGGCGCCATTCCGACCGTCCTCCAGTATCCCAATCCCAGGATCCATCCGGAAAAATACCGGCAGGGACTCGAAGGCATGTCCCGCCATTCAGGATTGGACTGGATCCTGACCGAGAAAGCACTTGAGGAAAAACTGGTTCCGTCAGTTTCCAGACCTGGCTCAACAATCAAGGGATTGCTGTTTCCCCTGGAAAAAAATGCAGGGAAATCCAAGAATCTAAAAATACCGGATGAGATTGAGCGGATTCAATCGAAGATTTCTGTTTCCGATGAATGCCTGCTCCAGCACTCTTCAGGCACGACCGGTCTTCAGAAGGCGGTGACACTCTCTCATGAAGCCGTCTTGGGTCATGTCGATACTTACGCCAAATCGATTGGGATCGGGGAAAGCGACAAAATTGTGAGCTGGCTTCCACTTTATCACGACATGGGGCTGATTGCGGCCTTTCATCTTTCTCTGGCCCGCGCCGTTCCACTCGTTCAAATGAGCCCTTTCGACTGGATCACTGCACCCTCTCTTCTTTCGGACGCCGTTTCAAAAGAATCAGGCACCATTTCCTGGCTGCCGAATTTTGCATTTAACCTGATGGCGGATAAAATTCATGAGGACGAACTGACGGGAGTAAATTTGGGAAGCTGGCGCATGGTTATCAACTGCAGCGAGCCCGTTCGCCGCGAAAGCATGTCCAAATTCCTGGAAAAATTCAAATCTTATGGACTCAAAGAACAGTCGCTTTCGGCGGCTTATGCGATGGCCGAAACCGTTTTTGCCGCAACTCAGTGTGTGCCCGGAAAGCAACCCAGGGAAATCTCGTTGGACCGCGGTTCGATGGCCGCAAAAATCTGCGTGAGTTCCGGCAAAGCCGTCACGGGCTGCAAAATCCGCGTGGTGGACGATATTGGCAAAGATGTGCCGGACGGCGAGGTGGGGGAATTGGCCATCCGTTCGAAGTTCATGTTCCAGGGATATCGCAACAATCCTGACGCCACCCGCCAAGCGCTTCGAGAGGGCTGGTATTACAGCGGGGATTATGGTTTTCGGGATCAGGATGAATATTTCATTGTGGGCCGGAAAAAGGATATCATTATCGTTGGGGGAAACAACATTTTTCCGGAGGACATTGAGGACGCGGTCACGGCCGTGGCGGGCGTCATCCCCGGACGGGCAGTCGCCTACGGCGCGGCGGATCCAGACCTGGGAACAGAGCAGGTTCATTTGATCGCGGAAACCAACGCCAGTGACGAGAATGAAAAAAAATCGATTCGCGCCGGCATCATGAGCGCTGCAGCCGCAATCGACGTGACTCTGCGCAAAATCCATCTCGTGCCACCGAGATGGCTGATAAAAAGCTCCTCGGGCAAGCCAGCCAGAAAAGCCAACCGCGAAAGGATGGAATCCCATGATATCTAAAAGACTGAAAAACACGATTCTCAAAACTCTGGCCCTGGAGGACTGCCGAATCGATGATGACATGACCGCGGACCAGGTCCCTGGTTGGGACTCCCTTAATCATGTAAGAGTTATACTTGCCGTCGAAAAAGAGTATTCCATCCGTCTCAAGGGACTGGAAATTTTAAAACTTAAAACCATAGGTGAATTGCAGAAATTGGTGGATTCGAAGCTTTCAAAATCATAGAATCAAAGCAATTCATGCATAAAATATTTTTCTCGATATGGACGCTGGGTCTATGGTCTTGCTTTGCTCCTGACTCGGCCTTTGCCTATGTCGACCCCGGCATGGGCGCGCTGCTTTGGCAACTGATCTTGGCGGGCATTTTCGGCGCTGCATTTTTCGTCGACAAGATCCGGCAGTGGTTCCGCGCCAGATGGGACGCTCTTTGCAAACGATTTAAGTCCTCCAAAGATGTTTCGTGACCCGGGGGGGACATTAAAAGATCTGGACGGACGCCTGATTCGCACCATCAACAAATCGTTCGCCCCTGATTTCCGCGCTTTTCTGGCATCATCAACCAACCGCACATTCCTTGAACAAGGAAAATTGGTGCAAACCCGCCTTCTGAGCGAACCCTCGAACGATCCGGAAAACGAGATGACCGCCGAGCATCAACGGATTTCCTTCGCTTCTTTCCCCTATGAATGGCCCCCGGAAATGCTCATGGCGGCGGGACATCTGACTCTGGATCTCGCCGAATCTCTTTTGAATGATGGAATGGGCCTGAAAGACGCTTCACCCTACAATGTCCTCTTTTCAGGGGCTAAGGCGGTCTTTGTCGATGTATTGTCTTTTGAACAGCGCGACACTCGAGACCCCGCATGGCTGCCGTATGCGCAATTTGTGCGGACATTCTGCATTCCTCTTCTCCTCAATAAACATCTGGGGCTGTCATTGAATGCTCTTTTCAACGCCAGTCGCGACGGCATTGAACCGGAAGCCGCTTATAAACTCATCAGCCCCATTCAGCGATTTCGGCCGGCATTCATGGACATGGTGACCCTGCCCACCTGGCTCGGCTCCCGCGGACAAAAAGTTCAAACTGGAATGTATCGGCAAAAGTTGACGAAAGACCCTGAAAAAGCGCGTTTCATCCTAAAGTCCTTGTACCGGCATCTGCGTTCCAGGCTGCGCCTTGCCGATCAAAATGGGAGATCCCGGTCCGCCTGGTGCGGGTACATGTCGAATCCATCTTATTCCCAGGCCGAGTTCGAGACAAAATCTGATTTTGTCCGGCAGGCGCTTGATGAATTTTCGCCAAAAAGAGTTTTGGACGTCGGCTGCAACACCGGCCATTTCAGCGCGCTTGCGGCCAAAGGCGGTTCGGAAGTTATCGCAATCGATTCTGACGCCGCAGTCGTGGGGGAAGTCTGGCGGACTGCCTCCGCCGAGGGGCTCAACATCCTGCCGCTCGTTGTCGACATCGCCCGTCCAAGCCCGGCCATGGGCTGGCGGAATGAGGAATGTTCTTCGTTTTTGAAACGCGCCATGGGCAAGTTCGATGCGGTCCTGATGCTGGCGATCGTCCACCATCTTATGGTCACCGAACGGATCCCGCTTGAGGAGATTTTGAAACTGGCATCCGATTTGACGACCGATCTATTGCTGATCGAATTCATCACGCCGGAGGATCCCATGTTCCGTCTCATTGCCCGCGGCAGGGGCCCCCTCTTCTCATCCCTTACGATGGAAACCTTTGAAAGCGCCTGCGGCAGGCATTTTTCCATGCTTCGGTCCCTTCAACTTTCAAAAACACGCCGTATCTATCGCTTGAAGAAGAAACTGTAGGCACTCGCATGGAAAAAGCCAAAAAAGCCGCCATAGCCCTTTCCCTCGCAAACTTGTTTTTTATAAGAGAATGGGCGGTCCTCCTCAAGACTTCCAACTGGTTTTCCATGAATCTAATTTTAATTCCGTACCATCTGATTGCGCTGATCCTGAATGTAATAGTGCTGGCGGGGGGTTTTTATCTGGGGTGGCGGATTGCTCGATCCTCCCAAAATAAAGTGGCAACGATTTTGGCGCGTGGGTCGTTTTTAGGAGCATTGACTATCCTCCTGACCGTGATTTTTGAGTTGAATGGAATTGAATATTCAGAATTTCTATATGGAAGCAATGGATATTGGAGATTTCTAATGCACTATGAATGGCGTTTTCTTGCGGCAAGATTCATATTCTATTCCTTTGCAGCGTTCGGATTGATTCAAAAAAAGAATAAAAATATCCGACATGCCAGCATCCTCTGTTTAATGGCCCTGACTCTCCCTCCATTTATCCCTGAAATGATTCTGTTTGGCCTCCTAATATTCCTTGCGCTTCAGTTTTGGCATAGACCCGTTATCCGCTTTGCTTTAAAAACCTTGTTGATTTTATCTCCCTTTATACTGGTCACATTATCCCAGGCGGCATGGAGAATAGTGGAAGTTCGGTCCATTGTCCGCAACAAACCTGTGGTCCAAAAGACCCGTTCAAATATCATTTCAGAGACCCGGGTGCTCTGGCTCATATTTGACGAGATGGACCAGCGCTTTTCCTTTCCGGGCCGGCCGGCGACGCTTAAACTTCCAGAACTAGACAGGCTCCGCGCCAAATCTTTCTACGCCGCGAACGCTTATTCTCCCGCCAGTTCCACCTATCTTTCAATTTCTGCCCTCCTGACAGGTCAACTCGTGAGCCTTTGCAAACCGACTCCGTCAGACATGATGATCACCCTTGCAAAATCTGGCGAGACTGTTAAATTAAGCGCTCAACCCAGTATTTTCACAAAAGCTTTCAAGGCGGGATTCAACACAGCTTTTGTGTCGGAAACAGAAAATTGGCAGAGCATTTTTAAAAGTCAAACAAACACTCAGCTTGAAAAAAATTTCACCCTGGATGATCCGCTCGCGGCGATGTTTAAAATCATTGCATATCAATCCAGCCGCCTCTTGCCCATTTGGAGCGCAACGCGAAAAGCAACTCTGCAGAGACAACTCAGCAATCAGAGCGTCGTCAATGATTATCAAGCCGCTTTATACAACGCGAAAAAATGCGTGCAAGACCCCGGCCTGGGACTGATCGTCGCCTATTTTCTGCTCCCTCATTATCCTTATATTTATGACAGATCGGCCAGAGAGCTAATCTATGACTACAAAAACACCCCTGAAGGGGACAACGAAGGGTATCTGAACAATCTGGCGCTTGTTGACCGCACGCTGGGCGAACTTCGTATTGTTATGGAACAATCAGGGACATGGGAAAAAACGGCGGTCATCCTGAGTTCCGACCACCACTGGCGTGATGCAAAATTTTATGACGGCAAAGTTTTCGACCGGTGGGTTCCTTTTATCGTTAAACTTCCCGGACAAAATGAAGGCATTCTTTACGAGCGCCGGTTAGAGACCCTCCTGACGCATGACCTGGTCCTGGCATTACTTGACAGGGAAATATCCGGACCTCGTGAGCTGGTACGATGGATTGATCACAGAAGAAAAAGTCCATAAACCGGACACACCCGTCCGTTTCCTCAAAGGCGTGGGCCCCAGGATGGCCGAGAAACTGGCCGGTATCGGCGTTGCCACTATCGAAGACCTGTTGAGATATTATCCCCGCACCTGGGAAGACCGACGCTGCCGCAAAAAAATCCGCGAAACCAAAGTCGGCGAAACCCTGGCCTTGTTTGGATCCCTCAAGAATTTCAGCTTCACTGAAACGCCCAGAGGATTCGCCATTGCCAGCGCCAGGATCGCGGATGATTCGGGAGAGATCGAATGCCGGTGGCTGCGGCGAAGGTCCTATCAGTATGACGTCCTGCAGGGCCTGAAACACGCATTCGTCAAAGACCGGTCCATCATGGTCTATGGCGAAGTCGGTTTGAGCCCCAACGGCAAAACCGTTTCCGTTAAGGAACACCAGGTTTTGAACGGCGAGGATTCGGCCGACATCATCCACCTCGACAGGATTGTCCCTGTTTATCCTGCCACGGAAGGCCTTTCCGTTTCATTCCTTCGCGGGCTCATCCACCGCGTTCTCCCGGCCACCGAACTGCCAGACCCCTTGCCGCCATCTGTTCAATCCGAACTCAAACTCATGGCCTTGCGGGAAGCCCTGGAAAAGATCCATTTCCCGAAAACTCTGGAAGAAGTCTCTCAAGCCCGTGCGCGCCTTGCATTTGAGGAACTGTTCATGCTTCAAACCGTTCTGGCCATCGCCCGCCAGAGGCGCCGGGTGCCGCGCGATTTCAGTTATGAGGTCAAAAAGACTCTGCTCACCCCGTTCCGCAAGGCCTGCGGGTTTGAGTTCACTCCGGCGCAGAAACGCGTCATCCTTGAGATCTTTTCAGATCTGGAAGGCCCGCATCCCATGACCCGTCTCATCCAGGGCGACGTGGGCAGCGGGAAGACCGTGGTGGCCATTTCCGCCATGCTTCTGGCGGTCGAAAACTCCAAACAGGCCGTCCTCATGGCCCCGACAGAAATCCTGGCGGAGCAGCACTACATCACGCTCAAACATCTCTTGAAAGGCCTTCCCGTGACTGTGGGCCTCCTGACAGGTTCCGTCAAAGGCAAGGAAAAAGAATCGTTCATGACGGGTTGTGAGTCGGGAAAAATCCAGATTGCGGTGGGAACGCACGCTCTCCTTGAAGATGATATCCGCTTCGCAAATTTGAGCCTGGTCGTGATTGACGAGCAGCACCGCTTCGGCGTCAAGCACCGCTTGAAGCTGACTCGCCGCAAACCCGCTCCTGACACGCTTGTGATGACTGCCACGCCCATTCCCAGAACGCTGGCGCTCGGGATTTACGGGGACCTGGACCTGTCCACCATAGACCAGCTCCCTCCCGGCCGCCAGACCATCAAAACGGCCTTGATGAAGGGGCCCGAAGCGTACCAGGCCGCACGGCAGGAGATTGAAAAGGGGCGGCAGGTCTATGTGGTCTGCCCTCTCATCGACGAAAGCCGCTCTAAAATACTGGCGGAAGAACACGATGAGATGGAATTCCTTCCTGCGCTCGACTTGGAAAGCTCCGGCATCTCCAAACTCAAGGCGGCCGTTCAGGAGTTCGAAAAACTTAAGTCCGGCGCGTTCAAGGGCTTCCCGATCGCTCTACTGCACGGCCGCATGAGCCGCGATGACAAGGAAAGGACCATGCTGGACTTCAAGGCGGGAAATATCCGCGCGCTCGTGGCAACCACCGTCATAGAAGTCGGCATCGACGTGCCCAACGCCACAGTGATGGTGATTCAAAACGCCGAGCGCTTCGGCCTCTCCACGCTGCACCAGCTCCGCGGGCGAGTGGGGCGGGGGGCGAACGCTTCCTTCTGTTTTCTCGTGGGCCAGACCAAGACAGAGGCGGCCCGCAGGCGCATGGACATTATTTTAAAAAGCCAAAATGGATTTGAAATCGCCGAAGAGGATTTGAAACTCCGTGGACCGGGGGAAATCTTCGGCGTTTCTCAGCACGGACTTCCCCCTTTCAAAATCGCCGATTTCAACCGCGACTTGGGCCTCATCCAATCCGCCCAGCGCGCGGCCCAGGCGCTTGTTGAAAAAGACCCGAACCTGGCCCTGCCGGAGCATGAAAAAATCCGCGCCCGCATCCGCGCCCAATTTTCAAAATCCTGGTTTCTGGCCAGCATCGGCTGAAATACTGCGGGTCAGCGTTTTCTCAGAAGCAGCCCTTCCGTGGGAGTTTTGAGGGCCGTTTCCCAGCCGTCACCTTTGGACAAGTCCTGGAATATTCTGGAATCAGGAGGAACCAGCACGAGGTCGGCTTTGATCTGGTCAAGGAGCCATGGACTCTGCGGGCTCGCGTTCATGACCGGGACATACACCAGCCGCAGGAAATCAAGATAGGGCATGGTTCTGGAATCAATGGCTATGAGGTTGTCGGGATAAAGATGGTATAGGAGATAGCCGCCCCAGTTAAAAGTGCTGAAAACGTTTTTTCCGGGATATTTTTGCTTGATGACGCGGACGGAATCGTGCGGGTACACTTCATGAATGCGGCTTTCGTTCCAGGGAAAAACATTTTGAGCGCAAAGGTAGGTGTAATGGGATGTCATTCCCAAAAATACCAGAAAAAGCGACGCATAAATCCATCTGGGCGGTTTTATTTTCTCAGCATCTTTCAGCGCAAAACCGGCCACAATGACGCCGACCAAGGCGAAAAACGGGATCATCCGCAAAGTTTGCATGGACTGATAGGCCAGGGCCAAGCACAGAAGCCACCAGGGGAAGCGCCTGCGCCGCACCGCGCCCAATCCGAACGCCATCAGCAGGGCGAGGACTGTAAAATAGGGAATGAATTGGGAAGGCTGTAAAATTTCCAAAGGCTTCATTTCTTGAACTAACTCCTGGTTTAACGGTTCAATAAAACTGTAGACGGGAAGGTAAAAGGAGTTGTATCCCTCAGGGTTGACGCAGGAGGCCGCAAGCCCGGCGAAGAACGGAGCGAACGCCTTGAAAGAGAACCGGCGGTCTTCGATCATTTTTCCCAATGCGATCAGGAGCAGGACGACCAGCGCAATCACGAAGCCGCTGTGTAAATTGACCCACAACGCAATGAGCAGCGCGATCTGATACGGTGCCTTTTCATCGCCGTTTTCCCATTTGTGAACGAGGAAAAGAGTCGCCATGAAAAAAATAAAGCTGAAATTCTGCACCCTCGGCCCGGTGATGACATAAAAATT
>MGUQ01000070.1:9440-17583 GCA_001799975.1 Elusimicrobia bacterium RIFCSPLOWO2_01_FULL_54_10 | reverse complement strand
GGTCAAGACCAGGCTGCCCGTCCGCGAGAGCGTCACCTTGCGGGTCAGAAAAACATAAAGCATGAAATGCGCCGTGGTCAGAAGAATCGCGTGGAACAAGGCCTGCCCCAAATACCCAAATCCGTTGTGAACGGCGTAGATCAGGATTTCGCCCACCCAGGCGTTGACGATGGTCCGCTCGCCGGCAACCGTAAACGAAAACATGTCGCGCATGGGAAAAATGCCTTCCCGTACCATCAGTTCCCCGTGTTTCAACCGCCAGAAATAATCGGGATCGACCCGTTCGAGAAGTATCAAAAATAAAATTCCCGCAAGGAGCGAAAAAAAAGCGGTTGTGATCCAATAATCAGGAAATGATTTCTTTTCGGACTGAGAGGGGATGTCCACTTGCGGTAAAGTACAACTTTTGACCGTCTTTTTCAAATGTGACGCGCTTTGATGTTTTTTCTCACGAACAAACTTTCCGTGGGCGTCTGCAGCACTCGTTCCCAATCCTTATGCCCGTCCAAATATCTGACCAGCAAGCTGGGGGTGGGGTATAAAACCAAATCCGCTTTGATCTCGTCCAACACCCAGGCGGCGCGCGGCGTGGCCCAAATGACAGAATTATACCCGTACTCCATAAATTCCAGATACGGCAGGGTCCGGGAATCGATTGCAATCCGGTTTTCCGGCAAGTGGTAGATCAGATATCCGCCCCAGCCAAAATCATTGAAAATGTTCTTGCCGGGATATTTTTCACGGATCAGCCGCACCGATTCTTCGGGATACTTTCTGTGAATGCTCTTTTCATTCCATGGATAGATGTTCAGCATCCGCGGATGAACGTGCCTGAGCGCCATTCCGCCGACAAATAACGACAGGACGATGAATATGATCCTGAGACTTTTGTCATCTCCGGAAGATTTGAGAGAGAACCCGATGCAAATTGCGCTTACGATCGCAAAAAAGGGCGCCATCCTCAAGACCGTCATGGATTGATAAATTAAGGCAAAACACAGCAGCGCCCACGGGAAACGCCTGGAGGCAAAACTTTTGACTCCATAAAGCATGATCAGAATAAGCATGGCAAGATAAGGATAAAACCTCATGGGATCCAGGATATTCAGGGGCTTCATTTCATTGATCAGATTCAAAATCGTGGGATTGACCATGGAAATGGCAGGAAATGCATAAACCTGATAGCCTTCGGGATTGATCAATGAAAATAATATTCCAGCCAGCAGGGGGCAAAAGGCGCTGACGCTCAGCCTTCGGTCATGAATGATTTTGCCGACTCCAATCAAAGCCAGCAAGACAAAAGCGATCATAAAACCGCTGTGAAAATTCACCCACGGAAAGATTCCAAGGGCAATCCAATAAGGCGCCTTCTCATTGCCCTTTTCCCATTCCGCGACGGCAAAAAGAGACAGCAAAAAGAACAGGAAGCTGATATTCTGCGCCCTGGGCGCGGCAACGTTGAAAAAAATCAACGCGCATAAACCCGTCAATGCCGCGCTCCCGAAAGTGGGCAGCAGGATGCGCCTGGTCAAGAACAAATAAAGCAAAAGGTGCGTGGCCGTAAGGAGAAAGCAATGGAATAGGGCTTGCCCCAAATATCCGAAGGATCTGTGAATCAAGTAAAACAGGATCTCAGTCAGCCAGGCATTCACCTGCATGCGGGTCCCGTTGGCGGTGAAAGAAAACGTCTCTTTCATGGGGAAGAGATGCTCTTTGACGAGCATTTCCCCATGCTTCAGGCGCCAATAATAATCGGGATCGCCGCCCTCAAGCAACAGCGATAGAAACAGCCCGGCAAGCAAGGCAAAGAATAGGACAGGGCCGGCAAGTTTGATGATGCGTACCACGGAATCCTAACAATATAATTTCCAGATTGACCCTGCAATCCCCGTGTTATATGATTAGTCTGTGAAGAAAACCGCAATCTATCCCGGCAGCTTTGACCCCGTCACCAACGGCCACCTCGACATATTAAAGCGCGCCCTGAGAATTTTTGACAGCGTGATTGTTGCCGTGACGGATCACAGGTCCAAGGGCCCTCTCTTTTCCGTTCAGGAGCGGACGGCCCTGTTCCGGCAAGCCGCCCAGGGCTTGAAAGGCGTCTCTGTTGAAAATTTTAACGGCCTCCTCGTGAATTACGCCCGCAAGAAAGGCGCCTGCGCCATCGTGCGCGGTCTGCGAGCCGTCTCAGACTTCGAATATGAATTCCAGATGGCGCTCATGAACCGGCACCTGTCCCAGAGGAAAAAAGAGCCGCTGGAGACGGTCTACATGATGCCGGATGAAAAGTACACCTATCTGTCATCGTCCCTGGTCAAGGAAGTTTCCCGGCTGGGGGGAGACATCAGCCATTTCGTTCCCCGCTCCGTAAGCGCCGCGCTATTGACAAAGAATCGAATACCTGTTAAAAAAACCTGACGAGAAAACATCATGCCAAAATTCGCTTATAAGGGAAAATCCACTTCGGGAATCACGGCCGACGGCTTTGTCATGGCCCCCGATTTAAATGCCGCCAAGGCCCTCCTCCGCACCCAAAAAGTCAACTTCACGGAAATCATCGAGAAAGGGGAAAACCCGCTCGACAAAATTAAAACTGTTTTTGAACCCGGCATCACCTCCAAGGACCTGGTCCTGTTTTCGCGCCAGCTCTCCACCCTGGTGGGCGCTGGCGTGCCGCTGGTGCAGGGGCTCACCATTTTGGGCGACCAGATAGAGAACCCCACGTTCAAAAAGGTTGTGGTGGGCCTGCGCATGGACATTGAGGCCGGCATGGGCATTGCCGACACCATGAAAAAATATCCCAAGGCTTTCGACAACCTCTATGTCTCCATGATCCGCGCGGGGGAACTGGGCGGCATTCTGGACACCATTTTGGACCGCCTTTCAGGCTACCTGGAGGCCACCGAAGAACTCAAAGCCAAAGTAAAATCCGCCATGATGTACCCCATCGTGGTGCTCACCATCGCCATTGCCATCACCTGGTTCCTCCTGATTTTCATCATCCCCAAGTTTAAAGAAATGTTTTCTTCTTTTGGGAAGGAACTGCCAGCTCCCACTCAGATGCTCCTGAGTCTCTCCGAGTTCCTGCAGGTGTACTGGTACATCTACATTCCCGCGCCGATTGTCCTCTTTATCATCGCCAAATTTCTCCTCAAAAAAAGGCCCATTGCCAAGAAATTTGACGCCATGCTCCTGCGGCTCCCCATTTTCGGCATGATCCTGAAAAAAACCTCCGTGGCCAAGTTCACCCGCACTTTTTCCACTCTGATCAAGGCCGGCGTGCCCATATTGCAGGCCCTGGACACCGTGGCCCAGACCGCCGGCAACATCGTGGTGGAAGAAGCCGTGCTCACCGCCAAGCTCGCCATCCGCGAAGGCGAACGCATCGCCAAGCCCCTGGCGGCCAGCAAGGTGTTTCCCACCATGGTGGTCTCCATGATCTCCATCGGCGAAGAAACCGGCAACCTGGACGCCATGCTGTCCAAGATCGCCGATTTTTATGAGTCCGAAGTGGACGCCGCCGTAGAGGGCCTCACCAGCATGATCGAGCCGCTCGTGATCGTGTTCATGGGCCTTGTGATTGGCACCATTGTTGTGGCCATGTTCCTGCCCATGTTCAACATGGCCGGCGCAGTTGACGGATAGTTCCCTCAAAAAAAACCGGGTTTTAATCAAGGAATTCGGACAAATCCCGCTCTGAATCGATATTTACATCCGGAAGTATTGACAAGATTTTCTTTTTCTGTTAGCATTACGGCTACATCACAGGAATGCTTCAGGTCTTTGATATGGAGGTGTTATTAATGAATAAAATTACCAAAGCGTTGAACAAACGCGGCTTCACCCTCATCGAGCTGATGATTGTCGTTGCTATTATAGGTATTCTTGCAGCCGTTGCGGTGCCGAAGTTCGCGGAAATGATCCGTAAATCCAAAGAAGGCGCAACCAAGGGATCTCTGTCGGCCATGAGATCCGCTCTGACGATATATTTGTCAGACAACGAGGGTATGGCGCCTGTCTCCCGTGTCCCTGTCATTGCTGGGTTCAATGCCATGTTCGAAACAGCCATGGTCCCCAAGTACATTGAGATCATTCCCTACAGCAAACTGGGAACACACCATCAGGACAACAATAACTATGGTGTATACTTGGCTTCCACCGTGGTCGCAAACCGGTCAGCAGCCGTTGCTGGAGCTTTCCCGATAACCTTGAACTTTAATGCAAACTCGGGGCAAGGAATCGCAGCTGACACGAATGGCTGGATCTACAACAGCACAGGCGAGTCCATCTTTGTCAATTGCCTTCACACAGACACTAAACTAGAAAGGATTACATCCTGGTAACAGGTTACTAAAACCGCAAGTCAAATCAGTTTAAGAGAGGAGAACGGCAACTGAAAGGTTGCCTTCTCCTCTTTTTTTGCCCTGACATTTTTTAATGACCTTATCTCTTTTACTCCTACTTTTCATTGCATTCATTGGTCTGACATTGGGGTCCTTCGCCAACGTCTATTTTTACCGCTATCCGGAAAATCTCTCCGTCACCCAACCGCGCTCATTTTGCACCCACTGCCGCACGCCCATCTCCTGGTTTGATAACATCCCTGTTCTTTCATACCTTTATCTTCGGGGAAAGTGCCGTTTCTGCAAGGCTTCCATCTCCATTCAATATCCTCTGGTGGAGTTGGTCGTCGGGCTGCTATTCGGAGCCGCCGCATTCAAGCTTCAGGCACAACCGGTGCATGTTCTCGCAGCGTTTCTGGTCTATGTCTGCTTTATTTTCCTCATCGGCGGGATCGACTTTGCCACTTTTTTAAAAAATGAGAGAAAATTTGGCGTCATTCCGGATCACCTGACGTTGCCGCTGGCCCTGGCCGGCGCGGCGTTCTCGGCATTCAACCCTCTCCTGAATTTCTCACCCTGGGCAGGGCTTGCCTGCGGCACTGCGGTTGGTGCACTGATGGCCGCGTTCCGTTGGATGGCCGGAAAAATTCTTAAACAGGAAGCTCTCGGCATGGGAGACGTGAAAATGATGGCCGGGGTTGCCGCCTGGCTGGGATGGAAAGGAGCGCTCGTCACCCTCATGACAGGCTCTGTGCTGGGCACTTTGGCGGCCTTGCCTTTCATGTTCAAAGGGCAGATGAACCGCTCATCCCCCGTGCCGTTCGGGCCATTTCTTGCCCTTGGAGCGTTAAGTGCATTCTTTTTCGTCTAAAAACATCTCCAAAGCCCTTCTGCTCTTCAATCTTGTTCTGCTTTTCATTTATAAAGGCGGACGGGATCCTTTCGGACTGGCCCTGTATCATGCTCTCACCCTTGCCGCGTTCTGGCTTGCCGCTCCAAGAATCCCCTTCAATAACCCTGTCTCAAAGCTGCTCATCGCGGTCCTCGCATCCTGGGCGCTTTCATCAGCCGTGAACCCGCTCGATGCCAAAGGTTGGGTGCATGGGTTCGCCTTCGCAGCCCACGCATTGAATTTCTTCACCTTTAGGGCTGTTGCCGACAGGCCGTTCATCCGTTCATCCTTTGTCGCAATCGCCCTCTCCAGCGTCGTCATCGCTCTGCTCGCGCTCCTTGGTCAAGGGCGAATGACGATCATGCCCAACAGCAATCTGGACGCGACATTCCTGAATTTCGGGATTTTAACCGCCGCTTTCTATCTCATGTCCCGGGATTTCAAGTTCGGTCCCCGGCATCTGGCCGCGGGACTTCTGCTCGCGTTCCTGCTGTCCGGCCAATTCCTACTTTTTTCCCGGGGGGCCGCCTTGTCCCTGGTCGCCGCCCTGGCCGCAGGCCTCCTCACGGATCGGAAAAAAGTTTTCAGGATTGGAGCTTTCATTCTGATCATGCTCCTTCTGCTGGTGATCTTCTTTGAAAAGCCCGCCGCTTCGCTGGCCTCGAAATTTGGGACGTCCGGACTGACCAGTCGAATCCTCGTCTGGCGGGGCGGAGTGGAAGCCTTCAAAGTTAAACCTTGGCTCGGTTGGGGGCTTGCGGGGTTTGAGCGCGCCTATAAACGCCATCGCCTTCCCATGAACAATGAGGTGGGCAGGTATGAAAAAACAACCGCTTTCGCCCATAATGAATATTTGCAGATTGCGGTCGAAACCGGCATCCTGGGACTTCTGGCCTGGCTTGCGTTGCTGTTCGTTCTTTTGAAGCGCGGAGTCGGCTCCGTCCGCAAAAATCCTTCCTCCTGGGAGATCTCCGCCTCCCTGGCCTGCATGATCGCGCTCCTGGCTCACGCGGCGGTCGATTTCAACCTCCACCTACCAATCTTTGGGTTTATGTTTTCATTTTTTGCCGCTTCGACCGCAGACCTTCCTGAGGGAGAATCAGGATATTCATTGCCGGCTGCGATTATCGTGATTTGGGGGATGGTCTCAATTTATTCTTTGGGGACGCTCTGGGTGGGAAAATCACAGGCCGCCCGGGCCGTGCGCATGAATCCGTACAGCCGCGAATTGCTTGAAAAACTCATGGACCTCTCACCGACGGCGGACCGCGTTTTGGCCGTTAATTCCGCGTTCCGGTTCCACCATGTGCACGACCGTCCAAAAGCATACATCGCCAGGGCTCATTTCCATAAAGGCGAGCTCACGGAAGCCGCCCAGGCCTACGAATACGCCATCGAGAAAAACCCCACAAATCCATTTTACAAAACCGAGCTTGCAGATTTGTGCCTCAAGCAACGCAATGTTCATGCCGCCGCCTTCCTTTTCTCCCAGGCCCTCGAACTTGAGCCCTTTTTCATCTATCCGAGGTTCCGCCTGGCCGAAATTCTGGCTGCTGAAGGCAAAAAAAGGGAAGCGCTGGAAGCGTTTCGACAAATCCAAAAAATCGAAAGAGAAATGCTCCCGGCCAATTCGGAATACACAAAAAGAATTCTCGAGACAAACCCGAAAGCGGTGGCGGATCGCATACGCCGATTGGAAAAAGAGCGGCCCTGACGACCTTCAGAATGGCCCCTTTCATTATTTTTAGCACGGCGCTTTGGTCCGGACTCGCTCCCAATATCACCGTCTGGGCATTTCTCAATGTTGCTGCCGGTGTCTTGATGATCCGGCGGTTGTTGTCTCCATCTGTTTGGATTCTTCCCTCCCGTCCGTTCACGCTGGCCTGGGGGGGAATCCTGGCGTGGAGCGCGCTCTCGTTGTCATGGACGTCCAATTTTCACGCCACCTGGACGTCCATTCACAAGTTGATCCTCATCACAATTTTCTCGATTCTCTTTTTGAACGAACAAGACGCCTGGAACATAGGCGTTCGCAAAGCTGTGATTTGGGCAGGAGCCCTGTGCGCGGCGCTTTGGATTTTCTTCCCGGCAACAGCCAGGGCATGGATCCCCTATCCCAACCTGTCATCCGGCTTTATGGCAATGGCCGCTGTACTTGCTTTTGGGACATTCCCGTTTTATATAGGAAGCGTGGCCATATTTTTGGCTAATTCCCTGGGAGCCGTCCTGGGATGGGCCGGAGGAGCGATTTTAGAACTGCGCCGCTCAAAACCCCGGGCGACATTGGCCTTTTCTGCCCTTCTTGTCATCATCAGTTTGATCCCCGCTGACTCCAACCGGTTTTTCGACCTTTGGAAGCGAAAAATTCACGATCGCTACACCTTTGAAAGAATCACGATATGGAAAGACAGCCTGCAAATGATCCTTGCAAATCCCTTGAGGGGCAGCGGACCGGGAACTTTCCGCGATGTTTATCCCGCTTTCAAGAGCATTCCGGATTTGCGCAACGCTTTCCACGCGCATAATGAAGTTATCAATGTATTGTGCGAATCGGGCATCGTGGGCGCCGCTCTCGGATTGTTCCTGATTATTCTGATTTTGCGAAACATCCCGCGTTCCAGCCCCTGGATTTCCGCCGCCGCGGCGGCTCTGATCCAGTCATTTTTTGATTTCAATCTCCGTCATCCGCCCGTCGCGGTTTTGTTTGCCTTTTGCCTCTGCCAGGCGGTCCCGATCCGTGAACCTATGGAATTAAAACCCGCCCTGCAAAAAGTTCTGCTGGCCCTGACCGCTTGCTGGATGATTCTGGCATCCCTGCCGGGTGTGGCTGCCCTGGTTTTTGTGCTCAACCCCAGGGAGAATTTGGCTCTCGCCCTTCGTCTGGATCCCATGAACGGCTTCTACCGCT
>MGUQ01000070.1:6540-9417 GCA_001799975.1 Elusimicrobia bacterium RIFCSPLOWO2_01_FULL_54_10 | reverse complement strand
ATAAGCCTCGAACCCGCAAATGTCTGGTACCGGAGGCAAGCCGCGCAGTTTTATCTTTCAAACTGGAAAATTTCAGGAAACCCGGCCTCCCTGGAAGCGGCTAAAAAAGAGTATGAAAAAATCATGGAATCGGCCCCGAACGTCGTCGAATTCCGCGAGGAATACAAAAAATACATCAATCATTGACAAAATTCACCTTATCTGTTATAGTTCAAATTGATTTTGACAGACGCTGCAACCGCCTTAAAAAATCGCCGAGTAAAAACCCGTTTCTGACTGGGTTTTTGTAGGCTTTTTTTTTGCGCTGAAATTTAGGGGGGGGGGGCGCGGCAGGCACAAATTTATGAAGTTCGATATTACGGAATTCCTGGAGAAACTGCCTCCCATCCCGCTGCCGGGGATGCGGAACGCGGATTCTATCGGCATCGATATCGGGTCATCCTCCATTAAGATCGTCCAGCTCAAGGGAAGCCCGGGAAAATACCAGCTTGTGCGGTGGTCCGTCATCCCCATTCTGGGCACCATGGAAGGGGAAAAATCGGAAAAAGCCGAACTCACCCCGGAAGAAAAAAAGGCCGCGGCCACCAATCTCCTCCGCAGTTACCGCGGCTCCGGAAAGGGCATTCCCAAAAACGCGGTTTCATCCGTTTCCGGAAGTTCCGTGATCGTGCGCTACGTGAAATTTCAAAAACTCACTCGCAAAGAACTCACCAAAACCATCAAGGTGGAAGCCGAGCCCTACATCCCTTTCAACATTGAGGAAGTCTATGTCGGATTTTACCCCGTGCGCGACCTGGTGGAAGACGGCAAGACCAAGATGGAAACCGTGCTGGTGGCCGCCAAGCAGGACCAGGTCAACCAGAGGACCGAGATTCTTGAAGGCGCTGGGTTCAAACCCACCATCATCGATGTGGACGCTTTCGCGCTTGAAAGCGTATATGACGCCTCGTTCCAGGGCGTTCCGCCCGAGGAAACCGTTCTCATCGCCAACATCGGATTCACTCAAACCAATTTTGTCATCATTGATAAGGGGCTGTCCGTTGTGGTCAAAGACAGCCTCGTGGCCGGCAATTCCATCAACAAGGCCGTCGTCAAAAACCTGGGCACCGACATCCGCACCGCTGAAAAACTCAAGTTGGCCAACGGCCTCCTCCTCACCCCTCAGGAAAAAGAAGCGGCCATGAACGAAGGAAAAAAGGAAGCCGTGGCGGTTTCCAATGCCATCTCGAGCGTCGCCAAGGACTTGACCACTGAAATCAAAAAACTCATTGAATTTTACAGCATGCAGGGCACTGAGCGACAGGTCAACCGGGTGATCGTTTCGGGCGGTTCTTCAAACGTCAAAAATCTGATCCCGCACATGGCCAAAGAGCTCAACCTGCCCGTGGAACGGCTCAATCCATTTACTGGAATTTCGGGAACCGAAGGCGTGCCCGAGGAATACCACACCACGTTGGGGGTGGCTGTGGGGCTGGCCATGCGGCGGGCGGGAGACGTCAAATGATCCGCATCAACCTCCTGCCCAAGGAAGTCCGCGAGAAAGGCAAAGGAACGGAATGGGTGGTGCTGGCCTGCCTTATTCTGACGGTCATGTTGTTGTTCGGATATTTCAGCCATCAGATCAAATTAAACAGATACAAGAATGATCTGGCGCGGAAAAGCCGGTGGTCGGCGGAACTGGCGGAAATCAAAATGAAAGTGGACCGCGTCACCGAGTTGGACAAGCAGCGGGACACATTGAACGCCAAAAAGAACACCGTGGTGCTGCTCCTCCAGGGCCGTATTCTTTACCCCATGTTCATGGAGCATGTTTTTGAGACCCTCCCCAAGGATATTTGGATCAGCGATTTTAAATTGACTGAAGACGCGTCAAAAAACATCGCTGTAGAAGCCAAATCTGATGCGCTCACCATCGACAGCGTGGCCGACTGGCTCCAAACTCTGGAGTCGCGCACGGACCGTTTCTCGGGAGTGGATTTGAGCGCCATAGAATTGAAATCCGGGGGGACAGAAACTTCCAAAGCAATTTCTTACGGGTTCACCATGAAATTCACCTATCGTCCGCCGGCGGGGACCTGAGGCGCCCATGAACCGCAAACAGCTCCAAGCCCTCCTCGTTGCCATCCCGGTGGCCGCCATTTTCGGGATTTTCGTGTATTACAAATACTTCACGCTTCCTCTGCAAGACCGCCACAAAACGCTCCGGGAGGAGCTGGACAAAATCAAGGGCGAATATGAACAGTCCGTAGGCCGTGCTGCCCGGCTGCCCAGGCTGGAACAGGAAATCCGGGTGCTTGGCATGGAAATTCTGGAAATGCAGAAAAAACTTCCTCACGACAAGGATGTTCCCGGCCTCATCCGCCTCCTGTCGGACCGCATGCGCTTTCACGGCATTCGATGGAAAAGTCTTGTGCCGGGAGCCATGACCGCCAAAGAATATTACATCGAACACTCCTATAAGATTCCGTTCATCGCGCCCTATCACAGCCTGGCAAAATTCATGGCTGAAGTGGGCCAAATGGAGCGCATTTTCGCCACAAAAATATCAGCCATCAGGCCTGAGATCAACCAAAAAGAGGGGACGATGGTTTCCGGCGACATCTCATTCCTGATTTATACCTCAAAATGACGACCATGAAAAAGCTGAATTTGGCGGCCCTCGTTCTGACCATGGCATTTTTCGGATGCTCAAATAAAAAAAATGATATTCAAAAACTGTCTGACATTGTGCCCATGCCCAAAGACAGTCAAAGCGCTTATGTGCAGCCGGAAGCCCGCCTGGATCCCCCAAGGTATTTTTATCCTTATTCCGCCAAACGGGACCCGTTCATGCCGCTGTTGGGCAACCAGGCGCGAACCCGGTCCGGAGAGGGCGGG
>MGUQ01000070.1:6151-6521 GCA_001799975.1 Elusimicrobia bacterium RIFCSPLOWO2_01_FULL_54_10 | reverse complement strand
GAACTCAAAGGCATTCTCCGCGACCGCAGGGGGAAAGTGGCCATCATTGCGGCTTCGGACGGAGAACCTTTTATTTTGAGGGCCGGCAGGATTTATGACCAAAAGAACAGGATCGTATCGGGGGTTTCGTGCATCATCAAGGAAAACAGCGTCATTATTATCTCGCAAAATCGCGCGATGACCGAACTCAGCCTTCGCAAGAAAGATGAGGCCGGCATCAGCATGGGGACACAATGAATCCGCTTTCAGTGACAGGAGGAAAATCTATGAAAATTCAATTTTACAGAATCTTGAGTCTGGCGTTGGCGCTCTGCCTGGTGGCCACGCCGCAAGGAACCCTGTTTGTGTCAGCCCAGGAAGGCGGACATGA
>MGUQ01000070.1:3471-6145 GCA_001799975.1 Elusimicrobia bacterium RIFCSPLOWO2_01_FULL_54_10 | reverse complement strand
AACCCCTGCATCCCTGGACCAGATTGTGATTCAGGGAAACATGCTTTCACTCAAAACCAGCAGTCCGGCAATTTTCAAAGTATTCAAGCTCAGTTCGCCGAACCGTCTGGTCATCGACCTGGACAACACGCGGAACAACTGGAAAAAACGGTCCGTCACCCTCAAGAAGGGCGTTTTTTCTAAAATACGATCCGCGCAGTTCAGCACCCAGCCCATGGTCACCCGTGTGGTCGTTGAGCTCAATGAACCCGTGGAATACGAATCCGGTTCCGAAGGCAATGTCATCAAGCTTGCCGTCTCTGGCGCAGGAGCCCCTGCCGCCGCAGCAGAAGCATCCGAACCCGCCGCAGGGGTCATGGAATCCATGGCCGCGGCTCCCACGCCGGCCGAAGCCATTGAAGCCGCGCCCGTTGCAGCAGAACCTGTTCCTCCGGCTCCGATGCCCACCCCTATTATCCCGATGGAGCCTGAAAAACCCGCGGCCAAAATTGCCGCAACGCCTGCCGCCGTGCCGGCCATGACCAAGGCTGTGGAACCTGAACCTGAGGACAAAGTCATGCCCCTGCAGACTAAAAAACTGAAGGAAGTTTCATCCATGCCTTCGGATCCCAGCGCATTATTTGGAAAGCAACTCGTCACGCTGGATTTTTACGACATCGCCGTCCGCGAACTGTTCAAGCTTCTCAGCGAAAAAGCCGGCGTCAACATCGTCTTTGGCAATGACGTCACCGGCACGGTTTCCATCCAGCTTCGCGACGTGACTTTCACGGACGCCATTGAAACCGTATTGGCCCTCACGGACCTGAAGATGATCGCCATGGGCAAGAACATCGTCCAGGTCATGACGCCGGTGGAATTCGACAAATACCGCACCAGCGCCATCTCCACCACGCGCTTGTTTCCAGTCAATTATGCTGCAGCCACAAGCGTGAATACGCAGCTCACCACCATTTTAGCCGCATTGGGCGGGAAGGGAAAAACTTTGGTGGATGACCGTACAAACAGTATCATTGTGACGGATACCCCTGAAGGCATTGAAAAAACAGGCAAACTCATCCTGGACCTGGACAAACCTGCCCCGCAGGTCATGATTGAATCCAAAATCGTGCAGGTTTCCCTGGGCAAGAGCATTGACTTGGGCATCACCTGGGGGGTGGCTTACACCGACCAGTCCGGCAACCAGATGGTTTCCGTGGGCGCCACGGGTCAGCCGATAAGTGAGGAAACAACCCCCGGGTCAGGCGCTGCCGGCCTCCAGAATCGAACGGTCCTCAACCCTCTCGGTGCAGATTTGGAAACAAGAGGAACCGGATTTAATCCTGCGACAGGCTTGGGATTATCCTTTGGATTCGTAAAGGATGTGGTCCGTCTGAACGCAGCCCTCTCCGCGCTCCAGCAAAAAAATAAATCCAAACTCCTTTCCAACCCCAAAATTGCCACCTTGAATAACCAGGCGGCCACCATCTCGTCGCAGGTGAGCGAACCCTATCTCACAACCCAAACCCAGCTCACTAACGCGGGAACGCTCTCCACCCAGGTGGTGAACCAGGCTCTATCCGGCATCAGTCTGACCGTAACGCCCACCATCAACGCGGACGGGCGCATCACCATGAAAATCGCCCCGAACATCACTTCCTCTCAACCCACCTCCATCGGGGTTCCCAAAACCACCAGCCAGACGGCGAACACCACCGTCATTGTGCGGGACGGCGAAACCTTCGTCATCGGCGGCCTCATCAACGAACAGGAGGGAGACAGCAAGTCTTACATCCCCGTGCTGGGAAGCATCCCGCTTCTCGGGCATCTGTTCAAGAAAACCACGGTATCAAAGACCCGGGCGGAACTGCTGGTCTTTGTGACGCCCAAGATCATCCCTTACTGAACTCTCCGGCACTGCTTAAGCTTGTCTTAAGCCTCGTTCTCTTCCTGGTCCCCTTCAGCCGCTTTCTGTGGGATCCTGTCGCGATCGTGGCATTGTCGGTCACCAGCCTGGCTGTTCTCGCACTCCTCAGCGCACGGTTCTTCTCTAAAGATAAACCGCGTCTTAACCTCAACCGTTCTTTCCTGCCGCTTGCAGGTTTTGCGATGATGTACGTCATCTCGGCCGGTCATTCCGGATATCCCCGGGATGCGGCATTCCAGGCCATTTTCCTTGTGAGCACCGGCGTGTTTTTCGCAGCCGTTTGGATTTTACCTTCCGAAGAGCGGAGGTTTTTGCAAAAAATTCTTTTGGCAAGCACTGTGACTGCCGGCGCTCTTTACATCGCCGCCTATGCTTCGGGGGGGAACGTCGCCGCCGCTCAGAGAACGGAACTTTTTTTAAACGACAACGTGATGGCGGTCTATCTTTCCGCTTCAGCCGTTGCGGGTTTGGGGCTGATGAAAAGTTGGCCTCTTGCGGCAAGGATTATTTTTGGAATCATTGTGGGAATTGCACTCTGGATCACACAATCCGTTCTGGCCGTCCTGTTCCTGTGTGCAGCCGCCCTGATCTTTCTCAAACAAGGAAAAAAATGGGTTGTGCTGGCGGGCATTGCCCTGCTTTTTTCAGGCGCGCTCATCCTGCGCCAGAATCCCTTGCATTGGCGTTCCGTCACTGACCGGATGCGGTGGTGGAAGGAATGCGCGGTTCTAATAGCGCAGTCTCCGTGGTTCGGCCACGGCCCGGGCTCCT
>MGUQ01000070.1:0-3421 GCA_001799975.1 Elusimicrobia bacterium RIFCSPLOWO2_01_FULL_54_10 | reverse complement strand
TCCGCGCCGTTCCGCGAGCCGGGCGTCCTGCGATCGGCGTTTGCCCACAGTTTTCCGCTTCAAACCGCAGTTGAACTTGGCCTCCCCGCTCTGATATTTTTCATTTTAATCCTGTACCGGCTGATTTGGCGCACCCGGGATCGCTTTACGTTTGCTTCCGCGGCTGTGCTCTGCGCTCATGGACTTTTCGATTTCCCGCTTAATGTTCCGGGCATCCTGTTTTTGCTTTTTATCATTTTGGCCATGGACCCGGAACGCATGCCGGCATCATGACCCGCAAAGACTTGACCGTATTCATTCCGCTCGCCCTTCTGCCGATATTTTTTTTGTCGGGAACTCTCACTTCCTCCCATACGTTTTTCATGCGGGACTTGACCTACCAATTCCATCCCTGGCGCTCCCTCGCCGCCCAATTCATGCAATCCGGCGAAATGCCGCTCTGGAACTCCTATGCCATGGGAGGCATGCCGTTTCTGGCTAATGGACAGTCATCAATCCTTTATCCGGGAACCCTTCCGTTTTTCTTCTGGGATTTCGCTTCCGCGCTCAAAATGTTCCACTGGATTCACTATGCCATTGCGGCGGCAGGTTTTTATGTCCTTTCTATAAAACTGGGATTCCCACGGGTTGCCTCATTTGCTGCCGCAGTCCTTTATGCTTTCAACGGTTATGTCCTGACCCGGCTGGAGTTTTTGAGCTTGCTGGGCAGTCTGGTCTGGCTGCCGGCGCTCCTCCTCTTTGCGACTCAAATAAAATTTCACCCCACCCTTGCGGCTTTGGGCTTGGCTCTCGGCATGCTGTTCTCGTTTTACGCCGGCCATCCCCAGACTTTTTTGATGCAGACTGCATTTGTAGGGGTTTTTTGCCTGGTTCGAAATCCGACAGCCGCTTCCGTCCGATGCCTTGCAGGAGGAATTTTTATTTTTCTTCTGCTGAGCGCGCCCCAATGGCTCCCTATGACGGAACTCTTGAGCCGTTCTGTTCGAAGCGGGGAAGGCATCGGATTAATGGAGTCCGGCACCTATTCTCTGCCATATTCAGGATTGTCAGGGCTTCTCTCCCCGTTGTTGATGACCGAGCACAAGGACCAATTCACCGGAGAGCGTTACTTTTGGATCTGGAGCGCCTGGTGGGGACTTGCAGCCTCGGGTCTCATGTTGGCATCCCTTGCGCGCGCAAAAACCAGGCTTTTCATGCTTTCAGCCTTTTTCCTGGCCACAGGCATCCTCTTGTCACTGGGAAACCACCTCCCCTTTTTTGGTTTTCTTCACCAGCACTTCCTTCCCTTGCGCTTGTTCCGTTATCCGCCTGCGGCCCTGTATTGGGCGGTCATCGGCGCCTGTTTTCTTGTCCTCCAGGGTTTCCGTACCCTTGGGCGGAACGGGTTGATGATTGCGGCATGCATTCTCATAGTCGCCGAGCTCCTGTCTTACAGCCGAAAGATGCATCCAACCATCGATTCCAAACACTACCAAACGACTTTTCAAAACGTCCGGACTGTCCAAAACAGCAATCCCGGAACCGTTCTCCTTTCCCCCAAAGTGAATTTCACCCGGCGTCTCCCTGGAAAGTCTGCCGCTCATGCCGCCATGAAAACCCGCGCGCTTTTCTTTGACCTCACCAATTTGCCGTACCGCATCCGTTCACTCAATCCCGCCTCAGAGCCTTTGGCGCTCCTAAGCCATAAAAAACTGTGGGCGCACTTAAAGGGTCTGCCGTTAAGCGAACTTCATTTTAACCTTAGCCGGCTCAATGTGACGCATCTGCTCACAGAAGACGCTCTGAAACCTCCCTGGAATTTAATCGGAGAAGATGAAAATATCCGCGTCTACAAAAATTCCCAGGCCGCGGGGGACGTTTTCGCTTTGGATAAAAGCCGCTCGATCCCTCCAAAACTCCTGAGAGTCGAGAACGACCATGCCGAAGCTGTTTTCAATTTGCCCGAGCAAGACCGATTGATCACCCATATCCCTGATTATCCCGGGTGGCGGATCTATTGCCGCGAGCACGGCAGGCACGATGCAGACGGAGGCGCTCCAATCCCGCTGAATCTCCATATCAGCGCTGTCCTGACACCCGGCAGCCACCACCTTTATCTTGTCTATCACTCCCGGTTTTTCGCATTGTCCCTGATGCTTTTTGCCGCTGGGTTGGCGCTCATTTTTTTACGTTCATCCAGAAGTTTTTTGATACAATAAACTTTCTTAAAATGCCTGAAAAATTCTTCATTCAAAGCCAGCCCCTGCTCTATCTTGGCGGGTTCGTCTGCGCATTCCTCGCCTCCCTGGCCCTTTGCCCGATTTTCCGCCTCGTGGCCTTAAAATTCGGCGTCATCGACCACCCCAGCACGGCCATTAAGACCCACCGCGAGCCCACGCCCTATCTGGGCGGGGCGGCCATCGCGCTTTCCTTCATAATAACTCTGGCGCTCGTCAGAACATTTTCATCATATCCTTCGGGAACCTTGAGATCGCTTTGGGGGATTTTATACGGGGGAACCCTCGTTCTCATCCTGGGCCTGACGGACGACACCGTCAGCGGCGGACTTTCCTTCAAGGAAAAATTCGTGGTCCAGTTCATTGCCGGAGCCATCCTTCTTTTTTACGACATCCAGGTCAATTTCGTGCATCCGCGCTGGCTCGCCTTTTTCCTCACCGTCGTTTGGGTCACGGGCGTGATGAATTCACTCAATATCATCGACATCATGGACGGGCTCGCGGGAGGCATTGCGGTGGTTGCAGCCCTGGCTTTTCTGTTCATTTCGCTGCCCACGGAGCAAGTCTATGTCAACATGACCGCCGTGGTTCTGGCGGGCTCCGTATTGGGATTTTTGCCTTATAATTTGAGCAAAAAGCGGAAAATGTTCATGGGAGACACCGGAAGCCTTTTCATCGGCTTCGTTCTGGCCGCGCTGTCCCTGGGCACCGAATACAGCACGGAACACAACGCGGGAATCATCGCCCCTATCCTGATCCTGGGCGTTCCCATTTACGACACTTTCTTTGTGGCCTGGCTGCGCTACCGAAAAGGCAAGTCCCCGTTTATGGGCAGCAAAGACCATTTCGCGCTCCGGCTGGAAAAAATGGGGTTCACCCGCCACCAGATCGTCTCCATCGCCGTGGGAGTGACCGTGACCCTGTCCTTTGCCGCCTGGCTCACCACGCGCATCTGGTTCTGGTATGCGGTGCCGCTTTACGCCCTCATTTTCACCCTGTCATATTTTGTGGGAGTCTGGCTCGCCAAGGTGGATATTGAAAAGTAGGAAGAAAGTGCTCGTGCTGGGGGGCGGACTCGCGGGGCTTTCCAGCGCATATCACTTAGACCCGATTGAATTCGAACCCGTAGTGCTGGAAAAAAGCAATACCATTGGCGGCACGGCACGCTCGGTCACCGTGGGCGGCTTTACCTTCGACATCACGGG
>MGUQ01000069.1:11569-18699 GCA_001799975.1 Elusimicrobia bacterium RIFCSPLOWO2_01_FULL_54_10 | reverse complement strand
GTGGAGCTCATTAACCCCGTGGCCATGGAGAAGCAGCTGCGTTTTGCCATCCGCGAAGGCGGCCACACCGTGGGCGCCGGAGTTGTCACCGAGATCCTCGAATAACATGGCCGAAAGAAACATCCAAACCCTCGTCTGCGGCGAGTGCAAGTCAAAAAATTATCATTATCAGGCCGGCAAGAAGCGGGCGGATAAGACCAAAGTAGAAGTCAGCAAATATTGCCGCCCCTGCAAAAAGCACACGCCTCACAAAGAGGCGAAGAGCTAATTGTTTTACCAGGGGGCGTCGGTTAATGGCAAACCACTGGTCTCCAAAACCAGGACTGCAGGTTCAAGTCCTGCCGCCCCCGAGAGTTTAGAGATTCAAAAAGGAGAATGAAATGTTCTTGAACTACCTTGCAGGCGTTGTTTCTCTGGTTCTGGCGGTTTCCGCGTTTGTTCCCTGGGTGACCGTGTGGTTCTATTCTCTCAAAGGCATTGAGAGCGTCTACGGCATCGGCATCCTCCTGGCCGGCCTTCTGGGCGTCACCGTCTCGGCATTCCAGCACTTGTCCGGACGCATCCGCGGCCGCGCCTACATCATTTTTGCCCTCGTCTCCTTGGGCTGTGAAGCGCTTTACTTAAAAAAGATGGCCAGGATCGGGGAGACCATCAACAGCATTTTTGGCTACTTGAAAGACACTTTCGGCGAGCAGGTGATGCTCAAGCTCCAGGAGATCATGGGCGAGCGAGTCCTGCAGATCGCCGTCAACAGCATCAAATGGGTGGGCGTGGACACTTCAGTGAGCGGCCTGGACTTCGTAGGCGGCGGACTTATACTGGCAGTCATCAGCTCTTTGACTCTGCTGGCCGTGGGCGGCATCCTGGAAAAAAACAAAACAACTGTGGAATGAATTTGGCATGATCGAACAGCTCACATCTTTTTTTAAGGAATCTTACGCGGAACTCCAGAAAGTCACCTGGATTTCGCGGAAAGAAGTGATGGGATCCACCGTGGTCATCATCATTCTCGTCGGCATTTTGTCTGTTTTTGTGGCGCTCATGGACATGCTTTTTGCGAGGATAATCTCATGGATAATATGACGGCTCAAGTCACGGAAGTTTCTGCCCGCGCCTGGTTTGTCATTCACACCTACTCCGGCCATGAGGACAAGGTAAAGGCCACCCTGGAAAAGTTAACGGCCAACCAGAACGTGCCCAACAAGATTTTCAAGATCATGATTCCGACAGAAGACGTGGTGGAAATCAAGAAAAACAAGCGCACCATCCGCAAGCGCAAATTTTTTCCGGGCTATGTGCTGGCCGACATGGTGGTGGACAACCAAACCTATTGGCTCGTGCGCAATACTCCTGGTGTGACAGGATTTTTGGGCGGGGTCAAACCTACCCCCCTGCCCGAATCCGAAGCCCGCAACATGATCGATCTGGCCACGGCCACTCCCGATTCCAAGCCTAAGGCGGCCATCCAGTTTGAGCAGGGAGAGACGGTGCGCATCAACGAAGGCCCGTTCAAGCATTTTATCGGCACCGTGGAAGACGTGAACGAAGAAAGAGCAAAAATCAAAGTGATGGTGTCCATTTTCGGACGGGGTACTCCCGTGGAGCTGGATTTCCTTCAGGTGGAGAAATTATAATTTGTCATTCCCGCGAATGCGGGAATCAATCAGGAGCAGTTAAATGGCTAAAAAAATAAAAACCCAGATCAAGCTTCAAATTCCGGCGGCCGCGGCCAATCCCGCGCCTCCCGTTGGACCCGCGTTGGGCCAGCACGGCGTCAACATCATGGATTTCTGCAAGCAGTTCAATGAACGCACCAAGACCGCTGAGGCCGGCATGCTTATTCCAGCCGTCATCACGGTGTTTGAAGACCGCTCCTTCACGTTCATCACCAAAATGCCCCCCATTTCATCTCTTTTAAAGAAAGCCGCAGGCCTGGCCACGGCTTCGGGCGTGCCCAACCGCAACAAGGTGGGCAAAATCTCCCGCAAGCAGGTGGAAGAAATCGCGCTCCGCAAACTGCCGGATTTGAACACCAAAGATTTGGGGGCCGCTTCCCGCATGGTGGAAGGCACTGCCCGCAGCATGGGCATTGATGTCGGGGAGAAATAAAATGGGAAAAAGAATCGCAGAACTCTATAAAAAAGTGGACGCCAAAAAAAGATACGCGTTGGACGAAGCGGCCAAGATCGTCAAGGACGCGGCAAAGGCCAAGTTTGATGAAACCATAGAGCTCCATGTGAAGCTGGGCATTGATCCCAAGCAGACGGACCAGACCGTGCGCGGCACTGTGGTGCTGCCCGCGGGCACCGGCAAGACCAAGAAAATAGCCGTTGTGGCCAAGGGCGAGAAGCTGAAAGAGGCTGAGACCGCAGGAGCCGATTTTTTCGGAGACGCCGACATCATTGAGAAGATGCAGAAAGGCTGGATGGATTTTGACGTGATTGTGGCCACTCCGGACGCCATGAAAGATTTAAGCAAGCTCGGCAAAGTGCTGGGACCCAAGGGTCTCATGCCCAACCCCAAGGCCGGCACCGTGACTTTTGAAGTGGCCCGCGCGGTCAAAGAGCTCAAGGGCGGCCGCATCGAGTTCAAGAATGACGACTTTGGCATTGTTCACACGATCGTGGGCAAGGCGTCTTTCACTTCGGACAAAATTGCGGAAAACGTGCGCGCGCTTATGAGCACCTTGATCAAGGCCAAGCCGGCAAGCGCCAAGGGCAGTTACTTGCGAAGCATTTCTCTTTCTTCCACCATGGGCCCAGGCATTTCTCTGGACACCAACCAGAAGTTCACCGCAACCGTTTAAACTTTACTCCAACCCCACTTCCCTCCCCCGGCGGGTTACCTGAGCCACAACCTCAGGCGACATTTCCACTGGCTCGGGATAACCTTTCTTCCATGTTGCATCGATCCCCAATGGGCCGAAATGAACCGCTCTTGCACCCCGCAGCTCGATTTTTGAAAACAAAACATCTCTTTCACAATCAAAGCGCGTAAAAATCCCCCAGATCAAAAGAATGTCGTTTTCTAAAGGCACATCTTCGCTCACCAGAGCGATGATTTTATATCCCTGAACCTCGGACCTGTCCAAAACCTTCTTAAGTAAGTCCCGGCAATCAGAAGACTCCTGCCCGGAGTTCAATTTGACCACAAGAAGGCAATCTTCCAGGGCTTTGATCTCCGAAATCCTGCTGTCCAATTCCCTGAGCACTTTGCCTTCCCCCCAACCCTCAGCCATTTTGAAGGCCGGGGCACTCTGCAAGGGCTTGCTTTGCGAAGTCGCATCCAGGATCATCTTGCTTCCGCGATTGATTTTGGGGCCCGTGAAATCAAGGGTATCCTGCGACGTGCCCGGGAAAAGAAGAAAATCCTGCTCGGGTTCGAAATTTTGGCAGATGGCGCGCAGAACTGAGCGGAAACTGCGGACGTCCACTCCGGGATCTGTGAGAATCAGGCACTTGGTGAGCGAGAGCTGGCCTTCGCCTAGCAGCCCCAGAGCGGTCTTTAAGCCTTCTTTCTCGTAGCGTTGTTTGACGCTTGCAACCAATAAATTATGAAATCCAGCCTCAAAATAAGCCCAGAGATCGACAAGCTCCGGTTTGATCATTTTGATGAGCGGTAAAAATATTTTAGAGACCGCTTCCCCCATGGCTTTGTCTTCTTGGGGCGGCTTGCCCACCACCGCGGCATGAAAGACTGCGTTTTTTTTGTGCGAAATGCTTTGGATTTCAAGCACGGGAAACGGTGAGGGGTGCGAATAATGCCCGAAATGGTCGCCAAAGGGGCCTTCCATGCGGGTTTGGCCTGGGCGCGCCACGCCTTCTATCACAATTTCCGCGCTGGCAGGCACATCCAGGCCTGTGGTGCGGCATTTGACGGTCTCAACAGCCTTCCCACTGATTAATCCTGCAAAACTCAACTCATCCATGCCTTCCGGCAAGGGGAATATGGCGGAGAGCCAAAGCAAAGGATCGGCCCCAATCACCACGGCCACTTCCAACGGCACATTGAGCTTCTGGGCCTCCGCATAGTGGAACCCGCCGCCCTTCTGGATTTGCCAGTGGAGCCCGATTTCGTTTTTGGAAAAAACCTGCAGACGGTAAATGCCGCAGTTGCGCTCGCCCGTGACAGGGCTGCGGGTAAAAACCAATCCGGCCGTGATGAATTTTCCCCCGTCTTTGGGCCAGCATTTCAAAATGGGAAACTTGTCGAGATCCACGTCCGCTTCTTTCATAACCACTTCCTGCCAGGGAGCAGAGCTCATCCTTTTGGGCTTGCCGGCCAGAGCATGTTTAATGAATGCGCGATTTTTCCAGGCCCAGGAGAGGATTTTTCCTTGCGGGGCTTTCTTTTTTAGATCATCTATCGCACCCGCAATCCGTCCGCTGATTTTTTCCGGCTCATCCCCCAGTACCATGTGTATGTTTTCCGGAGAGCCCAGGAGATTGATGGCCAAAGGAAATTTTGAGCCCTTCACTTTCTCAAAAAGGAATGCAGGAGGCGTTTGGCGGCCGCCCTGATAAAGGCGGTTCAAGATTTCCGAAATTTCGAGGTCTGCATTGACCTCGGAAGAAACTTGTTTAAGACGGCCGAAGCCGTTGAGAGCTTGGAGATATTCGGGAAGAGTCAAAGCGCCTCTTGCTTCCAGCCCGTTGCGGCGTTTTGCGGATCAATGAGCTGGACAATCCGCTCGACAAAAAGCCGGGCCTGGTCTCCGACAGTCTGGGCTTCCTGGTAATACGACGGCGATATGGGCATCACGATGGCGCCGGCCTGGGAGAGTTTGAGCATGTTTTCGATGTGAATGGTTGAAAGCGGCGTTTCCCGCAGGCAGACAATGATCTTTCTCTTTTCCTTCAAAGCCACGCTTGCCGCGCGGGTCATGAGCGAGTCCGCTATGCCGCAAGCGATTTTGGAGAGAGTGGAAGCGGAACAGGGAACAATCACCATCGCATCAAATGCATTGGAACCCGACGCCAGGGGAGAGGAAAGATCGTCGTTTGAAAAAACTTTCTTGGCATAAGGAGCCAGATTCTCCAGAGTGAGGCCGGTTTCCTGGGCCAGCACGGACTTGCCCCAGCGGGAAGCGATGAGATATTTTTCCCCCGGGCAGGCCTTCAGAAATTCCGAGCCGAAAATGGCGCCCGAAGCGCCGGTTAAGCCGATGATTATTCTCATATTGCCTCCTTAGAAGGAAACCACCATAAAAAATATCAAGAAAGAGAGTGTGGCATTTATCTTGAAGAAAGCGAAGTTAACCAGTTGCGGCGTGAGTGGCTCGTTTTCCACGCGAAAATGGCTGACGGCAAGCAGAGTGGCCGCCAGAGCGAACAAAACATTCGACAATACTCCTCCATACGCAATGGAAACCAGCGCGGCCAAAAATAAGAGTCCCGTGAAATGAAAAACCCGGGCAACGCGCAGGGCTTGGTGCGAACCAAGGGCTGCGGGAAATGAATGAATGCCATGTTCCCTGTCAAATTCTTCGTCAAGAAGGGCGTAAACGATATCAAAGCCGGCCACCCATAAGGCGCAGAATCCGCTCAAAAGAAATACTGTCAGAAGGTTTGAAAGCGGCCGGATTTGCGGAGAAACAGCCAGCCATCCGCCCAGAGGAGCTATGCCCCAGGCCAGTCCCAGGCCCAGGTGACACCACATGGTTTGCCGCTTCAAAAATGGATAGACAAAAAACAGCAGAAGCGGAATAAAAGACAGATAAAAACAGAGCATCGAAAGCCGGCTGGCGGAAAAAATGAAAAGCAGGCAAGTTGCCGCCGTAAACGCCCAAGCCGCTTTAACGGAAATGATTCCCGCAGGAATTTCCCGACCTTTGGTGCGCGGATTTTTTACGTCGATTCCCGCATCCAGAATGCGGTTAAATCCGAAGCCGGCGGCGCGCGCCATCGAGGCCGCAAGCACGATCCACAGGAATTCCCGAATAGACAAGGAATTGCCGCGCAAGGCCAGCAGTGTGCCCGCAAAAACCACGGGCAGAGAAAATAGCGTATGTTCAATTTTGACGAAGCGGAGGTATTTCATAATTACCTTTTCCCACCGCCGCTCAGCAATTCATTCACCTTTGAGAGAAACATTTTATGAGTGAACGGCTTGCTCAAGAAAGCATTTGCGCCGCTTTCGCGCGCAAGCGGAACGGCTTCGTCCGTGTCCGCCGCCGTGAGCATGAGAAAGGGAATGGCGGCAAATGCGGGGTCCTGCTTGACGCGCTTGCAGAACTGTCCGCCGTCCATGCCCGGCAGCATCAAGTCGCTGATCACCAAATCCGGCAGGTCCTGTTTGATGGCCGCGAGGGCTTGCTCGCCGTTGGGCGCGGTAAAAACCTCCAGCCCGACCGATCTCAAGAGCTCTCGGGCGATGAAAACCATGTCGGGATCGTCATCCACCAAGAGCACCTTTTTCCCTTGCATGGCTAAAATGTATTGATCAGCTCGCGGATGCGGTGGAGCTTCTCGGATGATTCCATCTGTCGCGCTTCGGCTTTCTGGACTTCTTCTGGCGGAGCGTTCTGCTTGAAATCCGGATTGGACAAGCGGACTTTGAGACGTTCCAGGTCGGCCTCCAGGTTCTGCACCTCTTTGGAAAGGCGTAATTTTTCCTTCTCAAAATCGATCATGCCTTCCAAAGGCACAAAAATTTGCGTGCGGTGGACCATTGCAGTGGCCGAGCGCTCCGGCTTGGGAATTCCCTTGCCGATGGACACATTGTCCGCCTTGCAGAGATGCTGAACATAGGAAAGGTGCGACTGATAAAAGGATTTTTGAACGTCTTCGGCCACGCTCAAGACAAGAGATATCTTGTTGCCCGGCGGAACTCCCATTTCTGATCGGATGCTGCGCACGGACGTGACCACATCCATCAACACGGCCATCTGGTCCTCCGCTTCGCGGTCGGTCCATTTCGATTCCGGCTTGGGGTAAGATTCCAGAAGAATGGAGTTTTTGGAAGAGATTCCAAGCCCTTTCCAAAGTTCCTCCGTAATAAACGGCATGATGGGATGCAGCAACCGCAAAGACCCGGAGAGAACATACTCAAGAATCCACATCGACTGCTCAAACCGGGATTTGGCCAGCTCCACATACCAGTCGCAGAACTCACTCCAGAGAAATTGGTGC
>MGUQ01000069.1:4231-11561 GCA_001799975.1 Elusimicrobia bacterium RIFCSPLOWO2_01_FULL_54_10 | reverse complement strand
CTGGTCGCCTTCTTTGGCAACAGCCTTTTCACGGTTCATAAATACAAACCGGCTCATGTTCCAGATTTTGTTGGCAAAATTGCGGGCGCCCACAAATGTGTCATCGGAAATCTGCATGTCGCGCCCGGGAACGCTCTGGGAGGCCAGCACAAATCGCAGGGCGTCAGTGCCATACTTCTCCATCATAATGAGAGGATCAATCACGTTACCCAGAGACTTGGACATCTTTTTTCCGGCTTTGTCCCGCACAATGCCGTGAATGAACACGTTCGAATAGGGGATTTTCTTCTCGAAAGCCAGGCCAAACATCACCATGCGGGCCACCCAGAGATAAAGGATCTCGTGACCGGTCACCAGAACGGAGGTGGGATAATATTTTTTAAACTCCGGCACGGGAGTAGGCCATTCAAATACAGACATGGGCCAAAGACCGGAGGAAAACCAGGTGTCGAGCACATCCGGATCCTGCTCGAATTTTTCCCCGCCACACTTTGCACATTTCTTGGGAGGTTCGGCAGAAGCCATGGGTGGGCATTGGGTGCGGAGCGCGGGGTGCTCGGTTCCCTGAACTTTCACACAGTACCAGATGGGAATGCGGTGGCCCCACCAGATTTGACGGGATATGCACCAGTCCTTCAGGTTGTCCATCCAGAGCAGATAGGGTTTTGTCCAGGATTCCGGGAAAATTTTGACCTGGCCGCTCTGCGTGGCTTGTGCGGCTTCCTTGCCCATCACTTTCGTATTCAAAAACCATTGATCGGAGAGCAAGGGCTCGATCACTGTGCCGCAACGGTAGCAGGTGCCCACGGAATGGCGGTAGTCCTCGATTTTTTCGATGAGGTTCTGCGCCTCTAAATCTTCAAGGATTCCCTTGCGGCATTCTTCCCGCGAAAGCCCGGCGTATTTTCCCGCCTCCGCGGTCATTTTTCCGTCGTAGCCGATGACCACGATTTTGTCCAGATGGTGGCGCTCGCCCATATCAAAGTCTGCGGGATCGTGCGCGGGAGTGACTTTCACAACCCCCGTGCCGAACTTGGGATCCACCGCGGCATCTGTAATGACTCCGATTTCTTTGTCCACGAGCGGCAGCTGCACCCACCAGCCGTGGATTTTTTCGTAGCGTTTATCATCAGGGTGCACTGCCACGGCTGTGTCTCCCAGCATGGTTTCAGGCCGCGTGGTGGCCACCACAAGCGGCACCCCCTGCCATCCATCGGCCTTGCCGGATAAAATGGGATAGCGGATATGGTAAAGCTTGTCTTTGCGCTCCTCAAATTCCACTTCGATGTCGGATAGAGCGGTGTTGCAGCGCACGCACCAATTCACCATGCGTTTGCCGCGGTAAATCCAGCCTTTCTTAAAAAGCTCCATGAACGCGTGCAGGACGGCTTTGGAACATTGTTCGTCCATGGTGAAGCGCGTGCGGCTCCAGTCCAGCATGCAGCCCAGACGGCGCAGCTGCATAAGAATGGTGTCGCCGGACTCTTTGCGCCACTGCCACATCCGCTCCACAAACTTTTCGCGCCCCAAGTCATGGCGGGATTTTTTTTCAGCTTTGAGAAGCTTTTCAACCACATTCTGTGTGGCAATGCCGCCATGGTCCGTGCCCGGCACCCACAAAGCGTCAAAACCGTTCATCTTTTTGAATCGGATGAGAATGTCCTGCAGGGTATTATTTAAAGCGTGGCCCATATGAAGGGAACCCGTGACATTGGGCGGCGGGATGACAATGACAAACGGGGGTTTTTTGGATGCGGGGTCCGGGGCGGCAAGCTTCTCTCGCACCCAAAAATCCGCCCAATGGTCCTCGATGGTTTTGGGGTCGTAGGCCTTGGGAATTTCCATAATCCCAAATTTTACTAGTTTGAAGGTGGAACTACCAGCGGTACAAAATTTGTGCGGTAAAGCCTCTGCGGGACGGCGTCCTTTCAACATCTTCGTAATTCGCGGATAATGCCACGCCTAATCTTTGAAAAACGAATTTTTGAATTTTCACGCCATAAAATGAATGCGCCCTGGCATTTTCTTTTCCAAAGCCACCTGAAAACTCAATGAGATTGTCCACGGAATTCCCATACACGCGAAAAAACAACTGCTGAGAGTGCCCGCCGCCGGCGTTGTCCGGGACATAGCTTGATTTTGCGCGAATGTAATATCTGGACACATAGCGCGCAAGGAAAACGGCATATTGGTCCGCCCGATCCGCCGGAAAATCCAAAAACCGGTATGAACCGGAAATTTCCCATCCTGTACCAGCCCCCTGAAAAATTTCAACAAGCGAATCATGCTTGGGCAGAAAGTTGGCCTCGAATGCTCCTTGATAGCGCACATTGGCATAAGCCCGTTTCCAGAGGTTCAAGTAATTGTCCAGCGCCAGGGATTTGTCCCGCATGGAAAATCTTTTGGCCTGGGACGCTTCCAGCCGGGTGGATCCCAGGGGATGTTCCCGTTTGAGCGCGGCGGTATAGGCCAGCCATTCCTCCCTTTCAGACGAAAAGCTTTGGTAGTCAACCATGAAGGACGATTCCCACGGCTCGGATGATGGGATTCTGTCCAAGTCGCGCAGGATCTTGTAAATTTCCTCCTGGTTGCCCCCAAGTTGGCGCGCTCGTGCCAGATCAGTCCGCGCCTGGGAAAATTTTCTCAAATCGCGGAACGCTTTGGCACGGGAAACATATCCGGCGGAGTCTTTGGGCATCAGCCCAATGACGATCGCGTAGCTTTCCAATGCCTTCTCCGGCCTGCCGGACCAGAGATAAACATCTCCCAAGGCAGACCAGGCGTCAGCATATTTTGAATTTTGGCGGGTCACATAAAGGATCTCTTCTTCGGCTTTCCGGAAATCGCCTGACCAGGCATGTTTCCGGCCTTGGGCCAGGCGGGAATCCAGATCTTCCGTCCTGGCAGATGAAGCGAACAGGACGGCCAGGACGGCCGCTGCGATGAAGTGAATCGGCCTGCGCACTAAATCTTATCCAATAACTCGCTGACGGCTTTCAAAAGCGTCTTGGTCGTTTGGGGCCCCAGAGACATGTTCTCTTCATAGCCGCTGTCGTTCCACTGGTCGTCCGGTACAATGTAGCCGATCTCATTGTTGGCCAGACCCAGAACAAAAGGGTAATCCTGCGCCATCTTGCCGCGCAGGACATTGCCTACCTCCGGGAACGCCTCGCCGGGAACGGTGATGAACTGGGCCGGGCCGATTTGGACAAACGCGACATCAGCAGGCAGAAAATACTTGTCTCCGGCCTTTTGGATGAACTGGCTGGAGCGGCCGAACATCCCTGATTCTATTGCTTGGATGTATCGTTTGTTTTCTATAGGAAAAAGAATCTCACTGGCATGCGCGCGCAAGTAGGGAACTTCCTCAGGCAATTTCCCCATCAAAGACTGAAGAACCTGCACCGCCAAGGCTTTGCCCACCCTCTCACGCGACCAGAATGTATGAAAAAGGACGAAAGGCGACTGCATGCCGCCAATATCGCCCGTGATGTAAATTGCCACACCGCCCAGTTTCTTCTCCAACTGCTCGCGCAGAACGCCGGGGTAGTCCGAGGTGAGCAGGGTATTTTTCCCGTTCAAGACCTCGGCGTGCATGGCATAGTTCACCAATGTGGCGATGGTATGCCCTTCCATGTCCGTCAGCTTCATGGAGAGCAAGAGGTCGTTGATGATTTTGGGCGGCCTGGAATCTTCAATGGGATTGTCATAGCGCGTCTTGCCGAACACCGCGCGGACGGGCTTCATGGATTTCACCGCTTCGCCTGCGCAAGCCAGTATTTTGCGCCGCAGGGAATCCAGATAGGCCTGGTCCTTGCCGGTTTTCCCGTCTTTCCCCCAAAGCCCGATGGAATCGGGCCCGCTATGGTTGTGCGTGCTGAAAATAAAAATCTTCGAAGGCGCGATGTCCAGCTCCTTGTGGATGAGATTCTTCACCTCGGCCACTTCATCAAACATATATCCGATCAAGTCCACCGTGATGAAAAGAACGGACCCTTGATCATGGTTCATGGCAAGCGCAGTGATCCAGAGGTCGTCGTGCACTCCGGTGGCGGCGCGCCCGCCCTGGTACCCCGCGAGCCAAACAGGATTTGCGGCATCCGAAACATCCGGCGTCATTTTGGCTTTGGCCGCTCCCGCGGAAAACCCGGCAAACGCATGGGCCGCGCTAAAAAAAAGAGCCAGAACTAAGATTTGTCTCATTCAGCCTCCCGTATCCTTAAAAAATATCGCCCAAAGGAAATTGACCCCCGTGTGCACCAGGGCGGAGACTGTGGTCTTGCCCGTGCGGTGATATGTCCAACCGTAAAAAAGGCCTGCCAGAGTGGCCAAAAAAACATACCGATAATCCGGCGGATCGAAATTGTTGTAATGGGAGAAACCGAAGATGAGGGATGCCAGAAAAAGCGCCGTCCAAAATCCACGGCCCTGCGCGCCCAGAGTTTTGACAAGCAGATTCTGAAAAATCCCGCGGAAGAGAAGTTCTTCAGGCAGCGCCACCAAAAAATAAATCCCGAAAAGAAATTCAACCATCTTGGCGGGAGGAGTGTCAAATTGGGAAAAACTGATGAATCCCAGATGCGTGCCGATGGGAATGAGAAGGAAGGCGAGGGCGCCGAGCGAAAGGGCCACGGGCTTGAAATCGCTTAACTTCCATCTGAAATTGTATCCGATGTCGGGCAAGTCCCGCACGATGGCAAAAAGGTAAAGTCCCAGCACGGGCGCAGCGAAGGCTAGAGCAGGAATTTGTATTCCTTCGGTAAATTTGATATCAAATCCGGACAAGTACCCGAATTCGATGGGAAGCCAGAGAAGAAGGGCGGCAAGAATTTCCTTGGGATAGAACGGATGGCCCTTCAACCAACCGACGGACAGAAGCCCCAGAGGGACAAAAATCCACAGAGCAAGTTTCAGCAAGAGAAAGCCGCTGAAGGCGCCGTTCCAGAGACTGGCGATTAAGTAACTTAATAGAATGGACGAGGGCAAAAGAATTCTGTTGAGCCAGGATGCACCCGCAAACTGACGCACTCGCCCGCAAAAATCAGACGAGCTGAAGAGGATATAGGGAGCCAGCAGAAGGACGAAGGGAACAAACCCTCTTAAGAATTCCGGGGTCCAGAAGTGAATGTTTGCCAAAATTTCGAGGAGAACGGTTGAAATGACAAGCAGCGCCGCAAAAATGCCCAGGGCGGTTTTAAATTCCCGGTCCATGCGTCAATGATACAAAAAGAAAAGCGGAAGTTCGCGGTGCAGGTGGGGATTGAAATCGCCCTTCTGGCCGTCTACATCTGGATTGTGGAAGTCTGGGCTCCCGGCTGGTTCCGGCCGATTTTCTTGTGGGGATTCTGCGTGGGATTTCCCATTGCCTGCATCGCTCGTGATCAGGCCAGAACCCCGCAGTCCTTCCCCGAATTTAGCCTGGACTGGAGAGCATTTTTGCGATGCCTGCGGCTCCTGGTGTGGTTCACGGCGATCACAACGGCGGTGTTGATTTTGATCGCACTGGTGTTCGGGAACCTGAATTACGACAACAAGTTTCTCATGCGCTTTTCCGAATATGTCTTTTGGGCATTTCTACAGCAAATCGGCCTGCAAACCTTTTTTACCTGGCGGGTGGGCAATGTGATTGATAATCCTTACCGCGCGGCTGGGGTGGTGGCTGTGGTGTTCTCCATGATCCATTTTCCCAATCCCGTTCTTATGATATTTACTCTGATTGGCGGATTTTTCTGGTCTCTTTCCTATCTGAAGGCGCCCAACCTCTATGCCCTCGCCGTCTCGCACGGTTGGCTGGCCGTGGTCGCCTTGCACAGCATTCCGCGCTCCTGGCTGCATCAGCTCAGGATTGGGCCCACTTTCTGGTCTTTTTGAGGGGATTTTAACGGGCTCTGCTGTGGCGGGCGTGGGTCAAAACACCAACTTCATCTTTTTCCATGATCACGTCCAGTGCGCATCGGAACGCCCCGATAATCACCATCAGCCAGCCCAGAACATGGGAGACAATGCTTCCGATGGTTCCTATGTTAATGAGAAAATCCACCCTGGAAGGGCCCAGGGTGAAAGCGGCTCCTAAAAGGAAGAATATACCCCCCACTCCCACCATATCGTACGGCTTTTTGGTGATTTCATAGCCGGCCAACTTGGCAAATAGAGGTGCGGAAAGACAGGCAATGCCCAAAATAATAGTCTCGTACATGGATGTTTGAAGTATACCCCCGGTTCGGTGGAATTTCAAGGGGGCCGGGAGGGGACCTAAAAAGCTTAAAGTAAGGGGGAAAAGAGGCGGGAAGCTCCGTCCCGAAGGCGGACGGGAAGGCTTCTGGAGTCCACTTCAGCGAGCGTCACTTCACGGGCGGAGGCAATCTTGCCATCCACAATCCTGGTCAAAGCTGCGGCCAAGTCTTTATCATAGCATTCCAAGTCGAACTCAAAATTCAGCCTTAAACTGCGGCGGTCCCAGTTGGAGGAGCCGATAAGCGCCCAGGAATCATCAATGATCATGAGTTTGCTATGGTCAAAAGGCGGCGGCGTTCTCCAAACCCTGCAGCCCTTCTGAAGGACCTGCCAAAGCATGGCTTGGGACGCCCACCGGACAAGCGCCAGATCGTTGATTTGGGGAAGGACGATGTCCACGCGCACTCCGCTCATCGCAGCCAAATTGAGGGCGTTTATGAGCGTCGCATCGGGCACAAAATAAGGGGTGACGATGCGAATGGATTTTGTGGCATTGACCAACGCGCTCAAGAGGATCCAGCGGCAGTTGTCGAAGTCCTCATCCGGCCCGGAGCTGATGCCTCGCGCCGCCGTCTGGCCTGTTTGGGAGTGATTTGGGAACCAAGAGTCTCCCCCCAAAAATTCTCCGGTGGTAAAGGCCCAATCCAGCCGAAATGTCTCCTGGATGCCGGCCACAACCGGGCCTTCCAGCCGAAAATGGGTATCGGTGATGGGAAAAGCGCCGATGTTCATGCTGCCGGTAAAAGCAATTTTGCCGTCGACCGTAAGGATTTTTCTGTGATTGCGCATGTTGAAATACGCCATCCGCCAGGGAGTGAGCGCGGGCAGGAAATAAGCCACGGGCGCTTTGCCCTGCCTGAGCTTATTGTCCACGCCGGACCAGAAAAACCCCGCGCCCACATCGTCGATCAATACCCGAACTTCCACCCTGCGTTCCCGGGCCCGCGCGAGAGCGTCGATGAACTTCTGCCCGATGGAATCGTTTTTAAAAATATAGGTGGAAAGCCCGACGGAATTCTGCGCTCCGTCAATGGCCCGGATCATCGCGGAATGGGCTTCATCCGCGCCGATCAACGGCATCACCGTATTGCCGAAA
>MGUQ01000069.1:376-4187 GCA_001799975.1 Elusimicrobia bacterium RIFCSPLOWO2_01_FULL_54_10 | reverse complement strand
CTGGCTGATGATGCGGCCCACCAGGTTGGAAAGTTTGGAGAGATGCCGGGTTTCCGGCGGAAGCGAAGGGGCTGGGGGAGGTTTGGAATGGAGAAGTTTAGGGGATGATTCCTTGGCGGACTTCCTTTTCCGCAGGCGCGCAGATTTCCTCTCTATGCGGTTGATGCCGAAAAAGTAATATAGGAAAGGCCCGGCGAGGGGCAAAATCCAGACCACGACCACCCACCATGCGGCGGCGTGAGGATCGCGGCGTTTCAGGATGGCGTGAGTCGATGCGATGATTGCTGGAAACACATAAAGAATACCCAGGAAGATATCCATGACTGTTAGTCATTATACTTTTCCAAGCAGGCGTGTGGAACGGCCGATATGCGATTGGGATAGGATTTCAATCACCTCCTTATCACTCACAGGCTCAAAGGAGTCATACCATTGGCCCACTCCCATAAAGTCGTCTGGAGTCCTGAGGCAGAACACGCGGTCCGCAACATCCCCCAATCGGTCTATGGATTGCGGAGATCCCACGGGTGCGGCCGCCACAAGTTCGCGGGGGTTTCTTTCCCGGATGGCTTTCAGTGCGGCCAAAAATGTGTAGCCCGTGGCGACTCCGTCATCCACGACGATGACGGCCTTCCCTGTCACGGCAGGAAGCGGGAGACCGCCGCGGTAAATGATTTCCCGCCGCACGAGTTCGCGTTTTTCGACATTCACAACTTCATGGAGGGAAGTTTCAGAAACCTGAAACGATCGGATCATGTCCCGGTTCATGACGGTGGAATCTCCCGATGCGATGGCTCCCATGGCCAGTTCCGGCTCTCCCGGGAAGCCCAGTTTCCTTACCACCCAGGCATCCAAGGGAAGGCGAAGGGCTTTGGCAACTTCATCAGCCACGACCACGCCTCCCCTGGGAAGCCCCAGAACCAGAGCTCCTGACTCATCAGTATATTCCGCCAATTTGGGAGCAAGAAGCCGCCCCGCCTGGCGCCGGTCCGCAAACTTCATCATGGATGCATAAATAACTTATGCGGCTTTCCTGTTGCGAATGATCCGCTTATGCTGCCCGCGTCCGCTCGAAGTTTTCCGGTAGCGGTCTGAAGCATGATGCGCTTGTTCTCTACCCTGATGATTCAAGCCCCTTGCCTCCAAATCAATACATCCCGGACCCTCATGATGTGAATCCGGATTCCGCCAGAAGTTGGATGAGCCGCAGAAGGGACAAACGAAGGAAAACTCATGTTCTTTGATCTTGGCATCGCACTTGAGGCAGGCCAGCTCGCCGATGACAGACGACAACTCCACTTTCGGCTCCCCCACGCCGAAATGCATCTCCCACAAATCAACGATTTCATCTGTATCCATGGGCATGGAACACCTCTTGGCACGATATCATGAAGAACGGATTTCCCCCATTTGTACCCTAACTGGTTGCGCGGAGGCTGTCTATGATGTAGGTCATACTGCAGATGATGGATGGATATTGCTGAAAAATTGGTGCGCCCGACGGGAGTTGAACCCGTGTTACGTCCTTGAAAGGGGTTTACCGAGGAACGACCAATTTGCCGTCATAACCCTGTAGCAAACCAGGTTTATCGACGGAAAACAGCTTCATTCCCTTTCCCTTCCTTTAGCTTGCTTTAGGTTACTTTGTGACATGAACATGGCACAAATATGGCACAAAGTATTGGAGATCTGTTCTGATGAATCTTATTGCGATGCTGAAGAAGATTCATATCTTTTATCATTTTGAGTTCTGCATTGCAAGTACATCCAGCCGCGTTCACAGGGTCGCAAGAAATATGTAGAATACACCCAATGAATCAGCGCCAGTTCAAGCAAAAACGGTTTGTCCGAAACATTCATGCCATCTGAGAAGCTCATAGACTCCATCCTCTCGATACCCACGGAGACTCGTACGATTGAGTTCAAGAGATTGGGAAGCCGGAATGAAACAATCGACAGAACCTTGCAATCCATTGTAGCCATGGCGAATACGGACGGCGGGCTGTTGATACTGGGGGTTGATGATCCCCAAAAATCAGCGAAGAAAGGTTTGGACAGAATATTTGGGATTGAAGAAAGCATCACTCTTTTTGATGAGCTTGGACACTCTATCAAGACAATCTCACCGCCCCTCACGGGCCTCTGGCCGCCGGAAACGATTGAAGTCAAGGAAAAGAGCGTGCGCATAGGTTTGATATCCATTCCAAAGGTCACGGATGTTTTTAGGTCAATTGAAAATCATGTTTTTATCAGGCTGGAAAGAGGGAATCGACGGCTCTCGCCCCAAGAAATCGTCCATTTCGCATATATCAAGGGGTTTCAACGCGCGGACAGTGAACTTGTCAAGGTTGATTTTCATCTTCTCAAAACCGGTTTTTATGACGCTTGGAGAAAGAAACGCGGAATTGAGGAAGGCCCTATTGAAGCAATCCTGGAAAAAACCGGACTGGCGAGAAAAGACCCTTCCGGGGAACTATTGCCGACGAAGGCGGCGGTGCTTTTATTTGTTGAGTTTCCTAACGATCTTCTGGACACGAAGTGCGCGATCCGTGTTTTTCAGTATGAGGGAAACCTTGAAACGATAAAAGAAACTTTGAACCTCATCGGAACGCCCAAAAGCATCACCGGGCCCGCCATCAAGCAGATTTCCGATGCTCATGACTACGTGCTCACCCTCCTCAGATCGGGAATCCGGATTCCTTCCGGATTCACAACTCATTATAAAATTCCCGAGCGCGCCATAAAGGAAGCCATCACAAATGCCGTGATTCACAGGGATTATCACACAAAACGCGACATCGAAGTAAAAATCTTCGAGGATCGAGTTGAGATTGAGAGCCCTGGTCTATTGCCTTTTAACATCACTCCTTCAAATATCGGCAGTGAAAGAGCGCTCGATTACCGGAACTCTCTTCTGGTCAAGCATCTGCGAGAATTCCCCGACCCTCCCAATCTGGATCAGAATGAGGGCGTTAAAGCCATGCGGCATGCCATGAGCGAACAAAGTCTCTACCCGCCCATTTTTTGGACCTATCCGCGCTTGCAGGACGCGATCCGAGTCATACTCTTTAATGAAAAGACCCCCACGGTGTGGGATAAAGTGGCTCATTATCTTAATCAGAAAAAATATATCACCAATATGGAGGCTCGCACAATCCTTCGGATCGGCGACACGGTGAAAGTTTCCAAACTCTTCAACCGCTGGGTCAGACAGGGGGTGTTGACCAAGATCGTCCCAAGAACCGGAGCAAAGCGGAACGTCAGTTACCGGTTACCCGCCGCTGATGAAAAGACGTTATTTACCCAGGAGAAAGGTAAATAACGCATAAAGTGAATTTCTTCGACGAGACCTGAAATTTTCATTTACCAAACTTTAACGAATCCTCTAGGGTAAGGAAATGGCTCGCCGGTCTACATCAAAAAGCATGCGCAGCTCTGCCGTAACGGAGATAGCTGTAACCGGCGGCGGGAAACTCCTCAGTTTAGGGCGGTGAGCCTTTCCCCAGGGGAGAGATCCGTCGCCCCTTGAACCCTATCCAAGCATCCCACAACCACCCCCAGACAATAATTCTACCGGTCCGGGGTAATCTCCCCCTTAAATGCGCCCTCTGGGGAATGGGGCGGCGCCCCATAGATGCGCTGTTTTCCCTCGAGTTCTCGAACGCGTTCTAAGAATTTTCCGATGGGGGGCAAAAATGTTACAAAGAAGTTACAAAAAGTTGAGGACAAATTGATGAATGCCTGTTAGAATTATCCCATCATGCAGACGAGTTCCCCCCATAACCGTCGTCAGCAGACCTTGCGGTTCCTC
>MGUQ01000069.1:0-322 GCA_001799975.1 Elusimicrobia bacterium RIFCSPLOWO2_01_FULL_54_10 | reverse complement strand
ATGTCTATCCAGTCTGTCTCCTTCGCCCCAGTTTTTGTCAAAGGACTCTGCACAGCCGTCAATCCCTTCGCCTGGAAAGCCGCCCTCAATTTCCGCTTTATTAAACAAGTGCTTTTCAGCTCCTCCCGCGCCCTCCAGATATCCGGCAAAAACACAATCCGTAAATTACGCAAGAGCCATCTCTTAAGCGTGCCTTCGATATTAGCCCCTTCAAATACCCGAGAACTGACGCCCAGCCCAGATTCCTGCGGATTCCGGTCAAATCGTCCATGCATTCCGGTGGAAACAATCCACTAAACCGGTGAAAGAATCCGGTCCGGAG
>MGUQ01000068.1:7883-9430 GCA_001799975.1 Elusimicrobia bacterium RIFCSPLOWO2_01_FULL_54_10 | reverse complement strand
TGATTGGCCATTGAACCTCCTTAAAAGGTTCATCTGACCAGTTACCCAGCGTCAGTTCAATCTATGGGTGGACGATTTGCAGCGGAACAGTGGACGATTTGGACCGGAATGGTGGACGATTTAGGCCGGAAAACGCAGGAGGGTCAAAATTCACTGCAACTAACGGGTCAAAATTGCCTGCAACTTTACACTGAAGACATCAAAAATTGGATGAATCAAAATAATCCTCAGCACAAAAAATGGAATCGAGTATGTGAGGCATATGAAAAAAGTTATAATACACCTGTGTGGTAGTTTTGGCTGAGGAGGAAAAATGTCAGTCAAACAACTACCAGATGGCGAGTGGTTTTACCGCTTCGAACTCAACAAGCATCTGTTCCGAAAACAAGGTTTTCGGACTGAGCGTGAGGCAAAAGCGGCTGAGATCATAAAGAAGTCAGAAGTAATCCGTAGGCCAACAAACAACTACGAATATAACGACACCCTGAAGCTTTGTGAGGCCGCGGATCAGTTCTTTGAAGAGTACGCCCAGCCGTTCAAGAGAACCTGGAAAATGGATCAGTCGCGCATCAAGGTCATCAAGGAGTTCTTTGGCCAGCGCCGTATAAAGGACCTGACCCCTCGAGATGTTGATGTGTTTCGATCCTATGTGTCCAGGAACGTAGAAGGCATCAAAGGGATAGTAACGCTCCATACCGTGAATCACTATCACGCGCTGCTCAAGGCCATCATCAATTGGGCCAAAAAGAAGCGAATGTACTTCGGTGATAATCCGGCTTGGGGGGTGCCTATGGCGAAGATTGAGAAAGCAAAAGTCCGGTATCTTTTGCCGGAGGAAGAAAGACGGCTTTCTCCTATTATCGCCAAAGACAAGAGGCTCTGGCCTTATTACATTCTCGGTCTGCATACAGGCATGAGGGTGAGCGAAATTGCCGCGATTCGGGTTTGCGATGTCATCATTTACCCGAAACCGATGATCTTCATCCCACATAGCAAAAGTAGCAGAAGCCGCTACGTTCCTCTTTGGGGACCCGCGCTTGAAATTGTAGTTAACCGTGTTCAGAGCAAAAATGCAGAAAGTCTGCTTCTGGAAGGAATCTACAAAAAAACGGTTAGCTCCTGGTTCAAGAGTTGCTGTGAAGAGGCGAGGATGCCGGACTTCACGTTCCACTGCCTGCGCCATACTTTCGCAGCCCACATGTTGAGCCAGGGCGCCCGGATCTACAAGGTTTCAAAGATCCTGGGGCACTCTAGCGTAGTGGTGACAGAGCAACATTACGGGCACTTGGATAAGAGCGAGCTCACGGATGAAATCAGACACATTCAAGGCATTGTAACGCTCCCAAATGTGACTATGGAAGCCGCACAAGCCGTAAACGAAGCCGTAAACAGCCGTAAAGGCATGAGCGTGCTTCCAGAATAATGTTAAAATCTCCGACGGAAAAGGCTTTATGGCGCGGTACCCAAGTGGCCTAAGGGAGCGGTCTGCAAAACCGCGATTCGCCGGTTCAAATCCGGCCCGCGCCTCCAATTTTTTCCAGCAATCC
>MGUQ01000068.1:2098-7874 GCA_001799975.1 Elusimicrobia bacterium RIFCSPLOWO2_01_FULL_54_10 | reverse complement strand
TGACGAAATCACTCCGTTTGTTGTGACGATGTCGCACCCGGCGGCCCGGGCGGTCTCCATGCGGGCGGTCTCCGCATGCCCGCAAAACCCGATGATGGGAATTTTGGAAGTTTCCGAATCGCCCTTCATTTTTCTGATAACATCAGCGGCATTCAGATTCCGCGGCGCCAAATCCACTATCACTGCAGAAAATTCCCCCGCCGGCTCAAAAACCGCTCCATAGCCCAATTCTTTGAGCTGGGCAGCCAGCTTTTGCCTGAAAAAAAGATTATCGATGAGGAGGAGAACGGATTTCATGTTAAACGAACTGGATGACCACTCTTTTATGCATAGCCCTGGCAATGCGGTCGAGAGAATCCATCGTAAGCCCGCGATAGCTTAATGACTCCATGCGGGCAATAGCCTGCTGGGAGGTTTTGACCCGCTTTGCCAGTTGAGCCTGAGTGAGATGATTTTCTTCTCTCAAACGGATGATTTGAAGGGCCACATTTATGTAGGGGTCCTCATCTGCCTGCTCATATGCGGCCTTGAATTTCTTACTTTTTAGTCGCCGGACAAGCCATTGGTCAAAATCAACCATCGTTTTCGATTTCATATTCTGATCTCCCCTCTGACGAACCTTGATTCAAAATCCATTTTACAACGCAAAGCGCGCGCAATCTCCCCTTGAGGCACCGCATCGGTTTTTTTCATAAATCCATGTGTCACGATGATGGAATCCTTATGAAAGAAGAAATACAAACCCCGATACTGGCCGGACCCGAAAGAAACCCTTAATTCCCGAATCCCATCACTCAAAATGTCCGCATAAGGTCGTTTTAAATTGGGACCTTCGTACGCTAAAATCTTGAGCAGCTTCATGAATTTGGCCTCCACTTTTATCCCACACTTACCAAGAAACTCGGCCAGGGGACACCGGCCCTTGGTATCTTCATAAAACTTGATCCTGTAAATAGTGTTACCTCCTCAATAATACATCATAAATGATGTATTTTCAAGGGAGCATCAAACTCCCTTTATTTAGGATTTTATAACTGCAAGCAGGAACCGACTAGAGGGGACTTATGTCAACTTGTGTGGAAAAGTTTGGTGGGCCCGCCAGGACTCGAACCTGGGACCAATTCCTTATGAGGGAACTGCTCTAACCAACTGAGCTACGGGCCCGGAAATTTTCTACTTCAATACTTCGATTCCAGAAATCTTTTGACCTTCTCCACCAGACGGCGCATGTCGTAGGGTTTGGTGATGTAGTCGTTGGCCCCGGCCTGAAAGGCCTTTTCAGAATCCCCGATCTGCCCCAGAGCCGTGCACATGATGACAGGAATGTCTTTTGTCTTGGGATTGGTTTTCACAATCCTGCAGAGATCCCAGCCGTTGATGTGGGGCATGAGAATGTCCATCAATATCAGATCGGGCCGTATTTTTTTGGCCGCTTCCATCCCCGCGCGGCCATCATATGCGATGGTTGTTTTGTAGCCTTCCACGTTCAGGCGCGCCTGTACGCCTTCGGCCAGGCCGATTTCGTCCTCCACAACCAAAATGTGCTTCCTAAACCCCAGGACCATCGGCTTTGGCAATCAATTTTTCGATGTTGGCCAGCAGCTCGGCATTGTGAAAGGGCTTGGTCATGTATTGGTCCGCTCCCATGCGGATGCCCATTTCAATTTCCGTTTTCTGCACCAGGGCTGAGAGGATAAGCACCGGAATGCGCATGAGCGCGGGGTCCGACTTGAGCAGGCCGCAGACTTCGAATCCGTTCAGTTTGGGCAGCATGATGTCCAAGATGATCAGGTCGGGCTTGATCTCCCTCACCTTGTCGATCACGAGGGAGCCGTCAACTACATTGAATATGTCATAGCCGCGGCGGGAAAGGAAAATCTCCATGAGCTCCACCACATTGGGCTCATCTTCCACCAGAAGAATGCGCCGCTTCTTGACCGGGGCGTCGCCGCTCATGCGGGTTTTTCCTTCATATTGATCGCGGAAAGGATGGGGTTGAGCGCCCTTTTGATTTCGTCAAACTTGAAGGGCTTTCGGATAAGAGTGAAATTGCCGTGCTTCATGACGCCTGAGAGCAAAGTGTGGTCCGGAAACCCGGTGATGATGACAATCACCGTGTCCGGGTTCACCCGCTTGGCTTCCTGAATGACTTCCACCCCGTTGCGCACCGGCAGCATCATGTCCACCACCAGCAGATCGATGGGCGAATGCTTGCCGCTGGACACAAGATGTCCGATGGCTTCGGCGCCGTCTTTAGCTTCGATCACGTCGCACTGAAGTTCTTTAAGAACAATGCCCAGAAGCTCCAGAACGGAAGGATCGTTATCCACCACAAGCACGGTGGGTTTTTGAAGAGTTTTGGACTGAAGGTCAAAGGGGAGCGTGAAAATGAACCGGCTGCCCAAGCCCACGCCTTCGCTTTCAGCCCAGAGCCGCCCATGATGCAGGGCCATGATTTCCTTGCAGATGGCCAGGCCCAGGCCAATGCCCGGAGTGGATGTTTTGTCGCGCCCCAGCTGGAGAAACCGTTCAAAAATGATGTCCAGCTTGGTGGGATCGATGCCCTGGCCGTTGTCCGCCACTTCCATGCGCACGCCTTCGCCGTCCGTGGTGAGCGTGACGCGGATTTCTCCGCCTTCCGGGGTATATTTGACGGCGTTGGTGAGCAGGTTGACCAGCACCTGCTGTACGCGGCCTTCGGCGGCATAGACTTCCACCGGCCCCTTCGGCAGGTTTTTATGAATGGCAATGCGCCGTTTTTCGGAGATGGGCACAATGTCCTCAAGCGTTTCCAAAGTCATGCGGACAATGTCGAATCTTTTCCAATTGAGCTTGACGCGCCCGGCTTCCAGCTTGGCCAGGTCCAGAATGTCGTTGATGAGGTTGGTGAGCCGGTCTGCGTTGGATTTGATGCGCTCGATCCATTTCATCTGGACAGGCTCAAGGTCCCCGAAAATTCCGTCGATAAAATTGTTGGACGCCACGGTGATGACCGTGAGCGGCGTGTGGAGTTCATGAGATACGGAGGAAATGAAATCGCTCTTGAGCTGGTTCAACTCCTGCAGCTTGGCCACGGCGTTTTCCAGGGTCATGCGGATGCGCTGGCGCTCGATGGCGTAATGGAGAATGCGCGCCATGGCCCGGGAATTGACGCGCTTTTTCATCAGGAAATCCTGTGCGCCCAGGGAAATGACTTCGGATTCCGTCACCGGGTCATCGCGGTCAGAGAGCACGATCACTGGAGCGTCCTTGGCGATGGCCCGCACCTTCACAAGATTGTCCAGTCCCTGGCCGTCCGGAAGGGAATTGTCCAGGAGCACAGCGTCCACATCCCCCTTGGCCAGAATTTCCAGCCCGTCGGAGAGATTTTTGACCTTGTCCAGGCGGATGCTTGCGGATTTCACTTCCCGCAGGATTTTTTGCATGGCCGCGGCGTCCTTGGCATTGTCTTCGATGAGAAGGACATGAATGGAATTGGAGTCCATGGGACACATCATATCTTCTGCGAGGGGCAATTTCAAGGCAACGATTTTGTATAATTTTCCTCGACATGAGCGGTGTTTCCCTGGCCGTCATCACCCATAATTCCGAATCCACCCTCGACGCCGCGCTGCAATCGGCCCAAGGGCTTGTTTCGGAAATTGTGCTGGTGGACGACGCCTCCTCGGACGGAACGCTCAAAATTGCCCGCGCCCATAACGCGCGCGTCTTCAATCAAAAACTCCTCAGCTGTGCCGCGCAGAAACAGCACGCGCTGGATCTCTCAACTAATGATTGGATTTTTCTCCTGGATTCGGACGAGGCCTGCTCCGCGGAACTGAAATCTGAAATCCTGCGCGTGATCGATCAGCCCAACGCGCACCCGGCCTACCGCGTTCCGCGGCGGAATTTTTATTTTGGACGCTGGCTGGCGCATGGCGGAAAATATCCGGATCATCAGGTGCGTCTGTTCAGAAAATCCAAAGTGAAATATTCAGACCATTTCTCGCACGAAAAAGTCATTGTTGACGGTTCCACGGGAACTCTCAAAGGCTGGATCGATCACCAGGCCTATCCGGACTTGGACACCTGGTGGCTCAAGCTCAGGCGCACCGCGGAATTTGACGCCCTGGAATGGGAACGCAAGGGTATCGTTCCGTCGCCATTTAATTTCCTCCGTCTCTGCCTGATGCGCCCCGCCTGGAGATTTTTCAGCAAATACGTCCTCAAAAGAGGCTTTCTGGACGGCATGCCCGGGCTCCTGGCCGCGCTCCACGATGTCTTGACCCAGATTTTCACCTATCACTTCCTCTCCAAAAAAAGTGGGACCTAGCCTCCTTTACGCCTTCTCGCTTCCGCTTTCCATGTCGGGCGCCAACATCGCGCTCGGACTCATCACTGCAATTGCCGCATGGAACATTTTCCGGTTTCGGGCCAGGCTTGTCATCGCTCATTCTTTTTGGGTTTTGCTCCTGTTCTTCCTGTGGGCAGGCGCCGCCGCATGCATGGCGGAAAAATCTTTTAACGTCTTCGCATTCAAATCATTTGAAAAATCCTGGAATTATCTTCCCATGTTCCTCATTCCTGCCATATTCACTTTCAGCTCCGCCCAGCACAGAAAAACAGCGGACGTGTTGTTCGCAACGGCGGCTTTTGTCGTCCTTCTGGGGCTGCTTCAATATTATTTCGGGTTCAGATTTTTCTTTCAGAACTGGTTTCAGGAGGAAGGCCTTGTTTTTCAAGGGCGGTTTTACGGTTTCCAATCGCATCCCCTGCACAGCGGAGCGCTGTACTGCCTCTCCGCGCTTTGCGCCCTGTCATTTTTGCTTTATGACGATATTCGTGCGGAACGCCGGCTTTTTTTGGCCGCGGCCCTGCTGATTTTGGCCCTCGGAGTTTTTCTCACGAAATCGCGCAGTTATTATTTGGGCCTGGCCGCAGGAGCGGGCCTGTTGCTGGCATTCAAAAGCTGGAAAACGCTTTTTATCGGCGCGCTTGCCGCAGGAATCCTGGTGATTGTCGTCGCAACCATCGATTCTGATTTCAAGGATCGCGTGAACACGCTCAGGGCCGGCCGAATGGACGACTCCGCTAAAATCCGGCTCAATTTATGGAAGGCGGCCGGAAAGATGATTGAAGATCACCCGTTGGCCGGAGTGGGCTATGGAAAATGGAAGGTGAACATTCTGGACTATTCGCAAGAATTCCCCGGCTGGGATCTGGACAAGGCTTCTTTCGCCCACGCGCACAACAGCTATCTCATGATTGCGGCAGAAACCGGGATCCCGGGGCTTGTGCTTATCCTCACATTCTGGATTTTCCTCCTTAAAGAACAATTTAAAAACCTCCGGACCCGGATGAATGCCTCTCCCGGCCGCGCATGGACATTCGCAACAATTGCGGGCATTGCCGCCCTGCTTGTTGGCGGGTTTTTTGAGCACAATTTCCTGACCGCCACTCCGGCATTGTGCTTGTTCTTCTTTGTTGGGCTCTCCCGGTGTCCCGAGAGCCCCTCGTGAAAATCCTCCACATCACCAACGGCATCGAATGGTCCGGCGGCATGGAGCAAATTTCTCTCCTGATCGCGGAACTTAAAAACCGCGGCCACATCAACATTCTGGCCTGTCCGCCTCGCTCCAAACTCATCGAAAGATTATCTCCTTTAGGGATACAAATTGAAACCGTCTCGATGCTCCAAGATTATGATTTGATCGCGGCCTGGAAAATCCGCCGCCTGGTGAAGAAAACATCGCCGGACATCGCGCACACGCACCATGCCATTGCTCACGCGGTCACT
>MGUQ01000068.1:836-2050 GCA_001799975.1 Elusimicrobia bacterium RIFCSPLOWO2_01_FULL_54_10 | reverse complement strand
AAATACGGCTCCTCCCGCATCAACGCCTATTCCGTGGTGAGCCGCTCCGTCAAAGATACTCTCGCGCAGGGCGGCGTGGACGCCAAAAAAATCCATGTGGTCTACAGCGCGCTTTCTCCGGACAGATTTTCAAAACTTCCGTTTCCCATTCAAACAAGAAAATCCCTGAGCATCCCCGACGGCGTCAAAGTGATCGGCAAGCTCGCCAACTATTCGCGCTGGAAAGGCCACCATGTCTACATCCAGGCTGCCAAAATTTGTCTCAAAGAAAATCCCAATCTCCGCTTTCTTCTTATCGGCAAGGACACCGAAAAGCTGGGCGCCGAAATCCAGCAGCTGGGCGTGGGCCACGCGGTGAAAATCCTGGGATTCAGGCGGGACGTTCCGGAAATACTTTCCGCGCTGGACGTGAGCGTGAACGCCGCCATTGAAGGCGAAGGCCTGTCCGGCGCCATGCGCGAATCCCTCATGCTGGGCATCCCCGTGGTGGCCTCGGACGTTTCGGGAAACAGAGAAATCGTGCGCAACGACGAAACCGGATTTTTGGTTGCCGCCAACAACGCGGCCGCTTTGGCCCTGGGCATTTCCCGAGCGCTCACGGAGCCGGCCGGGGCGAAAGCCATGGCCCAGAAGGGTAAACAATGGGTGCTGGACAATGCCACGGTGGATAAAATGGCAACGGACACTTTGAAGCTTTACGAGGGTCTTCTCTAATGTGCGGCATTGCCGGCATGGTGAGGACGGACGGCATCCCGGCCGCCAAATCCACTCTCGAAAAAATGACCCGGGCGCTCGTTCACCGCGGTCCGGACGACGAAGGATTTTTCTTTGACCACAAAGGTCCGACATCCGTAGGCTTGGGGTTCAGGCGCCTGTCCATCATCGATTTGGCGGGCGGGCATCAACCCATGACGGTGGGGCGATACACCATCGTCTTCAACGGAGAAATTTACAATTTCCGCCAGCTCCGAGGAGAATGCCAGGCGCGGGGCGCGGAATTTAAAACGCAGAGCGACACGGAAGTGATCTTGCGGCTTTTTGAACAGCTGGGCGAAGCCGCCTTTGAAAAGCTCAACGGCATGTTCGCCCTGGCCATTTGGGATTCCGAAGCGCGCGAGCTGGTGCTGGCCCGGGACCGCATGGGCATCAAGCCGCTTTATTATGTCCACGACCAAAGCGCCTCGGCATTTGCTTCAGAAATGAAATCTCTTTAT
>MGUQ01000068.1:0-824 GCA_001799975.1 Elusimicrobia bacterium RIFCSPLOWO2_01_FULL_54_10 | reverse complement strand
GTGCCTCTGGATTATGACACCGCATCCCTCTCGGATTACCTGTCTTACAGGTTCGTGCCTGGCCCCCACAGCATTCTCAAAGAAGTAAAAAAAGTCCCTCCGGGGTCGCTGCTTAAACTCAAGCACGGGCGCGTGGAAATCCGTCCTTACTGGATATGGCCGCAACCCGCCCCGGACCGCCGCCCCGCATCCATCATCCAAAAAGACCTGGAAAAACTTCTGGAAGAAGCCGTCAAATCCCAGATGGTGAGCGATGTCCCGCTTGGGGCCTTTTTGAGCGGCGGCGTGGATTCCAGCCTGATCACGGCGTTCATGGCCAAAAATTCAAGCAAAAGAATCCAGACCTTTTCCATCGGTTTTGACGCAAAGTCCGGCGTGGACGAATCCCCCTTTGCCCGCGATGCGGCGAAAAAACTGGGCACGGAGCACCATGAGCTGGTGCTCTCGGACAAGGATCTTTTCCGGGCCGAGAAAGTTTTTTCCGTCATGAACGAGCCCGTGGCAGACCCCACCATCCTCCCCACGGCCCTTCTCGCGGAATTTACGCGCAAAAGCGTGAAAGTGGCGCTCACCGGCGAAGGCGCGGACGAGCTTTTTGGCGGATACAACCGTTACAAAGGCGTTCGATATCCCTTTTTAAACCAATTCAAGGAAATCTCTCCCGCGGAATGGTTCTCCCGAAACAGGGATTTTTCGCCGGATCAGATTGCGGCCATCCTCCCCGGCTGGCAAGAAAAAATGACTCACATGCCCGTCTTCGCTGACGGAGCGGACCGATTGAATTCCATTCTGGCTCTGGAATGCCGCACCTCTCTCATCGACCG
>MGUQ01000067.1:11863-15764 GCA_001799975.1 Elusimicrobia bacterium RIFCSPLOWO2_01_FULL_54_10 | reverse complement strand
TGTCCCGGACGCGAGCGGTTTCCCAGCGGTTGCGGCCGGGATTCTTGAGCAAATGGGTTTATGCCGGGACGGATTGGGTGATCGCCGCTTCGGACCGGCTCAAGGAGGAATGTGAAGCGCGGCTGTCGTTGAACGGCAAAGTTCGGGCTCTTTTACCGCCTGTTAAAAATCCTGCCTTGCAGGCTGGCGGTCCGCTCGAGGCCCGGGTGCCGGCAGACAAAAAAATCGGCGTTCTGGCGCGTCTGGACCCAAAAAAAGGTCATTTTGACATTCTCACCGCGATGAGCGCAGTCCAGGCTAGGCACCCGGACTGCGAGCTCCACATTGCCGGCGCAGAAGAAAACCTGCCCTGGAGCCGTCTGGCGGAGGCGGCAGAGCGGATGGGGCTGAGGCGGGTGCTCTATCACGGGTTTTTGGAGCATGAGCAGATTTGGGATTTCATGAAGGGTTGCCGGATTGGATTGATTGCGTCGCTCGGATCGGAAGAAGTTTCCCGCGCGCTCCTGGAATGGATGGCGGCCGGGCGCCCGGTGGTGGCCACGGCTGTGGGGTGCATTCCTGAAATCCTCAAAGATGGAGAAGGCGGGTTTGTAGTGCCGGCGGGAAGCGCTTCCTCTCTCGCGGAGAAGTTGGGCGCGCTCCTGGAGGATTTGAATTTGTCTGAAAAAATGGGAAAATATAACCTGGAACGGGCCGCCAGGGACTTCGCTTCCGCCCGTTTCAAGGCGCACTGGCACGAAATCTTATATGCTTAAATTTTTACCTAACACGCGGCTCTTGCTCACCCGCACCGACAACATCGGAGACCTGATTCTCACTCTTCCGGCTGTCGCATCGCTTAAGCGCCGCTATCCGGACATTTTCATAGGATTTCTGTGCAGCTCTTACGCTGCTCCTGTGCTGCTGCAAAACCCCGCCATTAACAAAATCATTCCCGTGGATGATGGCTTTCCTTTTACCACGCTTAAGGTCATCCGCGAAGGCAATTATCATGCTTCGCTTCACTTTTTTATCGAGCCCAAAGGCACGATTTTGGCCAGGATGGCCAATATCCCTCGCCGCATCGGTCCCGCCTCCAAGATCTGGTCGGTTCTTCTCACCGACAAGGTCTCTCAGAACCGCTCCAAAGTGGAGCGGCACGAAGCAGAATACAACTTGGAGCTTGCTCGGGAATGCGGCGCGGACGGCCTTTCCTTCCCGCCCGCCATTTTCTTGAGCGCTTTGGAAAAGCGGGAAGGACAACAAATCTTGTCCATGGCGTGCAAGGTGCCGGAACCTAGCCCGGTGGTGATCCATCCGGGAAGTCATCAGCATGTGGAAACCTGGCCCATTGATCATTTCATGGAATTGGCCAAGAAAATCGGAGACCGGGGGGACAAGGTTGTTTTTACGGCGGGGCCTGGAGAGGAAAAATTCATCGAAGCGGCGCAGCAATTGCGGCACAAAAACGTTCACACCCTCACGGCGGGTTCCTTGGCGCTCCGGCAGCTGGCGGCGGTCATCTCCAACGCAAGGATTTTTATCGGCAACAGCTCGGGCCCGCTCCATATTGCGACGGCCCTGAACATTCCCACGATTTCTTTTTATCCACAGGTGCCTCTGGTGACTTCCGCCAAGCGCTGGGGGCCCTTTGGCAATTCAAAGCTGCACCGCGTGCTTACGCCCACTCCTGCTGACCGTCCGCTTAAGAACATTTCATCCGACATGGCCCTTGAATGGGTCATCAACGTGCTTCAATCCAAGGCTCACCCGGACTCTTCGGGTGAGCAGTTCATCGGTTAACGATGAATCCGACGGAGCACCCAGGATCGGATGAGTGGAACTTCCATCAGAAGATAGAACAGCGCTCTTGAGCCTGTGCGGCTTGCCAAAAGGGCGCGAAAGACCCTTCCCAGAAATTCACGCTGCCCATAAGATTTTTTCCAGATTTCAAAGAAATCTCCTCCGTTTTTTCTGGCTTCATAAATCATGCGCCCCGAGCTTAAGGCGCGCGAAATGCCTTCGCCCATGAAGGGGTCTCCCACCAGCGCGTTATCGCCTACGGAATAATAATCCTGACCGCCCTTAAAATGAGTCCCGAACGGAAGAAATGGGATTCCCTTAAAGGGTTCAGACCTTTGAGCGCTCTGAAGGATGCCTTCAAGGGCTGAGTCTCTTTGCCTCATGAAGGTAATGACAGCGTCCCAGCCCCCGGGAACATTTTTAATAAAATCACTGTGGACGAGCCCGCTTACATTGGTGATCCCGTTCTTGAAGGTCAGCGTTCCGACATAGGCATTGGGAAAGAAATGGAGCGACATCTCTCCGGGTTTTTGCCGGGCTCCGTTCCATTCCGCGTTAAAGGCGGCCCATCCTGCTTTTTTCTGTCGTGCGTGGCTGTTGCGAAACCGGGAAAACCGCCCGCAGGCCGCCACAAACACATCGCAGGACGGACGCTCCAAAACTTTCTTCCCGAACAGGATTTGAACCCCTTCCTTTTCCGCCCTTGTCCTGAGAACTTCTTCCAAGTCCCGCCGGGAAACGGCAAGGCCGGGGTTTGAGCCGTCCTCAAACGGGATGATCCCGGTTTTTCCAGCAGAATGCACCTGAACTTCCCGGCAAGGCACTCCGAGAGCCTCAATTTCCTGATCGATCCCGAGCCAGCGCAAATGGGATATGGATTCCGGGCTCAAAAAAGCTCCGCAAACGCGCGGATCCCAACCTTTTTTTTCCTCGCAAACCTGCACGCTGAATCCGAGGCGGGCAAGGCCCAGGGCCGCGCTCAAGCCGGCCGGGCCCGCTCCGGCCACGACAGCGCTCCCGCTCATATTTTCTCGCCGGCAAGACTCAACCTGAAGAAACATTCTTTTTCCGCTTTCAGGTAATTGAGCCCGGCGGCGCGGGCCAGAGCGCGCAGTTCCTCTGGGCGAAAAGCCCTTCTCACCGACAGGGGGCCGTCATGCCGGACAATCCGGTTTCCGGCCAAATACGCCAGGGCTTTGACGGCAAGCAAGCCCGCCCATGTCCTTTCCAAATCGCTCAGGATCATTCCCCGGACGGCAATTTGATCGAGTTTTTTGAGCGCCGCCACCTGCTGTGACGGCGGGATATGGTGCAAAAATAAGGAGGCAATCACATAGTCAAAAGGCTGGACGGGGGTAAAATTTAGAATGTCCGCCTGAAGGATTTCAATCTGAGGGATGCCGCGGGTCTGGTCTTTGGCCGTTTCCGCAATTTGTGAAATCATTTCCAGGCCGGTGATCCGGACTTTGAAATTCCTGCGTTCCGCCCAGTTGAGGATTGCAATGTCCAGGTCACCCAAGCCGCATCCCACATCTAATATGCGGATCTCTTCGTCCCGCCCCCAGTTTTTGGAAAAAACCTGAAGATTGCGGAGGATCACGCGCCGGCCTCCAAAAAAACGGTTCGTTATTTTGAGAAACCCCAAGGCTTCATTTAGTTCAGTCTGGGAACAGGCCTCGGTATCCATGATCTCCCGCTCCACCGCCGCGCGGGACAAATCGATCATCGAAGTTCGAGAAGGCAGGCGTAAGCGGAAAATCCGGCGCCAAAGGAAGCGATGAGAACCTTGTCGCCTGATTTGATGGATCGGACGCGGGAGAGCAGATCCTCCAGGCCAAACAGCACCGTGGGGGAAGAAAGATTTCCATAATTCCTGAGGATTTTTCTTGAAATCCGCATGTTTTGATCAGTGAGTGCAAGCGCTTTCTGAATGGCATCCAGGATTTTGGCTCCTCCGGAATGGAACACCCAATGCCTGACCGATTTCTTCTCAAGGCCGGCCTCCGCCAGTATCTTTTTGATCAGGGGACTCAAGCTTTTGGCCACCAGAGCGGGGACTTCTTTTTTTAAGACATTCCGCAGGCGGCCGCCTTCCGATTTAAAACGCAAACTCTCCCGC
>MGUQ01000067.1:9927-11828 GCA_001799975.1 Elusimicrobia bacterium RIFCSPLOWO2_01_FULL_54_10 | reverse complement strand
CATTCCGGCAGGGTGACTGAGCCGAAGCATTGAATGGAGGCCCGGCCGCGGGATTTGGAATTGGACAAGAGGACGGCCGCCGAACCGTCCGCAAACAGGGCATTTGAGACCACCAGGTCCGGGGCGTCATCCCAATAAATCGCAGAAGAGCATATCTCGGTGGAAACCGCCGCGGCGAGGGATTTAGGGTGGGCCTTGATGAAATTGTGGGCGGCCTCCAGGGCGGGAATCGCACTCCCGCAGCCCATGCCCACGATGTCCAGGCACCGCACGTCCGGCCTCAAACCGCAGGTTTCGATCAACCTCGAAGAAATTCCCGGACAAAGATAGCCCGTACAAGTGCTCACGACAAGCAAATCAACCGTCTTGGGGTCTGCATTTGCCTGTGACAAACTTCGCTTGAGCGCCTCGGCAGAAAGCTCCACGGATTGCTTTTCAAATCTGCGGTTGATGGCGTCAGGATCTTCTTCGAGGGAATCCTTGACGTTCTTCAAGGCAAAATGCCTGTTTTTAATTCCGGAACCTTTGAGAACCTTTTCGTAAAAAACGCCCGTGGCCGGCTTCATTTTCACGTTTCCGCGGACAAACTTCAGAACTTGCTCTTGCGTGAGGGTGAGCGGGGGGGTGGCGCATGAAACGCTCAGGATTTGGACCATGGGAGGATTTCTCAGGAGAGAATCAGGTATGCGGCCGCCGCAATCGCGGCGGTCTCGGCGCGCAGGATGCGCTCGCCAAGGTGCACGGGCTTGGCTCCCGCAAGGATGGCAGTTTGGGCTTCCTGAACGCTCAGCCCGCCTTCGGGTCCCACAATAAGATTGATGGTTTGCGTCGCAGAGCTTTTTGGGGAATGCAGGGCTTCCGCCAGAGAACATTTTTCTTCGGCTTCCCAGAGGATTAAATTGAGGTCCTCTTTGGGCAGGGATGAAACGGCTTTCTGGAAACTGACCGCTGGATATATTCTGGGGAATGTTTCCCGGCCGCATTGCTTGGCGGCCGAGAGGATGATCTTTTCCCACCGCTCTATCTTGCCGGCCGCTTTTTCGTTTGCGAACCGGACCACGGTCCTCTCTGTGAGGATGGGATGGATCTCCGCAACGGAGAGCTCCGTGAGTTTTTCCAAAAGCCAGTCGAACCGGGGGCCTTTGAGGAGCGCGGGATGAATATTGATTATTTTGCGGGAACGGCTTCCAGTGGAGATTGTTCGCAGAAGTTCTCCGGTGACCCGTTCAGGCCTGCTTGCATCCAGGATTTTGGCTTCCGAAACGATGCCTTCGCCGTTGAAAACCCGGATCAGGTCTCCGGCTTTCTTTCTCAGGACTTGGGCCAAGTGGCGGGATTCCGAAGGATCAAAAAAAAACTGTCTTCCCCTGAAATTTTTTGGGGAGACGAAAAAATGCGCCACTACTTGCCGAAAACCTTCTTGATAAAGGAATCGTCCTTGGCGGTTTCTTCGCCGAAGGATGCGGCCAGCTCCTTGAGCAGCTCTTTCTGTTTGTCGTTAAGGCGCTGGGGCACTTCCACGAGGATTTTCACCAGCATGTCGCCCTTGCTGCGGCCGCCCAGGTGCTGGATGCCCCGTTCCCGGACACGGAAAACCGTTCCCGTCTGGGTTCCCGGTGGGATTCTCAAGGTCACTTTGCCGTCGATGGCCGGGACTTCCATTTCCGCTCCCAGGGCGGCTTGGGTGATGGAAATTTTCTGCTCAGTGAGAAGGTCATCGTCTCGCCGTTCAAAGCGCGGGTCTGACTCCTGGTGAATGACGACAAAAAGGTCTCCCGTGGGGGCGCCCTGGGCTCCCGCCTGGCCTGCGCCGGTCACCCGCAGAGCCGTGCCTTCCTGCACTCCGGCGGGAATTTTGACGGTGATGGGTTCAGATACTGTCACGCGCCCTCCTCCGCGGC
>MGUQ01000067.1:2528-9901 GCA_001799975.1 Elusimicrobia bacterium RIFCSPLOWO2_01_FULL_54_10 | reverse complement strand
CAGCGGGGGCAGGTTTGCGAGAGCGAGAAAAATCCCTGGCGGATATGGACGGTGCCGCTTCCGCGGCATTGGGTGCAGGTTTTGGTGGAAGTTCCGGGTTTTGCGCCGGAGCCGGTGCATTTTTGGCAGGTGCGGGTGTGGGTGACTTTGATGGTTTTTTGAACGCCGAAGGCGGCTTCTGAAAGGGTGACCGTCACGCGGGCCTGCAGGTCTTCGCCGCGGCGTTCGCGCCTGCGGCCGCCGCCCCCTTGGCCGCCCGAGAACACATTTTCAAAGATGTCTCCGAAAATGTCGCCCATGTCGCCGAAATTCTCAAACCCGCGGAAACCGCCCGCTCCATCTCCAAATCCGCTGCCTCCTCCCCCGGGGCCGCCGGTGACGCCCGCGTGGCCGTACTGGTCGTAAAGCTGGCGCTTCTGGGTGTCGGAGAGGACTTCGTAGGCCTCGTTGATTTCCTTGAACTTTTCTTCGGTCGACTTGTCTTTGGCGACGTCGGGATGATACTTTTTGGCCAGCTGGCGGTAGGCGGCCTTTATTTCGTCGGCAACGGCGGTTTTGCTGACGCCGAGGATTTCGTAGTAATCTCTCTTGTCAGCCATTGATTATTTTTGACCCTTATCCACCACTTCGGCGTCCACCACATTGTCGTCTTTGCCTTTGCCGTCAGCGGACTCGTCCACGCCTCCGCCCTGGGCTTTCTTGGCCTGGGCGTCCTGATAGATCTGCTCGGCCAGCTTGTGTGAAGCGGCCATTAAAGCGTCTTTGGCCTTCTTCATCTTGTCGGTATCGCCGCCCTTTGACGCTTCCTTGGCTTCGGTGAGCGCTTGTTCGATTTTGAGCCGCTCGTCCTGGGACACTTTATCCCCGTAATCCTTTAGGGCTTTTTCCGCAGCGTAGATGGCAGCGTCCGTCTCGTTTTTGACTTCGATGTCCTCTTTCTTTTTCTTGTCCGCGTCGGCATATTGCTCTGCCTGCTTCACAAACTTTTCCACTTCATCTTTGGACAGTTTGGTGGCGGCGCTGATGCGGATGGACTGCTCTTTGCCGGTGCCCGTGTCTTTGGCCGTTACATGCACGATGCCGTTGCTGTCGATGTCGAAGATGACTTCAATCTGGGGCACTCCGCGCGGAGCGGGGGGAATGTCCATCAGGTCGAACTTGCCCAGGGACACATTGTCCTGAGTCATCTGCCGTTCGCCCTGCAGGACATGCACCGTGACCGCGGGCTGGTTGTCCGTGGCGGTGGAGAAGACCTGGGATTTTTTGGTGGGAATGGTGGTGTTGCGGTCCACAAGCTTGGTGAACACGCCGCCCAGGGTTTCAATGCCCAGAGAGAGGGGGGTGACGTCCAGGAGGACCACATCCTTGACCTCTCCTGTAAGCACCGCCGCCTGCACGGCAGCGCCTATGGCCACGCATTCCATGGGATCCACGCCGCGCTCCACTTTTTTGCCCACATGGTCTTCCACGAATTTCTGGATGATGGGCATGCGGGTGGGGCCGCCCACAAGGATGATGCGGGAAATGTCGGCGGGTTTCAGCTTGGCGTCGGAAAGGGCCTGGTCGATGGAGGCTTCGCAGCGTTTCACGATGGGCCCCACGAGGGATTCCAAAGTCGCCCGCGAGAGCTTTTGCTGTAAATGTTTGGGACCCGAAGCGTCTGCCGTGATGAAGGGCAGGTTCAAGTCCGTTTCCATCACATTGGACAGCTCGATTTTGGATTTTTCCGCTGCTTCCTTGAGGCGCTGGCTGGCCATTTTGTCGCTGCGCAGGTCGATGCCGGTTTCTTTCTTGAATTCTCCGGCGATGTGGTCAATCAGGGTGTTGTCCATGTCGGTGCCGCCCAACTGGGTGTCGCCGGAAGTGGAGATGACTTCAAACACCCCGTGGCCGAAATCCATGATGGTGACGTCCAGAGTGCCTCCACCCAGGTCGAAAACCATGATTTTTTCATCTTTGCCCTTTTTGTCCACCCCGTAGGCCAGGCAGGCGGCCGTGGGTTCGTTCACGATCCGTACCACTTCGAGACCTGCGATGGCGCCGGCGTCCTTGGTGGCCTGGCGCTGGTTGTCATTGAAATAGGCCGGCACGGTGATGACGGCTTTGTCAATTTTCTGGCCCAAATAAGCTTCAGCGTCCCTCTTTACCTTTTGAAGAACGAAAGCGGAGAGCTGTTGGGGTGTGAATTCCTTGCCGTTGGCTATATATTTATGGTCGGTTCCCATCTTTCGCTTGAAAGCGTAAAAAGTTCCTTCAGGGTTGGTGACCGTCTGTCTGCGGGCGGGTTCGCCCACGAGGAGCTGCGGGGCTTCCTTATCGTCCTTGGGCTTGGTGAAGGCCACATAGGACGGGAATGCTTTGCCGCCCACGCTGGTGCCTTCTGCCGAGGGGATGATGGTGCCCTTGCCGCCTTCCAAAATAGCGGCCGCCGAGTTGCTGGTTCCCAAATCAATTCCGATTATTTTTGACATGATACTTTCCTCCGTGGATCCTAGTCTTTAAATTTGGCGACTTTGACTTTCGCCGGCTTCAGGAGCCGTCCGTCCAGGTAATAGCCTTTCTGGAGCTCTTCCAAAATGACGTTATTCTCTTTTTCGTTCGCGGTTTCCACCGTTTCCACCGCTTCGTGGACATGGGGGTTAAAAATCTCGCCTGCGGTTTTCATCGCTTCAACGCCTTCCGACTTGAGCAGGCGGTCGAATTCCAAAACCACCATTTCAAATCCCTTTTTGAGGGATTCTGCATCCGAGGCCGTCTGCGCGTGCTTGAGAGCGCTTTCCATGACGTCGCTCAGATTGATGAGCTGCTCCAAAATCACTTCCCGCCCGAAACGGATGGCCTCCACTTTTTCTTTTTCCGCCCGTTTGCGGAAGTTCGAAAAATCCGCTTCCAGGCGGACAATCTGATTTTTATAATCCTGGACCTTTAGCTTCAGGGCTTCCGCGGATTCTCCTTTGGCCGCCAGCGCGTCCTCTTTTTTTGCTTCTTCCTTCTTTTTTACTTCAGGAAGAGGTTTTTCCTTTTTATTTTCCAGTTCAGTCTTAAAATTCGTGATCTGGTTCATGTAACTCTGAATTTTGTCCTTGAGCGAATCCACGTTTTCCTCAAGGGGCTTTTCTGGAGGCGCAGGTTTTTTTGAAGATTTTTCCGGTTCTTTGGCCTTTACCGGTTCCTTAAGTTTCTCAGGAAGTTTCTCGGGAAGTTTCTCAGGAAGTTTCTCGGGTTCTTTAGGCTTCTCCTGATCCTTGGGCTTCTCCGGCGGAATAATCTCATTCAAACGGTTCAGCACGTCCCGGGTGACATTCTCCCGCGCTGCCTCCTGCCGCCAGATGCGGATCTGTTCCTCATCCGCGGCGGCCACTTCGGGCTCTTTCACGAAGAACGGTTCCTCCGGGAACTCGGTTGGCTCTTTTTCGATGTCGGCCATCAGATTTTCTCAAACTCCTTTAGGAACTTGTTCATGGTTTGGGACACATAATTGACCAGGGACATCATTTTGGAATATTCCATGCGCTTAGGCCCGAGGATGCCCAGGACGCCCACCGTCCTGTCCGGAAGCTGATAGGTGGACGATACCAGGCTTAAATTTTGGAGCGCCTTGACGGAGTTTTCCGATCCAATGCGGACGTTCACCCGCTTGCCTGCCTTTAGATGCGCTCCGTTTGAAAAGGATTCCGGCGCGTTGTCCAGCAGTTCACGCTCAAAGACCTTGGCGAGCATTTCCTTCTCTTCCATGAGCTTGAAAAAGTCCTGGATGTCTTCCGACTTGGTGAAATCAGGCAGGGCGAGTATGTTGGAAGTGCCCTCCACGTAGAGCTCCTTGGCGGTGAGCCGGCTGATTTCATCGCCGATTTCCTGGGCCAGGGACATGACATGGCGGTACTGCTCCCGGGCCTGCTCCAGGTGGTCCGTCATCTGCAACTGCACGGTCTCCAGAGTCTCCCCGCTGAAGGTCTGGTTCATGATGCGGGCAATGCCCCGCAGGTGCTCTCGGGGGATTTCCTCCTGGGGCCGCAGGACGAAATGCTTGGTCAAGCCCGATTCCGTGACCATGGCGGCCAGGATTCTGCGGTCGCTCAATGGCACCAGTTCCAGGTGGGCGAACTTGTTTTTCTCAAATTTGGGGGACATGACGAAACCCGTGTAGTGCGACAGGGTGGAAAGCATCTTGGAGGTCTGGCTCATGAGCCCCTCAATTTCCTTCATGCGGGATTCATATTCGCGGCGGATTTTCTGCTCTTCCTGCACGGCCAGGCGCTGGAGCTCGATCATGGAATCCACGTATGAGCGGTAGCCCTTGTCCGTGGGCACGCGCCCGGCGGAGGTGTGCGGGTGGGTGATGAGTTCATCTTTTTCCAGCTCGGAGAGGATGTTGCGCACCGTGGCGGGGGACAGCCCCAGCCGGCCGGAGGCGGCGACCACCTGGGAGCCCACGGGCTTGCCCGTGCGCACATATTCGTGAATGACGCTCTGCAGGACTTTACGCTTGCGGTGTTCCTGCTCGTCGTGTTGGAGTGCTCTCATGGATTCCTCGGGGTCCGGATTGTTAGCAGTCGATATGCTCGACTGCTAATATGATATCACGAGGCCTGTTTTTTGTCAACGAGCCTGAATTCTTCCAGCCAGCTGCTTAAAGTCCGCGGATGAACATTAAATTTGGATTCGATGGCGCTATTGTCCATGATTTTTTCCGTGACAAAGCTGCGGATGGCATCCCGGGCCACCAGATCCAGAAGCGGCAGAGGCATGTAAACGGGAATGTAAAAAGCGGAGAGAGCGCTGCCCATGCGCCGGATCATTTCCTTGAATTCCAGGGTTTCTCCGCCTCCAATGGCCAGGACCTGGTTTTTGGCCAAGTCCCACTTGAGAAGGCACTGGACCGTTAAATCCGCCACATCGTCGACCCAGACGGGCTGCAGCCGATATTCGCCGTTTCCAGGGATCATGGCCACATGGAAGGTTTTCAGGAGCTGCATCATTTTGAAAATGTTCTTTTTGTCCCGTTCCGAGAACATGATGGTGGGCCGGATGATGCAATATTCCAGTCCACTCTCCCTGATCATTTTTTCCGAATCCTTTTTGGACCGGCTGTATTCGTCTTGCAAGGGCACGGAGGCGTTAGAGGAGCTGATAAAAATCAGTTTTTTGACAGGGTGCTTTTTGGAGAAGGCGATGACGTTTTCCGTCATGCGCATATTCTTGGCATAGGTGCCGCCGCCCTGAAGATGGGTGGCGCAATGAATGACCGCGTCCCAGGGCTCATTGCCGGAGGGATAGGCCTCGGGGTTGAGCAGATTGCAGGAGACAAAAGGATGCTCAGCCGGAACCTGGGTGGTGGTGGCACAATAAGCAAGATGGTGTTTGGAAAGAGATGCGGCTATGGCGAATCCCAGGAGCCCTCGGCCCCCGGTCAACAGAATCACTAGTTAAAAAAAGACCTGAGCGTATTAACGCCGTAGCGGGCAATCCAGCGCGGGCGGAAATAATAACTCACAAACGCTTTGTCCCGGAGCTGCTCCACTTTTTGTGGGGTGATTTTTTCGTATTTGATGACGGGATAATATTCAGTGAATTTGGTCCAGTCTTCCGTGAGCAGGCGGCCCTTCATTTCTTCGAACGTGGGAGTGCCGGGGAAGGGGGTGAAAATGCAAAACTGGGCAAAATGGGTGTTGAGGGACTGGGAGTAGTCGATGGTATTTTGGATGTCAGCCTCCGTTTCGTCGGGGAAGCCCAGCATGTAAAATGCGGACACCTTGATCCCAAGTTTGTTCATCAATTCGATGATGTTGTTTTGATGGATCAGGGAATCCGGCTTTTTGCCGTTTTTCTTCATGATGTCCAGATTGAAACTTTCGATGCCTAGATTGACGCCCCGCAAGCCGGACTTGTACATGAGCTGAATAAGCTCCGGATCCAGCAAGTCCACACGGGTTTCGCAGGCCCAATCGAGGTTGAACTTTCGATCGATCATGCCCTGGCACAATTCCTGGATCCGCTTTTTGTTCATGGTGAAGGTGATGTCCCGGAAAAGCAGATTCTTGATCTTGTATTTTTTGATCAGGGTTTCGATCTCATTTAAGACGGAGTTGACGGCGCGGTACCGCATGGCCGGCTTTTGCGACACCATATAGGGGCAAAAATCGCAGTTGAAGGTGCAGCCCCGGCTGGTAATGACGGGGAGGAACGGCTTTTTGGGCAATATGGGGAAGTATGAAAAGTTATCGACGCCCATGATGTCCCAGTCCGGGACCGGCAAATCATCCAGGTTGGGCACTTGCGGCGAGTGGACGATGCCTTCCAGAGCCTTATTGCCCTGAATGAATTCCAGAATGGCTCCTTCGGGTTCGCCGTCGATGATGAAATCGGAAGCTTCCTTAAACAGCTCCGGTTTGACGGAGGCAAAGGCGCCGATGAAGCCGATTTTGGCTTGGGGAGAATTTTTCCGGATTTTAGCGGCAATGCCGCATTCGATTTTGTAGCCGGCCATGGAGCTGGCAATGAACACGAGCTGGGTATTTTTCGGAATATCGCCGTCATCATGGAAAAATCCGACATCATGCCCGGCGTTTTTTAAAAGGGTGGCCATATAGGCAAAAGACATGATGGGAAGGTGCAGCTTGTCTTTTTTTGCGTTGGTGATGAGCGAGCCCAGAAATCCGCTGGCCCTCATTTGCGAGCCGAAAGTGCCGGTTTGCTCCCGGTTAAAATTGAGACCTTTCACTTTATAATCCAGAAGTGAAATAATCATGGTTTTAAGCTTTCAATTGGGGTCGTCGGCAAGTCCTTGAGGTTCGGAAGGAATGGGGTCCAACTTGCGGTGGAGGACAACAAACAGATCCGCCAGAAGGCCGGCGATGAGGATGAGCAGGCTGGTGAGGAGCACTAACCCGTCCAGCACCCCGATTCTTTGGTAGCGGCTGAAATCTATCGCTGATTTGATAAAGCCGGCCAGAAAAATGACGAAAGAAAGGGGGAGAAAAATCCTCAACGGGTTGAAATACATGACCGTGCGGATGATGAGCGAGATGTAGTTGTAGGTGTCCTTGATGGGGTGGAAGCTGGAAACGCCGCCGGAGCGCTTGAAATAGTGGATGGGGATGTATTTCACTTTCTGATGGTTGCAGAGGAAGGCCAGGGTGATGGTGGACTCCCAGGAATGCGTGTTGGGGAGCAGATAAAAATATTTGAGCGCCACGGACTTGCGGAAAACGCGCAGGCCGCTGTTCAAGTCCGGGATGGAATAGCCGGCCATATAGGAGGCGAGTTTTCGGATGCAGAGTTTGACGGGGGCGCGGAGGAAGAACATCGTGCCCCGCTCCGCCACGCGCGCGCCCACCACCATGTCCTGATTTTTCAAGGCTTCGATCATTTCG
>MGUQ01000067.1:0-2415 GCA_001799975.1 Elusimicrobia bacterium RIFCSPLOWO2_01_FULL_54_10 | reverse complement strand
TTTGTCGGTGGAGGCGTCGTCTATGACGATGAATTCGTAAGGAATTTTTGCCGCGTCCAGCACGGTGCGGATCTTGCGGATTTCCTCGGACAGGCTCGCTTCTTCGTTGTAAGCGGGCAGGATGACGGAAACGAGATTATTTTGGGCCATGCATTTGCTCCAGTATGCTCATCAGATTTTGCGGCGGAGGGCCAATGGCTGCGGCAGAATCCGCGGGAAGGACCTCGTAGAGCAGAAGCGGAGCCTGCCCCGGAAAATACCGCTCAGGGATGATCTCCTGGTGGACCTGCCGCACGTGAGCGTTCCAAAAATCTTCAAATCTTTTCAAATTATTTCCCTGCCATTTTAACATTTTATAGCCGTAGTTGCGCCGCGTTTCAGCAAAATTTATGAAGATGTGGGTGACGCCGGCCTCCTGAAATCTGGCGAAAACCTCTTCGGGGTTTTGGGCGCTTTCAGTAAAGCTCACCAGGCGGTTGCGCCCGAAAACGTCGCTGTAAATATGGGGCCGTTTCAAATCAAAGGCTTTGGATTCGCCCACCATTAAAATGCGGACATCCCGGGGCAGGTTTTTTTCAATCCACCGGTACATGGCGTTTGAAGGGTACGGGTTCAAGCCGGGGTGGGTATACATCCGGTAGGCCTCACGGCTTTCCTTGCCGGCCAGGACATCCCAGGGTTTGCTGGAGTTGTTGATCATGAAAATGCCGGTCTGCAGGTTTTCCAGGAGAAGCACGGTCAGCACGGCGAGGGCCAGAAACCTGGCGGGAAGATTTTTTTCCTCCATGAGCGCGCAGAAACCCATGCCGAAAATGAAACACAACATGGGGTAGCCCATCAGATGGTAGCGGGTGAGATGCGTGGAGACGAAGGAAAAAATGAAAAATGACACGATAAAAAGCAGGGCCGCCTGCGCCCACTTTTCCCTGAGCTTCCGCCATATCAGAAAAGTCATGGGCAGGAATGACAGTAACATCGGGCCCGGATAGGACAAGCTGCTCTGGTTGCTGTCTCCGAATGTCAGCAGCCAGGGAAGTTTCCAGAATTCAGTCCATGAGGCGGTGATGAAACGCCGGTTTTCGGCGATGAAATTGCCGAGCTGTTCCGGGTCGTGGGCATAGGTCTGGGTGCCCAGCCGTTCAAAGAGGCTTGTCAGGAACGGAAAAACGGGATTGCCCGTGTCCCAGATGTTCTTGGCCAGCCAGGGCAGCACTGTAACGGCGACAACGGCTGAAAAGGAGGCCGCCAGTTTGACGAACTGCCTCAAATCACGCGCATAAAGAGCAAAGTGAAAAAAGAGGATGAGGAAAACCGAAATTCCAATCATGCCGCCCTGGTATTTGGAGCCGTAGGCAAAGCCGGAAAGAAGCGCGGAAGCGATGACCCAGCCTTTTTCCTGCGTTTGGGTCCAGACTAGAATCGCATAAATGGCCAGAAACGCATACAGACAGCCGCCGATGTCCACTCCGCTAGTCCAGATGTTCATCTGCACCATGGGGATGGTCAGAAAAAATAGCCCAGCGAGCATGCCTGCGCGGGGCATTTCCAACCGTTTGGCAAGGGTGCCAAGGCCAAGGATGATGAGAACGCCTGTTGACCCATGGATGAGCTTGGGCAGGATTTCATCCTGCAAGGCAAGGCCGAAAAGATAGAGCATGTGCCAGATCATGGGAGATTTGCTTAAGACCCCGTCCACCCTGGCCAATCCGTTTTCCTGCAGGAAAAGATTGGGGACGGCCAGATGATAGACCAGAGCGTCATAAAACAGTTCTGGCGCAAACGCCATCATGAACGACATGGCCAAAAAAATCCAGAGGAACAGTCTCAGAATGATATAGTTTTCCTTGAATAGAAAGGTTGCCGCCTGAATTCCTGCTTCTGCCAGGAGTTGCCTGGTTCCGGCTTGATTCATGATGCCGATGAAGGACGCCACTCCCGCGGCCCACAGCCCGAACATGAAGGGGCGTTGGATCAAGTGCAGCGAGGTCATGAGCAGGACGATGAGAGAAATAATCCCGTATCCGGCTGAAAGGGAAAACACCAGCTCTTCCAGGGCGGAGGCCCATGGGAGGCGCAGAAAAGACAGGAGAAAGCGGCCCGCGGCAAGCGCGCCCGCGGCAATGCCCAAAAATAAAACCAGAGCCTTAGCATAAAAGAGGAGCGCTTCGATGGATGGAAAAGGAAACGGGGACGGCAGGGCGGATTCAAACACGCTCGCGTAGAGCGGATACTTTTGCAGGTACTTCCAGGTGATAAAGCCTGACCAGGCGAGGGCCAGCCAGATCCCCACGGATGGGAAGGTCTTTTGTTCGGGGATTTCGGGAGCCTTGGTCTTTTTTTTCAACGAATTATTTTAAAACGGGTGAACGGCCAGTAAACAAGCCAGGCCCTGCCTTTCACGTATTCCTCGGGCAA
>MGUQ01000066.1:7020-8657 GCA_001799975.1 Elusimicrobia bacterium RIFCSPLOWO2_01_FULL_54_10 | reverse complement strand
TTGGCATCGCGCACCTCTTCCGACGCAAAAGCCGTTATTTTAGACTTTAAGAGTGCTCGGGTTACGCCCGGCTCAGCGGCCAGGTGCAGAAAGCAAAAGAGGATTTTGTCCTGAGAGAGAAATTTGAATTCCTGGGGCTGGGGTTCTTTGACTTTGACGATTAATTTGACGCCGCTCCAGAGCTGCCGGGCGCCTGCCACGATGTCGGCTCCCGCTTTTTTATACTGATCGTCGGGAAAACCAGCTTTTGCTCCCGCGCCCTTTTCCACCCAGACTTTGGTTCCTTGTCCAATAAGGGTCGCCACGCCGCCGGGCGTGAGCGCCGCGCGGCATTCGCCGTTCTTGATTTCGCGGGGGATGCCTACAATCAAGATTCGTTCGCCATCTTCCCGCCAAACGACCAGGAAGATTTGGGCGGCTCTTCAAAAACAATCCAGGTGTGTTCCGGCGTCACCTTGCAATGTTTCATGACGGCATCTGCGATGTCTTTGGCGAGGGCTTTTTTGACCGCCTCGTCGCGCGGCATCATGGTGATTCTTACGAATGGCATATTATCCTCCTAACACCTTCAAAACCGTTTCCCCGATGTCCGCCGGGGATGCGGCTACTTCTACGCCGAAAGATTTGAGCGCGGCGATTTTTTCCTGCGCTGTGCCGCCGTGCTTGCCTTCAATGATGGCTCCCGCGTGGCCCATGCGCTTGCCGGGAGGCGCGGTTTGGCCCGCAATGAAACCTGCCACGGGCTTTTTCATGTTTTCCTTGAAAAACCGGGCGGCGTCTTCTTCGGCGCTTCCGCCGATTTCGCCGATCATGACCACCACATCGGTTTCGGGGTCTTTATCAAACTGCTCCAGCAGTTCAATGTATCCCGTGCCAAAAACCGGATCTCCTCCGATGCCGATCACGGTTGACTGGCCGATTCCCAACTGGGTAAGCTGCCACACTGCCTCATAAGTGAGCGTGCCGGAGCGCGAAATGATGCCCGCGCGCTTGGCGTGACGGGAATCCCTGGCGGGCAAATGAATATAGCCCGGCATGATGCCGATCTTGCACTCCCCGGGCGTGATGATGCCGGGGCAGTTGGGACCGATGAGCCAGGCACGCTTATGAGCGGGCAGGCCGGAATTGTGATCCCGAAGCGCCGCTTTGACCCGCACCATGTCCAGCACGGGAATGCCTTCCGTGATGCAGCAGATGACGCGGATGCCGGCGGCAAGCGCTTCCAGAATGGCGTCAGCGGCAAAGGGAGCCGGCACGAAAATCATGGTTGCGTCCGCTTGAGTTTTTTCCACGGCCTGGCTCACCGTGTCAAAAATGGGGATTTGGTCCAGCTTCGAGCCGCCCTTGCCCGGGGTGACGCCGCCCACCATTTGGGTGCCATAGTCCCTGCAGCCGCGGGAATGAAAGGAGCCGGCCCCGCCCGTGATGCCCTGGCAGATGAGCTTGGTGTTCTTGTTGATCAGAATGCTCACAATTCTTTTGCCTCAACTTCTGCAACAATTGAATCTCTGCTAAGAAGTGTCCAAAGATCTCCAAATACAAAATGATCAAATGTTCGCATATGACGCTTCAGAACATCATCTGTCTGCATATTTGGGCGAATATCACAGTAATATACTCCATCTAATGGATTAAGC
>MGUQ01000066.1:1298-6984 GCA_001799975.1 Elusimicrobia bacterium RIFCSPLOWO2_01_FULL_54_10 | reverse complement strand
GTTGCACTGATCCCAAAATTTGGTTCTTTTCCCTTTCTTTGTACATCATTTAAAAAAATTGCAATATGCGGAATGTTTTTACCGGTGAGTTTATTAAACAAAAATTTATCAATGAAAATTTTATCAATACGATCTTTGCTGCTTGTTTTTACGGAACCAATGGCCTTAACAAGTTCTCCTGACTTGATAATAAGATCATGTTGATAACTCATTGAGAATTCTTCCTGACCGTCCACAAGAACCGGAACATTTACAGTTCCTGCTGTGCAATTCACCCCAAGCTGAATAACGATAAGACGTATGAAACGCTCAAAAAGATCTCCGTTAATTTTTCGTGCCTTGTTCGATTCACCCGCAGGAAGCGAGTCTAATGCCGCACCTATGGACTGTTGGGCTGTATAGATTGTCCTATTAATAATCGCCCTTTCTTCAAGCGTGGGAACATGATCTCTCTCATCATCCAAAATTCTTAGAAATTCCGATGCTGCCTGTTCAAAATCATCGAATGAATAAAATAGTTGCGAGTTTAATGGCCGAGTAACATTAAAATGACCTGATTTTTTATATTGGATGAACCGATAATTCTGTTCATTTTGAGAAACTATCTCAGCTTGAATAAACGTAGGATTAGATATATATTCGAGATACCGTTTTGCAAAATCAAAGTAGCTCGGAATCCCCGTAAATTCCATTTTATTCGTCGCACTACTTCTAAGTTTGATTAAATCGTCTGCAATCAACGAATACTCTCCCTTCTTAATGCGTTTCGCTTATCAAATTCTATCCATTCGGCAGCCGTTCGTGGCACAATCCGATTCAACCGTTCGATAGCCCAGCGGTTGTATTGCAAATTCGTATCACACCCTAGCCATCTTCGTCCCAATTGCTCTGCCACGACTATCGATGTCCCCGAACCAGAAAATGGATCAGCCACAACATCATCGAGATTGGACGAAGCAAGCACTAATTTACGTATAAGCTCCTCTGGCTTCTGCGTTGGATGTGGTGTTTTTTCATCCATTCCATTCGAAGTGGTGGGAATATCAAAAATATCCTTCGCCTTTGCACCGCTTGGATGCGGTGTCCAATGATCATTACGTTTTTTACCTTGACCATATTGACTGGACATTGCTTGAGGATGCGAAGGATACTTCAAAGTATGTGCTCCATATGATACTCGAACAGCATCATAATTCATGGTAAATTTTTTTTGCTTCCGAAAGTGCAGTATGCTTTCGTGCGATCTTCCCCAATCTTTTCCAAGATTGGCTTTATTTTTATAGTGCCAAATAATCCAACGACATCCAGAAAAATATGGCATTGCAGTAACCTTGATATCAGCTAAAATTTCAGAAAAACCAAAAACATAAAGTGTGCCGAATGGTTTTAGAACTCGACTTGCCCGTTCAATCCATCGCCTTGACCATTCCACGTATTCCGCATGGGATTCAAAACAATCCCATTCCGTCTTTTTTATATTGTAAGGAGGATCAGCTACAATAAGATCAACGCTCCCATCTTTGAGAGATGATAGCCATTCTAATGAATCGCCGCAAAATAATTTTCCATTCTTCGTTTCATATTGAAGTTGCAAATATTTATCAGTCGAGATATTGTGCTGAATTCCCTTAATTGGAATATCTAGTAAATCGGGCTGGGTTAATAGGCTTGTTGCTTTTTTCGGCATAGGCTTATTTCGCCAGCTCCACGGCCTTTTTGGCGGCATCCGAAAAGCCGCTCACGCTCGCGATGGGCAGGCCCGATTCCTTCAATATTTTCTCGCCCTCGGCCTTGCGGTTGCCTTCAAGGCGCACCACGAGCGGCACGGACAGCTTGATTTTTTTGACCGCCTCCACCACGCCCTGGGCGATGACGTCGCACTTCATGATGCCGCCAAAAATGTTGACGAACACCGCCTTAACCTGCTTGTCCGAAAGAATGATTTTGAAGGCGGAGGACACCTGGTCAACATTGGCGCTCCCGCCCACGTCCAGGAAATTGGCGGGCGCGCCGCCGTGGAGCTTTAAAATGTCCATGGTGGCCATGGCCAGGCCCGCGCCGTTCACCATGCATCCTATGCTGCCAGCAAGAGATATATAGGAAATGCCTGCCTTGCGCGCTTCTCGCTCAGAGAAAGTTAAGTTTTTGGGATCGTCAAATTCGGCAAGCTCCGGGTGGCGGAAGAGCGCGTTATCGTCGATGGTAACTTTGGCGTCCAGGGCAAGGAGTTCCCCGTTTGGAGTGAGCGCGAGCGGATTGATTTCCAACATCTGGGCGTCCAGGGCGAAGAAGGCCTTCACGACATTCTTAAAGAAGACTGCCCGCGCCTTGGATTTTTTGGGGTCCGCATCAACCAACCCCAGGCGGAAGAGCAGGTCCCTCGCCTGAAAATCTTCCAGCCGTCCAAAGGACTCTATGGGCATGCGGATGATTTTTCCCGGGGTGGACTCCGCCACCTGCTCGATGTCCATGCCGCCTTCCGCGGAGGCAATGAGGGCCGCGCGGCCGGATTTTCTGTCCAGAACCACGCTCAAATAAAATTCTTTGGAAATTTTGGCGGGCTTTTCCACCATCAGCTCATGAACCATGACCCCGGCAGGTCCAGTTTGCGGAGTGACCAGCTTCATGCCGAGCATTTCTGAAACGAGATTCTTGGCTTCCGCAGCGCTTTTGGCGATTTTAATGCCGCCCGCCTTCCCCCGGCCGCCGGCGTGAACCTGGACTTTGAGCACCCAGGGAGCCGCGCCGCAACGCTTCAACGCAGCGGGAAGATCCCCCGGCTTCCTGATAGAGCCGCCGTTGGGCGGCACAGGAATGGAATGAAGAGTAAGCAGTTTTTTAGCCTGGATTTCGAGAAGTTTCATGAAAATTTCTGATATATGATATAATTTTTACATCATGAATGTCAGCGTCATTGGCGCGGGTTCCACCTACGGCATTTTCCTCGTCAAGTGGGCCATTTTGCTCAAGCATTTCCCCGATACCAACCGCCAGAAAGTATCCATCCCTCCCATCGGCACCATTTCCTATTCCAACACCACGGAGCGCAACCGCGACCTCGTGCTCGAAGTGCTTTTGGACGATCTCTCGCACATGCCCCAATTTGAAGGCAAGGACTTAAAACAGGTTTTAAAGGATGTTCATGGATATACCAACTGGCGCGAAATGACAACCAAAGAAGATCCCGGCCTGGTGGTTGTGGGCTCTCCGCTGAACACCCATGTGCCCTATTTGCGGGAATTGATCACGGACACCAAAGTGAAGAACATCCTCTGCGAGCCGCCGCTTTGCCATGTGCACGAAATTGAGTCCTTGCCCCGCATTGTAGAGCTGGCGCGCGAGAAGGGCGTTTCCGTGGGCATCAATCAGCAGTATGCCACGCTTTACGACCGCTTGAAAGGCCTGCCGATGTCAGACGCGGCGGATGCGGGGAAATTCGGGGACCTCCTCACGGGATTGACCGGGCTGCACATTGTCTTCACCACGCACGGCACGCGCCTGTGGCGCAAAATGCAGGGCGTGGGCGAGCAGGAGATCTTGGAAGATTTGGGACCCCATGTTTGGGAGTTCATCCCCAAGGATTTAAGAAGCAAGCCCATCACCGTCAAGAATGTGAAGAAGGAAGGCGACAACCTTTTCCTCAATTTCGTCGAATATGACCTCAAATTCGGCGATGTGCCCGTCAAGCTCACTCTGGGATATCACCGCCGGCTCAAGAGCCTTAAAGTGACGATGAAGAAGGGGAAGAAGGACTACGAATTTTCAGTGACGGGAGCGGTGAACCCGGCGACCGGGGAGTTCACCCGCTGGATTGAAGGCAAGAATTACGCTTATCCTTTCAAGCACTTCCTGGATACCGATCTGGTCAAGGAATCATTCATCCATTCGCTGGCGGGCAAGCCCGTGGTCCCCATGGATGAAGGCATCAAAACCCTCGAATTCATCAGAACTCTCCACCAGCATTAACCTGCCGGTCGAGCGCTTCCAGCTGGGCGTCAATTCTATTCAGATGCATTTTCTGAAGAAGTTCCATGAACAGGAGGAGGCAGTAGACGGAAAATCCTGCCGCGCAGTAGACCAGCATTCGCCGGGCCCGCGGCGTCATTTCCGTGTTTAAAGTCACGCGGGCATTATATCATTATGAATTCCACGCACAAAACTAAAAACTCCGCTCGTTTATTCGACGCGGCCAAAAAAGTGCTCCCGGGCGGGGTCAATTCCCCCGTGCGGGCATTTCAGGCCGTGGGTGGGACACCCCTGTTCATCCGGGAGGCGCGCGGAGCCGAGCTGCGCGACGCCGACGGCAACCGCTACATTGATTTTGTGGGCTCCTGGGGGCCCATGATCCTGGGCCACGCTCCCTCGAGGGTGGTCTCAGCCATCAAGGCCCGCTCGGCCAAGGGCACTTCTTACGGAGCCCCCACCGAGCTTGAGACCGAGCTTGCGGAAAAAATCATCTCCGCGTTTCCTTCAATGGAAAAGATCCGTTTTGTATCGTCGGGGACGGAAGCGGCCATGACTGCGCTGCGCCTCTCCCGCGCGCGCACCGGCAGGGACAAGATCGTGAAGTTTGCGGGCTGCTACCACGGCCATTCGGACGCCTTGCTGGTGAAAGCAGGCTCGGGCGCGGCCACCCTCGGGATTCCAGATTCTGCGGGCGTCCCCCGCGCCGTGGCCTCCGACACCATTGTGCTCCCTTATAATGACCTGGCCGCAGCTGAGAAGTTTTTTAAGGACGCGGGCGAAACCGTGGCGGCAGTGATTGTGGAACCCGTGGCAGCCAACATGGGGCTCGTGCCGCCCGTTGCCGGATTTCTGGAAGGCCTGCGCGCCCTCACCAAACAATACGGCGCTCTCCTTATTTTTGATGAAGTCATCACGGGATTTCGGCTGGCCTATGGCGGAGCCCAAACATTGTTTAAAATCGAGCCGGACTTGACCTGCCTGGGCAAGATCATCGGCGGAGGGCTGCCCGTGGGTGCCGTGGGCGGGCGGAAGGACATTATGGAGCTGCTCGCCCCTTTGGGCCCGGTGTACCAGGCGGGCACACTCTCCGGCAATCCTCTGGCCATGGCCGCGGGGCTCATGACTTTGGAAATTCTTGACGATATGAACCCCTACAAAAAAATGGAAGCGGCGACCGAAAAACTCTGCGGCCAGATCCTTGCCTTCGCCCAATGGCTGAAGATCCCAGTTCAGGTGCCTCAAATAGGATCCATGTTTACCGTCTTTTTTTCTGACGCGGCGGTTTATGCCAGGTTTTTTCATGCGCTCCTGGAGCACGGAGTTTACTTCCCCCCGTCCCAGTTTGAAGTCTGCTTTGTTTCCGCCGCCCATAATCCAATCATTCTTAAGAAGGCTCTCAAAGCCATCACTCAATCTCTGGAAAGGACCTCCCATGCCTGAAATATACCCGTTCAAAGCTTATCGCTATTCCAACTCCAAAAGCTTGAATCGCGTCATTTGCCCGCCCTATGACGTCATCAGCCCGGCACAAGCCGCGTCTTACAGGAAATGCGCGGAAAACGCCATCCGCGTGGAATTGCCCGAAGGCGATGAAAGGCAGAAGTATGAAAATGCCCGGAAAATCTGGGAGGATTGGAAATCCCGCGGTGTGGTGGCCCAAGACTCCGAGCCGTCGTTTTATGTTTACGAGCAGGTCTTCAAAGTAAAGGGGAAGAAATAT
>MGUQ01000066.1:0-1259 GCA_001799975.1 Elusimicrobia bacterium RIFCSPLOWO2_01_FULL_54_10 | reverse complement strand
AACCTCATCCGCACTGCTCGCATCAACACGAGCCCCATTTTCGGCCTTCTGGCGGATCCCAAAAAATCCATCCGCAAAATGATATCGAAGGCTATCCGCCAAAAACCCCTTGAGGCCGTCAAAGACAGCGACGGCGTGACGCACCGCCTTTGGAGCTGTTCCTCCCCGGCGGACATTGCCGCCGTTCAGAAAGCGGCCCAGGCCAACCCCGTGCTGATTGCGGACGGCCACCACCGCTATGAAACTTCCTGGAATTATTTTTTGGAGCGCCGCGGCGCCGAAGGCGACAACGGGCCGGCGTCGCACACCCTGTTTTTCATCTGCCCGCTGGAAGACCCGGGGCTGGTGGTGTTCCCAACCCATCGCGTTTTAAAACACAAAACATTGGACGAAATCTTCGAAAAAGTGCTGGCGCGCAAGGATATTTTCGAGATCCGCCCGGAAAAAAATCCCACGGTGCCCCACGCGCCCTTTTTCACGGCGACCGACGGAAAAAAGGCCTTTTCCGTGCGCCTGCGGGCGCGCGACAAGGCCCCCGTGCTGGAGCACTTGCACGCCCGCCTTCTGCCTGAGCTGCAGAAGGAAGATTTCACCTATACCCATGATGCAAAGGAAGCCCTCGCCCTGGCCCGCAAGACCGGAATGGCCGCAATCCTCGTGCCGCCCGTGCCGGTGCAGGAAATGAATGCCATAGTCCGGGCTGGCAAGCTGATGCCGCAGAAATCCACCTATTTTTATCCCAAAGTCATCACGGGTCTGCTGTTCCGGTCTCTTGAATAGGGAACGTTCGCGACCGTTCCCTGCGGATCTTTTCCCCTATTTTCTTGCCTGGCGGGAAAAACACGGTTCATTTGACGGTGATTTTTTTCTGGACAGTTTCCGCTCAAGCGGCCGCGCCCGCTTCTCTTACTTCCCTTTAAGTCCCCCCGAAAACACATTTTCAGCCGCTTCTCTTAAGGATTTTCCCAAAGCATGGGGCGTCCTTCAGGAGGAGATCGCGCGCGCGCCCATGCCCAAACCTGCACCCGGCGGCCCTCCCTTCACAGGCGGGGCTGTGGGGGTTCTTTCTTATGATGCGGGCAGGGCATTTGAGAAAGGATGGCGTACCTCGCCCCCGCCGGACCCGCTCAAATTTCCCCTCATGCATTTCGGCATCTACCGGGACCTGGTTTGCCTAGATCATCAAACTGGCCGCTTTCATTTTTTCGTCAAAAATAAAGCTAGTCAAAACGATTACAAGAGACAATTTTCAGAACTAA
>MGUQ01000065.1:3750-11074 GCA_001799975.1 Elusimicrobia bacterium RIFCSPLOWO2_01_FULL_54_10 | reverse complement strand
CCGCACGACCACCATCGACAAGCTTGTGGCCGCGATGCGCAAGGACAAACGCCTGCTCATGGCCACCGCGGCTTCTCCCATCAAGGGCGCGGATCTGGGCGTCTCGGAAAATACGGTGAAAGTGGTGGTGGACCGCTACAAAAACGCGCTTTATTTTTCGCGCTCGCCCATCCCTTTTTTCAGAAACAGCCGGGGCCGGGAAAAATATTTGCAGCACCTGGGCATTTACGCGTACCGGAAAACATTTTTGCTCAAATTCGCCAAGTGGAAATCCACCGTGCTCGAGACGGCAGAATCTCTGGAACAGCTGCGGGCGCTGGAGCGGGGCATCCGCATCCGCGTGGTGGAAGTGAGCGAAAAAGCGTTCGGCATCGACACCAAAGAAGATTTGGAAAGGGTGAAAAAAATCATATGAGCGGAAAAAAATTCGTGTTTGTGACGGGCGGCGTCGTTTCCTCTTTAGGCAAGGGCATCACGGCCTCGGCGCTGGGGCGCATCCTGACCGCGCAGGGCCTGAAAGTGGGCATGCTGAAACTCGACCCCTACATCAATGTGGATCCCGGCACCATGAACCCGTATCAGCACGGAGAAGTTTTCGTCACCGAAGACGGCGCGGAAACGGATCTCGATTTGGGCCATTACGAACGATTTTTAAACCAGGACATGCGGCGGGAAAACAATGTGACCACCGGACAGATTTATGAGCAGGTCATCACGGCGGAACGCCAGGGAAAATATCTGGGCAAAACCGTCCAGGTCATTCCCCACATCACCAACGCCATCAAGGCCCGCATTGAAAAAGTGGCCCTCGGCAAGGACGTGGTCATCACGGAAGTGGGCGGCACCGTGGGCGACATCGAATCCCTTCCGTTTTTGGAAGCCATCCGCCAGTTCAAGATCGACCACGGCATGGACAATGTGTTTTACATCCATGTCACCCTCGTTCCCTATTTAAAAACTTCGGAAGAACTCAAAACCAAACCCACCCAGCATTCTGTGGGCAAACTGCGGGAAATCGGCATCGAACCCAATGTGCTCATCTGCCGCACGGAGCGTCCTCTGGACATTTCCCTGCGGGAGAAAATGGGCCTTTTCTGCAATGTGCCGGCCAGCCACATCATCGCCGCGCCCGACGCCTCCACCATTTATGAAGTGCCGCTCATCTTTGTGGACCAGGGCCTGGACACCATCCTCCTCAAATCCTTGAAGCTCAAATCCGCCAGAAAGAAGGGCGCGCTTGAGCCCTGGCGCAAGATGGTGCAGAAAATAAAATTTCCCAAAAGAGATGTCACCATAGCGGTGGCAGGCAAATACATTGAGCTCAAAGACAGTTATAAGTCCCTGATTGAAGCCCTGGCTCATGGCGGGCTGGTGCACGAGGCGCGCGTCAACATCAAATACGTGGATGTGAGCCACCCCGACGTCTGGGACCAGCTCAAGTCCGTGTCCGGCATTTTGGTGCCCGGCGGCTTCGGAGACCGCGGCATTGAAGGCAAAATCGCCGTCGTACACTATGCGCGCACGCACAGAATTCCCTTTTTCGGCATATGCCTCGGCATGCAGGTGGCCGTCATTGAGGCGGCGCGCAATTTGTGCGGCATGAAAGGGGCGCAAAGCACTGAGTTCGACCCCAAAACAAAATATCCCGTCATCGACATGCTGGAAGAGCAGAAAAAACTGGAGCGCATGGGCGGCACCATGCGCCTAGGCGTTTATCCTTGCCATGTGAAGCGCGGAACTAAAGCTCTCGCCTCTTATGGCCGCGCGCTCATCCATGAACGCCACCGCCACCGCTATGAGCTCAACAACCGTTTCCGCAAACAGATTGAGGCGGTGGGGCTCACCGTCTCTGGCGAATATACTCCCAAAAAACTGGCCGAAATTGTGGAGCTCAAAGACCACCCCTGGTTTGTGGCCGTGCAGTTCCATCCAGAACTCCGCTCCCGCCCTCTGCGCCCTCACCCGTTGTTCAGGGATTTTGTCGGCGCTTCCCTGGCCCACGCCGCGGGAGCGATTTGATCCCGCGATGAAACAAGTCTCCGTCGGAACTTTCAACCTGGGCAACTCCCTGCCCCTGGCACTCATCGCAGGCCCCTGCGTGATGGAATCCGAATCCCACCTGCGCTTGGTGGCCAAAACCCTCAAATCCATTTCAAAAGAACTGGGCGTGCGCCTCATTTTCAAGTGTTCGTACGACAAAGCCAACCGCTCTTCAGTCGCTTCTTACCGCGGGCCGGGAGTGAGCGACGGCCTGAGCATGCTCTCAGATGTCAAAGAAGAATTTAACTTGACCGTGCTCACCGACGTGCATGAGCCCTCCGATGCGGCCGCGGCCGCGCGCGTGGCGGATGTTTTGCAAATCCCTGCTTTCCTCTGCCGCCAAACGGACCTGCTCCTGGCCTGTGCGGACACGGGCAGGGCCGTGAATGTGAAAAAAGGCCAGTTTCTTGCGCCCTGGGAAATGGGCAATGTGGCCGAGAAAATTTCCAGGCACGGCAATTCCAAGATTATTTTTACCGAACGCGGAACATCATTTGGCTATAACAATTTGGTGGTAGATATGCGCGGCCTGGAGATCATGAAGCGCACAGGCTACCCCGTGGTGTTCGACGCCACGCATTCGGTGCAGCTGCCCGGGGCCAAAGGCAAATCTTCCGGCGGACAGAGGGAATTTGTTGAGCCTCTGGCGCGCGCGGCCGCGGCGGTGGGCGTGGCGGCCATGTTCATGGAAGTGCACCCCAATCCCGACCGCGCTTTGTCGGATGGGCCCAACAGCGTGAAACTTTCCCAGGTGAAGGGACTGGTCAAAACCCTCATGGCGATCGATAAAGTCGCTAAAAACGGAGGCAGAGCCCAATGAAATGTCCTTCCTGCACAGCAGAAAACAAAGACACCGCCGCCGTCTGCAAAAAATGCGGCGTGTCCATGACGGCCCAGCCGCTTTATGCGCCCACCAAGGAATGGCACTTGAAAACCCTTGCCGTCATTTACGGCGTATTGATCGTGGTTTTTTTCTTTCTTAACTGGCTGCTGAAACCTTACATGCGGGCCATTCCGCCGGAAGTCACTCCCTGGATGCAAAAGGGAAATGAAATCCATAAATAGAGCCGCTCTCCTGCGGCGCGCGCGCACGGTTCTGGCCATTGAATCCCAGGCGGTGCGGGACCAGATGCGCCATTTGGACATTGGCTTCAGCAAAGCTGTTGAAACTCTTCATCGCATCACGCTCACGGGCGGGCAGGTGGTGGTCATGGGCATTGGCAAATCGGGCCTTGTCGGCCGCAAAATCGCTTCCACGCTTTCTTCCACGGGCACTCCCGCGATTTTTTTTCACCCGTCGGAAGGCCTCCATGGAGATTTGGGCATGATCCGCTCGGGCGACGCTGTGCTGGCCCTTTCCCAATCCGGAGAATCAGACGAAATCAAAAAAATTCTCCCTACCTTAAAAGACCTCCGGCTCCCGCTCGTGGCCATGACGCAGAGCCGCGCCTCCCGTCTGGCGCGTCTGGCCGATATTGTGATTTTGACCGCCGTCCGAAAAGAGGCCTGCCCGCTCAACCTGGCCCCCACCGCCTCCACAACAGCCATGCTGGCGCTTGGGGACGCGCTCGCCATGGCTCTCATGGAAATCAACGGATTTAATTCAAAAGATTTCGCGCGTCTGCATCCGGGCGGCGCCATCGGAAAAAAACTCACACTCAAAGTATCGGATTTGATGCGCAGCGGCCGCGCCAACCCCGTGGTGCGTCTGGGCGCTTCTGTCCGTTCAGCCCTATTGGAAATGACCCGTGCCCGCTTGGGAGCCACTAGCGTGGTGAATTCCAGCGGCCGCCTGGCCGGATTTTTTACAGACGGTGACTTGCGCCGCCGCCTTCAGAAAGAGCCGCGACTGCTGGAGAAAAAAATAGATTCCGTCATGACAAAAAATCCCACGCGCATCACTCCTGACAAAAGCATCCACGAAGCTCTCAACCTGCTTAAAGACGGCGGCTTTGACAACATTCCCGTGGTGGACTCCAAAGGCCGCGCGGTGGGTATTTTAGACGAGCGCGACCTGCTGGCCGAGGGCATCGCGTGAAAGATCATCTATTTCGAGGCATACTCATTGTTTTGGTATCAGGCCTTCTGTATTCAATCTTTGATCGCATAAGATCAAAAAATCCTAACATTACTCCCGAACATATCTTACCAGGCATACTCATCATATTCATGCATCTTCCAATCATGTTGATTATTGCATCAGCCATCTCCCTAATCGTATCTGCAATCCTTGGAGTTATTCTTGATATTACTTTTAATGGAATTTCAGAGAAAACGATCATGTATATTTTTGTTATTGTCTTTCTTCCGATATTCCCACAAGTATATAAAGGACGATTTGGAACTTATTCAATGTTTATAATCAGCTTTTAGACCAACTTATGATTTTCGACAACTCTTCAGAAGAGCCTCGGGCGTTGTTTGAAAAATCAGAGCATCAAAATCAAATCTTTGATCAAGAACTCTACAACCAAATTTTAAATGAGGTAAAAGAAAAGTGAAAAAGAAACACAAACCCATGCTCACTCCATTTGGCAAAAATGCCGAGAATGCATTAAAAAGCGCCGTGAGGCAAGTTCTCCTGGAGCACAAGCGCAAAGGAATTCCCATTGCCATTTGGAAGGACGGAAAAATCAAAATGATTCCACCCGGAAAGATCAAGGTTAGGTAGAATGAATAAAAATATCCTGGCCCGCGCCAAGAAAATCCGCCTGCTGGCCACGGATGTGGACGGCGTGCTCACGGGCGGCGAAATCATCATTTTGGATTCCGGCGAGGAAATCAAAATCTGGAGCGTGAAGGACCGCATGGGCTTTGCTTTGCTCAAACACAGCGGCGCCCCCATTAAAATGGCCTGGGTCACCGCGCGAAAATCCCGCCAAGTAGAACTCCGCGCCAAGGACGTCGGCGTGCATTTTTTACGGCAGGGCAGCGTCGATAAATGGAGCGCGGTCAAGGACATTGCCGATTCCATGAAAATTTCCGCAAATCAAATTGCCTATGTGGGAGATGATTGTGTGGATTATCCCGTCATGAAGCGCGCAGGGCTGGCTGTTTGCCCGCCGGAATCGCCGGAGCTCATCCGCAAGACTGCGCATTACCAGACGCGCGCCGCCGCAGGCCGGGGCGTTCTGCGCGAAGTGATAGAACTCATCCTTGTGGCCCAGGGGCGCTGGAAAAAGGCCATGGCCCCGTTTTTAAAAACATTCACCGTCCTGGCCTTGGGCGCGTTTCTCGCAGCCTGCTCGTCGCAAACTCCGCCTCAAAACCTCACGGAGAAACCGGACCAATGGATTGAGAAGTTCAAAATCACAGAAACCCAGGGCGGAGTGCCCGTTTGGATTTTAAACAGCGAAATCGCCCAGCGCTACGACCGGCTCAACAAAACCACGCTTGAAAATTTCACCATTGAGTTCATGGACGCCAAAGCCGGCCGCAAAAAGAACCATTCCCGCGAAAGCCTGCTCCTGGCCAAAAAAAACCAGGCCACGGAAGCCGTCCTTTCCGCGCCGCAAGGTGAAGTCAACACGGAAACCAAGGAATTGCATGCCTGGGGCGGCGTGCAGGTGGAAGCCCGCGACGGCACGGTGCTGACCACCGAGCGGCTGCAATATTCGACGGAGAAGAAGACGATCACCACGGAAGCCGCCATCCGCATCGTTCGCGAAGATTCCATCCTCATCGGCGAAGGCATGGAAGCCAGCCCGGACTTGAGCACCGTCAAAATCTTCCGGCACGAAGCGTCCATATACCCCAAAAAGATCCCCAAGGATCAGTGAAGCTCTTTCTCGCGCTATTTCTGTTGATGTGGATTTCGGCGCTTCAGGCCGCTGAGAATCCTGTTAAGCGGATCAGCGCCAAAGAGTTGTCCAAGGGCCCCCTGAAACTTTCCGCGGACGAAACCATCTCCAAAGACCACGGCCGCGTCATTGAAGCGGCCGGACACGTGAAGGTGAAATATTTGATGGACAACGGAGACACTCTGGAATCCGTCTCCCAGTTTGCGCGCTACGACCGGGGCCAGGGCCTGGGCGAAGTGTGGGGCGGTCCGGACGCGCTTTGGGTGAGCGCGGACCCAACCCAGCCCGCCACGCGCCTGCTCGCCCAAAAAATCATCATCAACCCGATGAATTCCGAACTTCACGCCTCGGGCAAGGTGTCCGTCATTCAAACTTCCAGCACGCTCACTGCGGAAAATGTTTCCTATTCCAACGAGGAAAAGAAGATCACCGCCGTGGGCGGACGGCCGGAGTTCACCATCATCCAGGATGAACACCACACCCGGATCTCCGCCCAGATCATCACGGCGTTCACGGATACGCGCGAAATCCATTTCTCGGAAAAAGTCCGCGGCGTGGTGCTGCTCAAAAACGACCGATCTCCCGTCCCATGACGCTCAAGGGCCTGAACCTGAAGAAAAATTACGGCTCACGCCAGGTGCTCAATGGCTCCCATGTTTCCGTTTCATCGGGAGAGATCGTGGGGCTGCTGGGCCCCAACGGCGCCGGAAAAACCACCACCTTTTATGTGATCGTGGGCATGGTGCGCTGCGACGAAGGCACCGTTTCCCTGGATGAGCTGGAAATTTCAAAAATGCCCATGTATGAACGCGCGCGTTTGGGCATCGGATATCTGCCTCAAGAGCCCTCCATTTTCAGAAAACTCACCGTGGAAAATAATTTGAGGATCATCCTGGAGACGCTGAAACTCTCCAAACCGGCCCAAAAGGAAAAAGAAGAAAGCCTCCTTGTGGAAATGGGCCTCATCGAACGGCGCAAGCAGGTGGCCGGCACGCTGTCCGGCGGCGAAAAACGGCGCCTGGAAATATGCCGGGCGCTCCTCACCGATCCAAAATTTCTTCTGCTGGACGAGCCCTTTGTGGGCATCGATCCCATCACGGTTTCGGAGCTTCAAAATACGCTCCAGCGCCTGCGCGAACGCGGCCTGGGTTTGCTGATCACGGACCACAATGTGCGGGAAACCCTGGAAATCATCGACCGGGCCTACATACTTTACCAGGGCAAGGTCCTGCTCGAGGGCGACGCCAAAGCGCTCGCGGAAAGTCCCGAGGCCAAGCGGGTCTATCTCGGCGAAGAATTTGAAATATGACGTCGATTAGTGTAAAATATAATGCTCATGCAACTCAACATAACCGCCCGGCACCTGGACTTAACACCCGCCCTGTCGGATTATGTGCATCGCAAAGTGGAAAAAGCCCAGAGGTATTTTGATTCCATCATCTGGGCCCAAACCATCCTCTCAATAGAAAAACACCGCCACATCG
>MGUQ01000065.1:828-3716 GCA_001799975.1 Elusimicrobia bacterium RIFCSPLOWO2_01_FULL_54_10 | reverse complement strand
GCGTCAAAGACAAGAAGCGCAACCACCGCGATTCCAAAACCAAAATCCGCTTTCAGCCCATTTTAACCGACAACCCGGAGCCACCCGCAGATTTCGGCGGCGTTTCCGAAGTGGCCAAAGTCATTCTCGAGCCCCGCTCGCTCACCAGCGCGCTCCGCCACCTGCGCGCCCAGCCCAAACCGTTTCTCATGTTCATCAACGAACGCACCAACCAGGTGAGCGCCGTCTACAAAAAAGGGAAGGAAGGCTTTGGATTAGTGGAAGCCGTGATGCCATGAACAAGGACACCACCGTCAACCTGATCGATTTTCTCCCCGAAGCATCCATTCAGACGGATTTAAAAAGCCAGACGAAAAAAGAATTGCTCAAAGAACTGGTCCTCGCCCTCTCCGCAGCCCACGGCATCAAAAATTCTTCCGGAATCCTGGACGCATTGCTTGAGCGCGAAGAACTGGGCTCCACCGGCATCGGCCAGGGCATCGCCATTCCCCACGGCAAATCGGACACGGTGAACGGCGTGGTGGCCGCTCTGGGCGTTTCCAAGCGCGGCATAGACTTTGACGCCCTGGACGGCGAGCCCGTGCACATTTTCTTCATGCTCATCGCCCCGTCCAACTCTGCCGGCATCCATTTGAAAATCCTCGCCAAAATTTCCCGGCTCCTCAAGGACAAGTTCTTCCGCCAGGCCTTGCGGGAAGCCAAGCTCTCCGCCGAAGTCCTCAAACTGATCAAAGACGAAAACGAATACTGACCCCGGAATGAATCGATGGCCCTGACCGTCGAGCAGCTTCTGAAAGACAAAGCCGATGAGCTCCAGCTCGAGCTGATTGCGGGTCATGGCGGCCAGGACCGCGAAATCGGCGGCACAGAACTCAACCGTCCCGGCCTGGCCCTGGGCGGTTTTTTTGACAATTTCCGCTTCGAGCGCATCCAGGTGGTGGGGCGGGGAGAAAACGCCTACATCATGCAGGTGGCCTTAAAGGGCACCCAGGAATCCCTTCGCTCCTTCTTCAAATTTAAAATGCCCTGCGTGATTCTCACGCACCATCTCACACCCCGCCCCGAAATCATTGCGTTGGCCAACGAAACCCAGGTTCCCCTCATCCTCTGCGGGCTGGAGACCGCCACGCTGGTGGCCGAGCTCTCCATGTACCTGGAGGAAAAGTTGTCCCCCACGCTCACCATGCACAGCGTCATGGTGGACGTTTACGGCATCGGCGTGCTGATCACGGGGGATTCCGGCATCGGCAAGTCGGAATGCGCACTGGAGCTGGTCAAGCGCGGCCACATGCTTGTGGCTGACGATGTGGTGCTGCTGCAGCACCTGCCCGGCGGCCTGCTCACCGGCAGGCCCGCCAACGACATGATGAAGCACCACATGGAAGTCCGCGGATTGGGCATCATTGACGTCAAACAGCTATTCGGCATGAGCGCCATTTTAAACCAGGGCAGAGTGGAGCTGGTCATCCACCTGGAGATGTGGGACGAAACCAAGGAATACGACCGCATCGGCCTGGAAGACCACTCGATTGAAATTTTGGGCATGAGCGTGCCGCGCATGGTGATGCCCGTGCGCCCCGGACGGAACCTGGCCATCCTGATTGAAGTGAGCGCGCTCCATCAGAGAATGAAAGCGCGCGGGGTCAACACGGCGCTTGAGATGCAGAAAAATTTGCTCAAAGTGCTCACCAAAGACCCCAACATCCAGATGCCCACCCCCAAACGGCCGCTCGCCAGCCATCGAAGGAGGCATTTCCGTCGCCGCTAAGCCCAAAGACAGTTTTCTTTGCGTGATTGTGACAGGCATTTCCGGCGCCGGCAGAAGCCAGGCCATCAAATGCCTGGAGGATTTCGGCTTTTTCTGCGTGGACAACCTGCCCGCACCTTTTCTCCCCCGCTTTGCGGACCTGATCGTCAAATCCGGAAAATCCATGTCCAAAGTGGCCTTGGGCATCGACGTGCGCGAAGGGCGTTTTTTCAAGAACATGACGCGAGACCTGCAGGAGTTCCGCAGCCGCAAAATCAATCCCTGGATCTTGTTTTTTGACGCCGACGACGCCACGCTGCTCCGGCGCTTCTCTGAAACAAGGCGCAAACATCCTCTGGCCAACAGCGTGCAGGAAGGCATCCGGGAAGAGCGCCGCCGCCTGCGCGACATCCGAACCCAGGCCGACCGCATCATAGACACAAGCAGCATGACTTTGAACGAGCTTAAAGAGCGCGTCGCCGCGGCCCTTCCGCTCACGCTCAAGCAGACCATCCACATCACCATCAAATCTTTCGGCTTTAAATACGGCCTGCCCGTGGACGCGGACCTGGTGTGGGACGTCCGCTTCCTGCCCAATCCGCATTACATCCCCGCGCTCCGCCCCAAAACGGGGATGTCGCGCGAAGTGCGCAACTTTGTCCTGCGGCGCAAAGAATGCCGCAGCTTCCTTCCCAAATTCTTCGGGCTCGTCACTGAAAGCCTCCCCCACTTCATCAAAGAAGGCAAATCGCACCTCACCATCGCCATCGGCTGCACCGGAGGCCGCCACAGGTCCGTGGCCATTTCAGAAGCCCTCGCAAAGCATTTGAAAACCCGGAAGTACGTCGTCTCCGTTCAGCATCGCGACATGGATTAATGATAGAATGTCTTTTGACCGTGCAGAATCGCCTGGGTCTTCACGCAAGGCCGGCGTCTCTTTTCGTCCAAACCACGAATAAATTCAAGTCCAAAATCAAAGTGATCAAGGACGCCATGGAAGTGGACGGAAAATCCATCATGGGGCTTCTGATGCTGGCCGCGCCCATGGGCACGGTCCTCAAAATAATCGCAGACGGTGAAGATGAAGAGGAGATCGTGGACCGCTTAAAGAAGCTTTTTAATTCCAGGTTCGGGGAAGATA
>MGUQ01000065.1:579-737 GCA_001799975.1 Elusimicrobia bacterium RIFCSPLOWO2_01_FULL_54_10 | reverse complement strand
GGTGGAGATGCTCAAGATCCTGGGCAAAACCCACGCCCGCCTAGGCGAAGCCTACCTCATGATCATTGAAGACCCTCTTCTTACCTCCGACATCGAGCGCGAAATCACCAAGGAATCCGTGAACGCCGAGCTGGCGGTGCAAACCTGCCTGGAGCGGG
>MGUQ01000065.1:0-573 GCA_001799975.1 Elusimicrobia bacterium RIFCSPLOWO2_01_FULL_54_10 | reverse complement strand
ACACTTTTGACAATCTGAACGACGAATATTTCCGCGAGCGCAAAAACGACATCGTGGAAGTGGGGCACCGCATCATCCGCCAGCTTCTGGGCAAGAAAAAGCGCAGCTTATCCGAAATGCGTGAAGAATCCATCGTGGTGGCCCACAATCTTCTGCCTTCGGATACGGCTGCCCTTAAAGTCTCTCTTGTGAAGGGCTTTGCCATCGACATGGGCGGCAAAACCAGCCATACAGCCCTCCTTGCCCAAAGCCTGGAAATCCCCGCCGTGGTGGGATTGAAAAACATCACCTCCCGCGTGCAAAACGGACAGTCCATCATCATCGACGGCAACAAAGGCGAGGTTTTAATCGAGCCGCCGTCCCAGGCCCTCTCCAATTACCGCCGGGAACGCGAAATCCTTGTTCAGGAATCCAAAGACCTGGTCAAATTGCGGGACCTCCCCGCGCAAACTTTGGACGGCAAGCGCATCGAGCTGGCGGCCAATGTGGAAATGGCTGATGACATCAAATCCGTTTTGGCGTATGGGTCCGAGGGCATCGGGCTTTTCCGCACGGAATATCTTTATTTGAGCC
>MGUQ01000064.1:7253-14720 GCA_001799975.1 Elusimicrobia bacterium RIFCSPLOWO2_01_FULL_54_10 | reverse complement strand
TGGTTTTCCAAAATTACGCCCTGTATCCCCACATGACCGTCTATGAGAACATGGCCTTCGGCTTAAAGCTCAGGGGATATTCAAAGCGGGAGATAGAGACGCGGGTGAAGGAAGCGGCCGAAATCCTGAACATGGGCAGCCTTTTTCACCGCAAGCCCAAGGAACTTTCCGGAGGCCAGCGCCAGCGCGTCGCGGTGGGGCGGGCCATCGTGCACAAACCCAAAGTTTTCCTATTTGACGAGCCTCTCTCCAACCTGGACGCAAAACTCCGGGTCCAGATGCGCATGGAGATCTCCAAGCTCCATGACCGCCTTCAGGCCACCATCATCTACGTCACGCATGACCAGGTGGAAGCCATGACCATGGGCGACAAGATCTGCGTCATGAATGACGGCGTCATCCAGCAGGTTGCTCCGCCTCTGGAGCTGTACAACAAACCCGCAAACCGGTTTGTCGCGGGCTTCATCGGCTCCCCTCCGATGAATTTCATGGGCGTCACCATCATTGAGAGGCTGAACGGCGGAAAGAGCGGACTGTGGTTCAAGGAAACGGGTTCCGAACATCGCACGGACAATTTTGAGCTGAAAGTGGAAAAAAACATGGAAACCCTGCTCCGGTCCTATGTCGGCAAGCCGCTCACCCTGGGCATCCGCCCGGAGGACATTTATGACCGGCTTTTTTACGCGGGAGAAATCCACGAAGGGGCCTGGACCAAAGCCACCATCGACGTGGTGGAGCCGATGGGGTCTGAAAAATATCTTTATCTGAACACGGGCAAAAGCAACATCATCGCGCGGGTGGAGCCGGAAAACTCCGCCAAGCCCCAGCAGGACATCGACATCGTGGTGAACATGCACAAAATCCGCGTTTTCGACAACGAAACAGAAAAAGCCATCATTTAAATCCCCCTCAAAATCAGCATCGCGTCTCCCAAACTGTAAAACCTGTACTTTCGTTCAATCGCCTCCAGATAAGCCGGCAAAATCCTCTCCCATCCCGTAAGGGCCGCCACCAGAAGCAGCAAACTGGATTTGGGCAGGTGAAAATTGGTTAGCATGCCCGCCCAGGGCATTTTGAACTTATATCCAGGGTAAATAAAGAGGCGGGTCCAGCCTTCCCAACTCCCATCCATGGCCGACTCAAGGCACCTCACCGAAGTGGTGCCGACGGCAAAAATCCTTCTTTTTTCCTTTAGAGCCAAATTTATCACATTCCTTGTTTCCGGATTAACGGAAAAATATTCCGTATGAAGTTCAACCTCTTCAAGATTTTCCGTCCGGATAGGCGCAAAAGTTCCCAAGCCCACATGCAGGGTTACGGGCGCAAAAACCACCCCTTTGTCTTTAAGCTCTTGCATCAATTGAGGCGTGAAATGCAGCCCCGCGGTGGGGGCCGCGAGAGAACCTTCCTGCTTTGCATAAACCGTTTGATATCGGGTTTCTTCTGACAGGTTTTTTTTGATATAGGGCGGCAGCGGGAGCCTGGCGCAACGCTCTATGAGAGATGCGTCGGAAAACATGGCCTTGTACTTGGCGCCGCCCAGCCATTGGGTTATTTTTGCAGACAGCGTCACGCCGTCCGGACCCTCAAATGTGAGAGTGGAACCCGTCTTGAAGGCCTTGCCGCGGAGCAGGACATCTTTTTCCTCTCCGGAGTTTAAATCCGAAACAATCAGACAATCTGCTTTTCCGCCGGTTTCTTTCCGGCCAATCAGCCTGGCCCTGGACACGCGGGTGTCGTTGATGACCACTACATCGCCCCGGGAAAAATGGTTCAACAGGTCACGGACGCCGCCATGTTCGAACGGCCCCGACGGTCTCACAACCAGCATGCGGGCCTGGTCCCGCACGGCTAGACCTTCCTGGGCAATCAAATCTGGGGGAAGCGTGAAATCAAAATCGGACAGATTCATGGCGGCCATTCTACAAAATTTGTAAAATACCCCGCGTGAGGAAGGCCGTCGTTCTGCTTTCGGGAGGGTTGGACAGCGCAACGGCCCTCTTCTGGGCAAAATCAAAAGGTTATCAGGCGCATTGCCTTCTGTTTGATTACGGACAAAGGCACAAGAAGGAAATCCTCATGGCCAGGCGGCTGGCTAAAATTGCCCGCAGTCCCGCTCAGTTGGTCCGCATCCGGCTCCCGTGGGGCGGAAGCTCTCTTCTCAATAAGGGAACCCAGCTTCCCCGGAAAAGAAATTTGAAACAAATGGCGGTCGGCATTCCTTCAACCTATGTGCCGGCCCGCAACACGATTTTTTTGAGTTTCGCATTGTCATATGCGGACGCCATCGGGGCCGAGGCTGTGATCATCGGTGCCAATGCGGTGGATTACAGCGGATATCCCGACTGCAGGCCCCAGTATTTGCGCGCCATGCAAAAAGCCGCCACTTTGGGCACCAAGCGCGGCGCGCAGGGCGGGCAGATCAAGATCCTGTCCCCGCTCGTTCATCTCACGAAGGCTCGGATCATCCGCCTGGGCTGGCGGCTGCATGTGCCGTATGAGCTCACCTGGTCTTGCTATGCGGGAGGCCCTGTGCCTTGCGGACAGTGCGACAGCTGCCTCTTGAGGCAGAAAGGATTTGAGGAAGCATGAAAAAAATACTTCATCTGGCGTTCCTTTTTCCCGCGCTGGCGCTTGCTGCGCCTGACTCGGACGTTATTGAGCCCGTCAAAACCCTTTCGGGCCATCCGGGAGGGATCTACTCGCTTTCTTTCAGCTCGGACAGCCAGGTCCTTGTTTCTGCCGGCGAAAATGGAACCATCAACCTCTGGGACATGGGCGATTTCCATTCCATGCGCACCTGGAAAGACCATTCGGATTCCGTCAATTCCATTTTTTATTCACGCAGTGACAAATATCTCATTTCCGGCAGTGACGACGGCACGGTGCTGGCGCGCAGCGCCACGGAATATTCTATTGTGGATAAGGCCGTTTTGGAGGGCAAGGTCAGCTCTCTAGCGCAGTCTCCCGGCGGCAAGCTTCTTGCGGTCGTTCTGGATGAGAGCAAGATCAAGCTGATCAGCGCCAGAAACTATGAAGCCGTTAAAACATTGGACGGCAGCCACGCCGTATTTTCTCCCGACGGCCGCATTCTGGCCGTTTCCGGACCGGACAATAGGATTAAAATTTTGGATGCCGACGATTTTGGAGTTGTGACCGCCCTCGTTGGGCACAAGGCAGCCATGCTGGCCCTTGCGTTTGCCAGGGACGGCTTGACGCTCGCTTCAGCTTCCATCGATGGCGCGATCAAGCTCTGGAACCCTCGGGCATACAAGGAAATCAAGACGATTAAAAATAAAGACTATGCGGTTACAGCCTTAGCCTTTTCACCTGACCATAAATTTTTGGCTTACGGAGGTATGATTTTTAAGGACAACACCCGCTACCGCAACAACGACACCGAATTTTATGTGTGGGATCTGGCCCGGGGAAAAAAGGCGGCAGTCTTGACCGGTCACCGCGGGGCGGTACTTTCCCTGGCGTTTTCTCCCGACGGCAAGTGGCTGGTTTCGGGCAGCAAAGACAAAACCATCAAAGTGTGGGCCGTGCAGTCATGGGCTCCGAAATCATCCAAAAAAAATCAACCGATGAAAAAATGACGCCCCAGGAAAAACAGAAATTTTCCCGCCGCGGCCTGGATGTCAGGCTGCCCGCGATGGATGTTTTCCCTAATCAGTTTTCCAATTATAAAATCACGCTTGAGGTTCCGGAATACACCTCCATGTGCCCGAAAACGGGCCAGCCGGATTTTGCCCATGTGACTCTGGTTTATGTGCCGAACAAATGGTGCGTGGAGCTTAAGAGTTTCAAGCTCTATATCCACGCCTACAGGAATTTGGGGATTTTTTATGAGAATGCCGTCAACAGGATTTTGAAGGATTTTGTGAGCGTTGCCAAGCCCAAGTGGGCCTATATTAAGGGAGACTTTACGCCTCGGGGGGGGATTCGGTCAGTGATTGAGTCGGAATACGGCCGCAAACCTACAAAAATCTCTTAAATCTGTTTTTTCCGTCCACCAGAATATTCTTGGCCTTGATCGGTTTTGAGGCCAGTTCGAATCCCATCACGATGATTTCTTCGCCAACTTTGATGATGTGGGCCGCGGCTCCATTCATGCAGATTGTTCCAGACCCCTTGGCGCCCACAATCACATAAGTCTCCAGTCTCCGGCCCGTGGTGTTGGAAACGACCAGCACTTTTTCGCCCGGCCAGAACCCAGCCTTCCGGATCAAATTTTCATCGATCGTAATGCTGCCGATATAATTTACATCGGCCTCCGTGACCGTGGCTTTGTGGATTTTGGAGCGCAGAACCCATCTCATGGAAGGAGGAATTTTACTACAATATATGTCAACCTGCAACCGCAGCAAGGGTTGACATTAGCGAGGTGAACTCATGGATTGGATGAAACTGGCTGAAAAATCATTGGCAGGGACTGCGCTTACGGAAGCAGAGGCGCGGAGCGTGCTGCGCTCGCCCGACGACGATCTTTTGCCGCTCGTCCACGCGGCGTTTCAAGTGCGCCAAAGCTCCTTTGGCAAGCGCGTGAAGCTCAATTTTCTTCTGAACGCAAAATCCGGCCTCTGCCCGGAAGACTGCAATTATTGCTCTCAATCCAAAATATCTGACGCCGGAATTGAAAAATACCCGTTCCTCTCCGAGACGGAAATTCTGGAAGCGGCCGGGCGGGCGGTGGAGACCCGCGCCAAGCGGTTCTGCATGGTCAATTCCGGGCGCGGCCCCACGGACGGCGAAGTGGACCAGATTTCTTCCGCGGTGCGCAAGGTGCGCCAAAGCTATCCCCAGCTCGAAATCTGCGTCTGCCTCGGGCTGCTGGAATCCCGCCAGGCCAAAGAGCTCAAGGACGCCGGCGTGCACGCGTATAACCATAACTTAAACGCCAGCGAAAATTATTATTCCTCCATCTGCAGCACTCACGCCTATCAGGACCGTATCGACACCGTGAATGTGGCCAGGGAGCAGGGCCTCTCGTCCTGCAGCGGCTGCCTCTTCGGAATGGGAGAAAAAGAAGATGACATCATCCAGCTGGCCTACACGTTGAGAAAGATGAATGTGGACTCCATCCCCATCAATTTCCTCATTCCCATCGAAGGCACGCCGCTCTCTGCCACGCCGGGGTTGACCCCCCAAACCTGTCTGAAGATCCTCTGTCTTTTCAGGTTCTTGAATCCCAAATCCGAAATCCGCATTGCCGGCGGGCGCGAAGTGCAGTTGCGCTGGCTTCAGCCCCTCGGCCTTTTTGTGGCCAACTCCATCTTCATCGGGGATTATCTCACCACTCAAGGTCAAAAGCCCGAAGCGGACCTCTCAATGATCCGCGATTTGGGTTTCGAAATTGAAGGAAGCCCGGATACTCCGGCTCTGCAGGGCAGATCCCAGCCCGAAGAATTCGCCGTCCGTCTCAAATAATTTCATGAAGCAGGATAACCCGGTTGCGCTCATCACCGGCTCCGCACGCGGGATTGGAAGGGAAATCGCGCTGGCTTTTGCCCGGGAAGGTTTTCGGTTGGGACTTAATTTCATCCAGAGTGATGCCAAGGCGGCCGAAGTTGAAAGACAGGCCACTCAGCTTGGGGGCCAGCCCCTCCTTCTCAAGGCCGATGTGGGAGATTCTGTTCAAGTTCAGGGCATGGTGAAATCTCTCGTCAAAAAATGGGGACGGATTGACGTGCTCATCAACAACGCCGGCACCACCCGCGACCGAACGATTTTGAAGATGTCGGACGGCGAATGGAACGATGTTCTGCGCACCAACCTGACCGGGGCCTTTTGGTGCCTGCGGGAATGCGCCAAACAGATGGTCGAGCAGAAAGATGGGGCCATCATCAACATCGCCTCTCTCGTGGCTTTGCGCGGGTCCATTGGGAATGCCAACTATGCCGCTTCCAAAGCGGGGCTTCTTGCTCTCACCAAATCCGCGGCCAAAGAATTTGGGCGGTTCAATGTGCGGGTGAACGCGGTGCTCCCAGGATTTCATCTCACTGACATGGCGCGCGAAGTCTGGGCGAAGTATGAGGAAAAAATCCGCTCTGAACATGTGTTGGAACGACTCACGGATATTCGGGAGCTGGCCCAATTCATTGTTTTTTTAGCCAGGCAGAAATCCGTCAGCGGCCAGGTCTTTAATTTCGAGTCCCGGGTGGTCTGACGGTGAATGAATCCATTGTCGTCACAGGGATCGGACTTGTCACCCCGCTCGGTTGCTCCCGCGAAAAAACCTGGGCGGGAGTGCGCGCAGGATTATCCGTCAAGGATGTGCGCAACGCGGAAACTTTTTCTGAAGACATTGCCCCGTTTGTGCGCAATGCGCCGTTCGTTCATTCCAACGGCACCCACCGTATTTTCCCCATTGCGTTGAGCGCGGCCCACGAAGCCCTGGCCCATGCCGGACTGAGCGTGGATGCGGTCGGCGCCGAGCGCCTGGGATGCTCCGTATCCGTTTCCAAACCCATCATGAACGCGGTGGAAAGAGAGCCGTCCCATCCGGAATCGGTCATTGAATATCTCATGGAAAAACTCAAACTGGAAGGCCCCGCGCAGAACATCGTGGCCGCCTGTGCCACGGGCATCCATTCGGTCTTGATCGCCAGCCGCTGGCTTCAAGAGGGCCTCTGCGACGCGGCCCTTGCCGGTTCTTGCGAATCTTCCCTGCACCCTCTGGTCATCTCCGGATTCAAAAATTTGGGCGTGCTGTCCGACGAGCCCCGGCCGTTCGACAAGAGAAGGAATGGATTTATCATGGGAGAAGGCGGCGGCATCCTGGTTTTGGAGCGGGCCTCCAGTGCTCACGCCCGGGGTGTCAAAATTTTAGCGGAGATCGCAGGGTGCGCCGTGGGTTCAGACCATGGTCACCCCGTGAAATTTGCCGGCGACGGAGTTGCCGTGTCCCATGTCATCGCGAGGGCCCTTGAAGAAGCAAAAATCAACCCTGACGAAGTCGGCTACATCAATTATCACGGCACAGGCACGCTTCCCAACGACGCGGCCGAAACCCGGGCGGTGAAAGCCGCATTCGGGAAATTCGCTGCCCGGGTGGCGGCCTCGAGCACGAAGGGCTCGACCGGCCATCTCTTGGGAGCGTCCGGCAGCGTCGAGTTGGGCCTTGCGTGCCTGGCACTGCGGGACGGTTTCATTCCTCCCACGGCGGGCCTGGAAGAGCCGGATCCGGAATGCGATTTGGATTACACTCCCGGGCGCGGCAAAGCGCGCGATTTGAGCAGCGCCCTGTCTCTGTCTTTCGGATTTGGGGGGCCCATCGGCGCCGTAGTCCTGAAAAAACCATGATGAAGTTTATTGAGAGTGAACTGTCTAAAATCCGCGAGGCCAATCTCTGGCGCACTTTGCCCCATCCTCCTGCCGGCTGCATTAATTTTTCCACCAACGATTATCTCGGCCTCTCGCGAGATCCTCGCCTGGCCAAGGGAGCCGCAGACGCCATGGCAGCGG
>MGUQ01000064.1:4274-7219 GCA_001799975.1 Elusimicrobia bacterium RIFCSPLOWO2_01_FULL_54_10 | reverse complement strand
GCGGGAGCGGGGGGGGGATCGTCCCGGCTGATCTCCGGCACCTCAGAGGTTCACCGGCGGCTGGAAACGGAACTGGCCCGCCTCAAAGGAACCGAATCGTGCCTCATTTTCCCGTCAGGGTACATGGCCAATCTCGCAGTTATGACCGTCTTATTGGGTGAGGGCGACGCGGTTATTTTGGACAGGCTGGATCATGCGTCCCTTTTTGACGGGGCTAAGGCGTCCCGCGCGCGGGTTTTTGTTTATGATCATGCGTCTCCGGAATCTTTGGAGAAAGTTTTGAAGCGAACCCGGAATTATTCCAAGCGGTTGGTGGCTACGGACACTCTCTTTTCCATGGATGGAGACTTGGCACCGCTCACTCAAATATCGGAATTGACCCGCAGGCACGGTGTCTGGCTCATGATTGACGATGCTCATGCAACAGGAGTTCTGGAAGAGCGGCCGGGTCAGGCGGAAATTGTTATGGGCACGCTTTCCAAAGCCCTGGGCTCCCAAGGCGGTTTTGTGTGCGGGCCCAAGGCGCTCATTGATTTTCTCGTCAACCGCGCGCGGCCATTTATCTACACCACCGCTCTCTCGCCCGCCGCCTGCGGCGCCGCACTTGCCGCGCTCGACATTATTCGCACTGAACCTGAGCGCAGAAAAAAACTGGTCGAATTGTCGGCGCGCCTGGGGGGAGAGCTTCGACGGCAATTCCCAACAAATTCCAAATTTATTGCCCCGGATGCGACGCCCATTGTGCCTTTCTGGACAGGCAGCGCCGAGAGGGCCCTTGAAGTTTCCGGTTCATTGCAAGTAGCAGGCGTTTTCGCCCCGGCCATCCGCCCGCCCACGGTTCCCAAGGGCGAGTGCCGCCTGCGGTTTTCGCTCACGAGCAATCACACGCCTGAAGATATTAACCTGCTTCTGGGTGCGTTGACTCATAATTTGGAGGCCGTATCATGAAAGGAATATTCATCACCGCAACGGGTACGGGCGTGGGCAAGACGGTTGTGGCGGCAGGCATTGCCCGTCACCTGAAAGAAAATGGCGTGGATGTGGGTGTGATGAAACCCATCGCTTCGGGCGGCCAGGAAGACGCGCAATTTTTGATGCAGGCGGCGGGAGTGGAGGATTCCCTGGAAGCAATCAATCCCGTTTTTCTGGAACACCCCTTGGCACCCTATGAATCCGCCCGGATGGAGAAAAGGAAAATTGATTTAAAATCCGTTGCCCGGGCTTACCAAGCGCTTGCCCAGCGCCATGCTGTGATGGTGGTGGAAGGCGTGGGCGGCGTGCGCGTTCCGCTCACCAAGAATCAGGATGTCACTCACCTCATCCGTCTGCTTAAACTTCCCGCTTTGGTTGTAGCTTCCGCTTCTCTCGGAACCATCAATCACACGCTTCTCACGCTTGAAGCCCTGAAAAAAGAGAAAATCACGGTCGTGGGAATTGTTCTAAATTTTTTTGATTTGGATGACCTGGCCTGCCGGAGCGGGTTGGAATTTTTTAAAGAGAAGAAAATTCCCGTCCTGGCCGCGCTGCCGCCGGAGGCAGGATTTGCCGACAACCCGGACTTGACCGCGCGCGCCTTCTCCAAAACCGCGCTTGCCCGATGGCTCGCCAAACTTTCCTACACACATTGACATAAGTCCCACTTTGAATAATTCGGATTGATCTGCTAACATTAAATCATGGAACGGAGAAGCTCAGCAGTCACCCGAAGTGAATTTTTTGAGAGAACAGGACATCTCCAGGACGGCGTTGATGCTTTGAAAGGTAGTCTAAACCGACTTGCAATGGAAGTCATCGGTCTTAAAGAGCATGTTCATAGCATGGAAGAGCGGATGATGACCAAAGATATGGGAGAAAGAATGATCCAACGCTTTGACTCTATCGCAGAATGGATCGTCACCTCCAAAGATAAGGAACCCGTTCAGGATCATCGGCTGCTCGAACTGGAAGAAAAATCAGCCAACCACGAAACCCGCCTCACCCGCCTCGAATCTAACCGCCCTTAAGTCCCCGCTTCGGCTTGCGGTTACCTTCCCAAAAAGGTAAAATATTTATTCTACCCAAATAAATGCAAACCGTTGTGGTTTCCGTCTCTCCAAAGGACTCAAAAAACTCCGCCAGACGGAAGGAAGTTCAACGCCTTCTAGCATCGGGCGGTCACAAAACCTTCTTTTGCAGGGACGTTTCAGCCTTGTACAAGCTAGAGGGCGATCTCACTCAAAGCCAGATTCAAAAAATTACCGGTGAGCTCCTCTGTGATCCGGTGGTTGAAAATTACGCGGCCGGCAATACAACACCCTCACTGGGCGCTCATCATGCTGATGTGTGGTTCAAGCGCGGCGTCATGGACCCGGCGGGGGAAAGCGTCATGAAAGCCATCCGCGATTTAGGGATTTCCACAGTCCGCCAGGCGTCGTCCGGGACCCGTTATGTTTTTGAAGGAAGCGGAGAAATCGTGCAGTTTGCTTCCCGCTCGCTTTTGAATCCGCTCATTCAGGAATGCAGGGTCACTTCATCATGATGACCGCCCGGGAAAAATCCAAGACAGAAGCTGTCACTCTTGTTGCCCTGACGGATGACAGATTGCTGCAATGCTCAAAAGTGCGCTTGTTGTCCCTTTCCCTTGATGAAATGAAGGCCGTGCAGGCCTACTTCCGCGAAGCCGGACGGGATCCCTCCGATATTGAGCTGGAAATGATTGCCCAAACCTGGTCGGAGCACTGCAAACACAAGACATTCAAAGGCGTGATGGACTACACCGAGCGCCGCCACGACGGCGTCATCCATAAAATTTACGACGACCTCCTCAAGCAAACCATTGTGAAGGCCACCAAAGACCTGGACAAGAAATTCTGTCTCTCCGTTTTTGAAGACAACGCAGGGATCATCGATTTTGACCGCACTTGGGGTCTGGCGTTCAAGGTGGAGACTCACAACCATCCCTCCGC
>MGUQ01000064.1:0-4266 GCA_001799975.1 Elusimicrobia bacterium RIFCSPLOWO2_01_FULL_54_10 | reverse complement strand
CGTGGGCCTGGCGGCCAAGCCGGTGATGAACACGGACGTCTTTTGCGTGGGAGAATATGGACAGGAGCTGGACGCGAATTCGGGGATGCTCCGCCCTGAAAGAATTTTACCCGGCATCATGTCCGGAGTGAGAGATTACGGCAACCGCATGGGAATACCCACGGTGAACGGAGCGGTCCTTTTTCACAAGGGATATGTGGGCAATCCGCTGGTGTTTTGCGGCACCGCAGGAATGATCCCCAAAAACAAGATTTTGAAGCAGGTGTCTCCCGGCGATTTAATTGTGGCGCTGGGCGGCCGCACGGGGCGGGACGGCATTCACGGGGCCACTTTCTCATCCTTGGCCCTGGAGAAAGGTATTTCCGCAAGCGTGGTGCAAATCGGCAACGCCATCACCGAGAAAAAAACCGCGGATGCCATTCTGCGCGCGCGCGACAAGAACCTTTATCATTCCGTCACGGACTGCGGCGCCGGCGGTTTTTCCAGCGCGGTGGGAGAAATGGCCGTCGATTGCGGCGCCAAGGTGCAGTTGGAAAAAGTGCCGCTCAAATATGAAGGCCTGCTGCCGTGGGAAATCTGGCTTTCAGAGTCCCAGGAAAGAATGGTGCTGTCCGTGCCTCCGGAAAAACTCGGAGAGCTCGAAGACATCTGCAGGATTGAAGATGTGGAATGCACGGTTTTCGGCGAATTTGTGGAAACCGGCCGGCTCGAAGTTTTTTATCACGGCGATCGCATCTGCGACCTGGACCTCAACTTTCTGCATGACGGGTTGCCCCGGATTCATAAAAAAGCCCTGTGGGTGGAGCCGCCTCAAACACCTTCCGATATTGAAATCCCACCCTCTGCCGCCGCCAAAATCTTCCAACAACTTCTGGCGCACCCCAATATCGGCTCCAAAAAATGGATTGTGAAGCAGTACGATCACGAAGTCCAGGGCGGAAGCATTGTGAAGCCCTTTATGGGCGTCCGCCAGCAGGGTCCGAGCGACGCTGCGGTTTCCCGGCCCATGCTCGATTCCTGGAAAGGCATTGTGCTTTCAAACGGCATCAACCCCTGGTTCGGCGAACAGGACCCTTATTGGATGGCGGCCAATGTCATTGAAGAGGCGCTCCGCAACTTGGTGGCCGTGGGCGGAAGCATTGACCACGCTGCCATTCTGGACAATTTCTGCTGGGGCGACACTCACGATGAAGAAGTCCTGGGCGCACTTGTGAGATGCTCGCAGGGCTGTTATGATTTCGCCTCGGCTTATGGAACTCCGTTTATTTCCGGCAAGGACAGCTTGAACAATACCTGGAAAGACGCGAGCGGGAAAGTGGCCTCCATTCCGGGCACTTTGCTCATTTCCGCCATTGGCGTTATTGATGACGTTCGCAAATGCGTCACGATGGATTTGAAAAAACCGGGCAACGCTCTGGCGCTTGTGGGAGCCACTCAAGATGAAATGGGCGGGTCGCATTACAATTTGGTGACCGGAAAATCCGGCGGGTCCGTGCCCAGGGTGAACGCCAAGATTTCGCTTAAATCGATGAAGCAAATGCAGCTTGCGATAAGCAAAGGGCTGGTCCGCGCCTGTCACGATCTTTCCGAGGGCGGCTTGGCAGTGGCACTGGCGGAAATGGCCATGGGCGGGGGCTTGGGCGCTTCAGCCAAAGTCTCCGAATCTTTGCCGTTCGCCGCGGCGCTGTTCAGCGAATCGGCCTCGCGATGGATCGTTGAAGTTGAGCCTTCGAAGCTTTCGCAGGCAAAAAAAGTTTTTTCTTCCGTGCCTTTCGAGGTGTTGGGCAAAGTCCAGAAAAAGCCGTTCGTGGAAATTTCTTCACGCGGCAAGAAAGTTTCCCTCAAGGTCGCGGAAATTGAAACGCTCTGGAACTCGTTTTCCGACAAGCAGGTGCGGGGATGATCCCACCACCTGTTTCATGCATAAAGCAGGTGGTGGGATGATCAAAGCCCTCGTTTTGAGGACCGCAGGCACCAACTGCGACCAGGAGACTCTGCACGCTTTGAAGCTGGGCGGAGCCGAGCCGCATTTGCGCCACCTTCGGGAAATCCTGAGCGATGGCAGCGGACTTTCCAAATACAGAATCCTCGTGATTCCGGGGGGATTTTCTTACGGGGATGATGTGGCCGCGGGCAAGATTCTGGCCAATGAACTGCGCTTGAAACTCAAAGCGGAGTTGGCCAAGTTTGTGGATGCCAAGCGCCTGGTGATCGGCGTGTGCAACGGGTTTCAGGTGCTGGTGAAAGCAGGGCTCCTGCCCGGGGACGCCGAACTCAGTTTTGACCAAACCGCTACCCTCACACAGAACGATTCCGGGCGCTTCCAGTGCGAATGGGTGCCCGTGAAAAAGGAAAAATCCCGGGCCGGCTGGCTTTCGGCGCTGCCCCTGGCCTTTGACCTCCCCATCGCGCACGGCGAAGGCAAATTTATTTCAAAGAACCAGGAATTTTTAAAGCATCTTGAGAAAAACCGCCAGGTGATCTTGCGCTATTCTCCCGGCAATCCCAACGGCTCCACCCGCTCAATCGCCGGCATCTGCAATGAATCCGGGAATGTGGTAGGGCTGATGCCGCATCCTGAGCGCTACGTGACCTCATTTCAACATCCGGCATGGACCTCCATGAAGGCTGTTGGCAGCACAGCCGGATACCTTTTCTGGCAAGGAGCCGTGAAATATGCTCGAAGCCTCTCTTAAAGAAGAGTGCGGCGTCTGCGGAGTCTTCGGACACCGCGACGCAGGCCACCTGGTCTATCTGGGCCTTACCTCGCTGCAGCACCGCGGCCAGGAATCCGCCGGGATTGTCTCCTGGAACGGCCGCATGAACCGCCATGCGGGCATGGGGCTGGTCTTCGACGTGTTCAAGAAAGAGAATCTCCAGACTTTGCGGGGCCACGCGGCCATCGGCCATGTGCGCTATTCCACGCACGGCAGCTCCGTTATCAAAAACGCCCAACCCCTGCTCGTTTCCACGCCGTATGGACAGGTGGCAGTGGGCCACAACGGTAATTTTACGAACGCGGAGATTTTAAAGAAAAAGCTGGAGCTGGGCGGGGCGATTTATCAGACCACCACGGACACGGAAATCATCCTGCACCTGATCGCCAAATCCAAGAAAAATAATCTTCCCGAAGCCATCCTCCATTCGCTCAAGAGAGTGGAGGGGGCCTATTCGCTTCTCTTTGCCTGCGACCGTGATTCCCACAACAAGCCCGGGAGCATGATGATTGCCGTGCGAGATCCTTACGGGTTCCGGCCTCTGGTGCTGGGCCGCCTGGGCTCCTCATGGGTGGTGGCCTCGGAAACCTGCGCCTTTGACTTGATCGGGGCAAAGACCGAGCGTGAAATTGAGCCGGGCGAAATGATCATCATAGAAAACAACCGCAATTACAAGAGCGTGCGCCTGGCGGAGCGGCCGACGCGGAGCTCCATGTGCATTTTTGAGTTCATTTATTTTGCGCGCCCCGACTCCAAGATTTTCGGCAAAAGCGTCTATGAAGTGAGGCGAGAGCTAGGGCGCCAGCTGGCCCGGGAAGCCCCGCCGCCGCCCAATATCCACAGTGTCATTGCCGTGCCGGATTCTTCCGTGGTGGCCGCCTTGGGCTATGCCGAACAGGCGCGGCTCCCTTTTGAAATCGGCTTCATCCGCAGCCACTATGTGGGCCGCACTTTCATTGAACCCTCCAAGCCCATGCGCGATTTCCGCGCCCGCATCAAATATAATCCCATTCGCGAGAGTCTCAAGGGCAAAAGCGTGGTGCTCATAGACGACAGCATTGTGCGCGGCACCACCTCCCGCAAGCTCATCCGCATGCTGCGCGACGCCGGGGTGAACCAAATCCACATGCGAATCTCATCGCCTCCCATCGTGGGCTCATGCTATTACGGCATTGACACTCCCACGACATCAGAGCTGATCGCCTCCTCGCATTCGGTCAAGCAAATCCGGGACTTCATCGGGGTGGATTCGCTGAGCTATTTGAGCATCGAAGGAATGCTGAGAGCGGCCAAGGGCAGCACCAACCAATATTGCGTAAGTTGTTTTTCCGGAAAATATCTGACAAAAATTTACCAGGAAGAATCGGGGAAGCAGAGCTGAAATGAAGCAGATTTCGAGCCCGCAGGAGTTCAGAAAAATCCTGGAAAACATGGCGCAAAGTTTTTACAACGATAACGAAGCCGTTTGCCGCCACGGTGCGGCCATGCTGGGCATTGTGGGCATTCAAACGCGGGGCGTGCATGTGGCCGGGCGGATTGCCGAAATCCT
>MGUQ01000063.1:7566-9653 GCA_001799975.1 Elusimicrobia bacterium RIFCSPLOWO2_01_FULL_54_10 | reverse complement strand
CCCTCTCCAGGTCCTGGCTCAAATCCCCAAAATGTCGCATATGTCCTTGACTTATACACCCCCTTGACAAAAAACTCAATTCATGCTAAACAAGCAATACATATATATCAATCATAACAGATAACCACAAAAAGCAATCAAAGGAGACTCCCAGCATGAATCACTTAACGGTTCGCAAAATCCTGGCTCTGACATTGGCTTTCTCATTGGAAGCGCCGGCTTCCTGGGGGGCGGCCTTGGGCGGTTTGGAGGAGACTTTCGCTTTCTTTGAGCAGGAGTCCAGGGTCACCACCGTCTCCAAACAGGAGGAAAATCTCAGCGAGGCGCCCGGCGTGATCACGGTCATCACCAGAGACGAACTGGAGAGGTTCGGCGGGACAACCCTGAGAGACATTCTGGAACGCGTCCCCAGTTTGACGGGCAGCACCGTTTATATGACCGACCGCAGCATCATTTCCGTGCGCGGCGCCCAGACCAAGGAAAACGGCGTCCACGTTTTGCTTTTAATCAACGGGCGGCCCGTCCGCGAAATCCTGGAGGGCGGAATCGTCAGCGAAACCCTAGAATCTTTCCCGGTCAATGTCATCGAGCGGATCGAAGTGATCCGCGGGCCGGGCTCCGTTTTGCACGGCTCAGGCGCCTTTTCCGGAGTCATCAACGTCATCACGGAGAAGGCAGAAAAGAGCGGGGGGAGCGTCCTGGGGATGGGCGGAGAGCGCGGGGCGTACAACGCCGAGGGCAAGGCGAAAATCCGCAACGGAGACTTGAGCGTGATCGCCGCGGGAAAATATCACGACAAAACAAACTGGAGAACGGCGTATAGTTATGCGTCCCCCGCAGGGAACGCGGCCGGAACCCAATCCAGCATGCCCAACAAGGGGCCCGGGGCCTATGTTGGAATGGACTATAAAAACCTCCGGGTTATGTCTTCGTACAGCCAATGGGAGAACTATTATTTCATTCCCAGCTTCCTGACGCTTTTTTCCTCCCTCGGTTACGCTTGCTGGAAGAAAGGCTTCACGAATTTTGGATATGACTTGCAGGCGAGCGACCAGTGGAAAATGGATTTTAACTTCACGTACACCCACTCCACTTTTGAAATTTCCTCCTGGCCCAATTTTAAGCGGGATTCGTATGAACTCGTGGGCGAATGGACGAACCATTTCAATCCGACGGAAGAATTTCACCTCGCGCTGGGGGTCCTGCACAATTACGTGAGGGGCAAGGAGCACTTGAAAGACGTGGGCTACATCAGCGACGGAAAACGGAACAGCTATGCTTTTTACACCCAGATGGATTACTGGCTGCTGGAAAATCTCAAGCTCATCGGCGGCGGGCAGCTCAACAAAGTCGAAGCTGTCGACGCCGACTTTGTTCCCAGAGGCGGCCTGATTTATTACCCGTTCCCCGAACTGAACTTTAAAGCCCTGTACAGCCAGGCGTTCCGCGCGCCCTCCCTCAATGAAGTCGGTCTCAACCACCCCGGGTTGAAGGGAAATCCCAACGTCAAGTCCGAAAAGGTGAGCACGGTGGACGTCGGATTTAATTACGCCAAGGAACAAATCCGGCTTGGCCTGAATTATTTCAACAGCAAACAGACCGACATCATCGTTCCGAACCGGTCGGGCAAGTTCGCCGTCCCCACGTATGACAACATGGGGGAAATCCACATTCATGGCGTGGAATTTGAAGGCAAATACAGCCCCGAAAAAAAATGGCTGTTACTGGGTTCCGTCCTCTATCAGAACAGCAAGGATAAAGAAGGCAACGGAAACGTCACCCCCATCGCAAATTGGGGCGCCAAAGCGGGCGTGAGCTATAAATCCGACACCGGCGCCGCCTTGAGCTTGTTTGATTCGTTCCAGGGCGATCTGGACGACAAATACAAGGGGCGGATAAACCCGTCTCCGGAATCCCATCACCTCCTGAATCTTCACGGAAAATTAGATCCGAACAAATTCTTTGGCCTGCATTTCGGGCGCGACTGGTCTTTTGTTTTGCAGGCGGACAATCTTCTAAACAGGGAAATCTGGCAGCCCAATTGGGGTTCGGTCCGCGGAACTTCGACTCCGGTTACTCAAGGCAGG
>MGUQ01000063.1:0-7495 GCA_001799975.1 Elusimicrobia bacterium RIFCSPLOWO2_01_FULL_54_10 | reverse complement strand
CTCATCTTGAGCGGGGATTTGCCCTCCTATCAAAAGGCCTCTCACGGGTTTAAAGAAAATTTCGGGAAGCCCTTCAAAGAATACGTCCTTCCCAAATCGGAGACGAGCCGCGAGCTGATGGAAAGGGTCCAGGCCCAGGACCCCAGCGTGATTGTGACCGTGGGCTCCAAAGCCGCGGCGGAAGTTTTGAAGCATTTCCCCAAAACGCCGGTCATTTATTGCATGGTCGTCAACCCGGAACGGCAAGGGCTCTTAAGCCGGAAGAAGGTTTACGGCATCGGTTTCACCGTTAAAGAATCCGTTCTCTTTTCAAAATATAAAACCGCTCTCCCCGGCCTCAAGCGGCTCGGGGTGATCGTGGATAAAGCAAGCGATGAAAAGTGGCTCGATGAAATTTCCGAACAGGCGCGGAGCATGGGCCTTGAAATCATCGCTGAGAAAGCGGCCTCGAGCTCCGACATCCCCAACATCATGCGCTCCCTTTCCGGCAAAATCGACGCCTTTTGGATGACCACGGACTCTGTGGTGACCAGCAAGTTTGCCTTCCACACCATCTCAAACTTTTGCTTGGACAGTAAAATTCCCCTTCTGGTGCCGGTGGGCTCCCTCGTGGGAGCGGGGGGTCTGTTATCCGTGACTTCCAGTGAATTTGAGATCGGCGCGGAAGCCGCGGCCTTGTCCGCCAAGCTCCTGGCCGGCCAAGTTCCCGCCGCGCCCTTGACCCAGCCTTCGCAAATCGACATCACCGTGAGCTTGAAAATCGCAAACGCCATGGGAATTCAAATTCCGGAGTCCATCTTGAGGGCGGCGGTTATAATTCAATAGAACATCATGAATATTAAAATTAAATTTATTATTTTCAACACAGCCCTGATTGTCCTGATCACTTTCGGATTGGGAGCGCTATTCATCGTGACCGTAAAGGGCATGCTGAACAAGGAGATGGAGAAAAGAGGCCTGGATCTGGGGCGCGCCTTGGCGGAAAAATCCGGTTTTGGGTTCGCATTAAGGCCCGAAAGCGAAATCCTGGAAGCCATTCAGGAGATCATGCAGCGCGACCAGATCCTTTCCGCGCGGGTTTCGGACGCCCGCGGCAAAATCATAGCGCACAGCGACATCCGCGAAGTCGGAAAAATGGTTCCGCCGCAATCCGCTTCACAGCTCAGTTACGGCAAGAATAAAGGTTCCGGTTCCTACATTGATGTCAACCTTCCCATTGAAGGCGTGGAGATTCGGGACGATGACTTCCTGATCCCCGACGACCCCGCCGGAAAGAAAGATCAAGATGAAACCATCGTTTTAGGAAACGCGCAAGTCCTGATGAGCCTGGAAAGGGTGGAGACCTTCATCCGGAGCCTCACCGCCACTCTGGCCGCCATCATCCTGGGAGCCGCCCTGCTGGTCATGGCTTTCGTCTTCCACATCCTCAAAGTTTTCCTTTCCCCCCTGCAAGCCTTAAAGAAGGGCGTGGACATGTTGGGCGCCGGCAATTTGGACCACCGCGTCCAGATTTCTACCAAGGACGAAATCGCGGACTTGGCGAGGTCGTTCAATCAGATGGCGGAAAATCTCATCCACACGACCGTGTCCAAGGGCGAACTGCAGAAATCTTTGGATCTTTTAAAGCGGAAGGAGCAGGATCTGCGGCTGTTCCGGGGCTTGATCGACCGGTCCAACGACGGGATCTTCGTGGTCGATCCCGAGACTTCCCGGATGATCGACGTCAACGAAAAGGCCTGCGCTAATTTAGGTTACACGCGTGAGGAACTTTGCCGCATGAAAGTGACGGACATCTCTCCGAACGTTTCTGACGAGCTTGCCTGGAAAGCCCATGCTCAGGAAGTCAAACGCAAGGACTATGTCGTGTTGGAAATTATTCACAAACGCAAGGACGGGTCCACTTACCCCGTCGAGATCAACGTCAAGTTCATCCGCCTCGAAGACAAGGAATTTTTTCTCGCCGTGGGCCGCGATTTGACCGACCGGCGCAAAATGCAGGCGCAAGTCATGCAATCCGAAAAGATGTCGGCCGTGGGCCAGCTTGCGGCGGGAGTGGCGCATGAAATCAACAATCCCCTGGGCGTCATCATCGGCTTCGCTCAAGGCCTCGTGAACCGCTTGAAGCCCGGAGACTCTTATGAAATGCCCGTAAAATCCATCGAGCGGGAAGCTCTGCGCTGTAAAAACCTGGTGCAGGATCTTCTCACTTTCTCCCGCACCTCCGTTGGAGACCGCGAGCCTCAAGACTTAACCCACATTCTGGAAAGCGCCGTCACATTGGTTGAAACCCGGGCCAAAATGGGGAAAGTCACCATCGAAAAGGTCCTTTCCAAAGACATCCCCAAAGTTCTCTGCAATCAAAATCAGATCCAGCAAGTCATCATCAATCTGGCGAACAACGCCTTTGACGCGATGCCGGACGGGGGCAAACTTAAAATCAGCGCCCACTTGATTGAGGAGAATCCGCTCTCCTGGGTGTCTCTTAAAATTACGGACAGCGGCGCCGGCATTTCTTCCGAAGCTCTCCCCAAAATCTTTGAGCCTTTTTTTACGACCAAGGAAGTGGGCAAAGGGACCGGGCTCGGCCTTTCTTTGGTTTATGAAATCATTAAGAAGCACTCCGGCACCGTCGAAGTCACAAGCCGGCCCGGGGAGACCGAGTTCCACATCAAGCTCCCGGCAAGAACGGGGCGGGAGCTGGAAGAGCACGTGATCCAAGTGAGGGAGCGGCGGGAAACAAGCGGGTGGAGCCCCGACCGGGATCTGACCAAATATGGCAAAGGAAGCCTGGAACGGAAGCCGGAAGGGCATAAAGGAGTATAAAATGGAAAGGCGCAAAAACGATTCGGTTCCCAAGCGCACAATTTTAGTGGTGGATGACGAGCCGGGATTCCGCGACATGCTCAAGTGGCACCTGGACGGCATCGGAGGAGTGGACGTGGCGACGGCGCGGGACGGCGAGGAAGCCATGAAGCACGCGGTCAAAGGCAACATTTTCCTCGTGATTACGGACCTCACGATGCCGCGGCTGAATGGATTGGAGCTGCTGGAAAAAATCAAAGAGAAGAATCCTCAGACGGAAGTCGTGATCCTCACCGGCTTCGGCTCCGTTGAAACCGCCGTCCATGCCATGAAGAAGGGGGCCGCCGATTTTATTTTAAAGCCGTTCGATCTCAAAGCTTTCACGAAGATGGTCGGGAAAATTTTGGGAAAGGTTCAGGAGAAATGACATGACCGCAAAAAGCGAAGAAAAACCCGTCTCAATCCTCATCATGGATGATGAGCAGGGGATCCGCGACCTCCTCTCTTATGAATTGGGCATGCGGAACTGCCAAGTGGTCAGCGCTGAGGACGGCGTGCAGGGCTTGGAAAAAATGAAGAGCCAAAAGTTTGACGTGGTGATCAGCGACGTCAAGATGCCGAACTTGGACGGGCTGGAAGCGCTTGAGGAAATACGCAAGATCGACCCCAAGATCGAGGTCATCATGTCCACGGGCTTCGGCACCATCGACATGGCGGTCGAATCCATCAAAAAAGGCGCCTACGATTTCATCACCAAGCCTTATAATTTAGATGAGCTGTTCTCCAAAGTGGAAAAAGCGGTGGAAAAGCGAAGGCTCACCTCCGAGATCACGACCTTGAAGGAGCTCAACCGGATGAAGTCCGAGTTCCTGGCCAACATGAGCCACGAGCTCAGGACCCCCATGAACGCGATCATCGGCTACACCTCGCTCATGACGGACAAAATTTACGGCGAGATCACGGCCAAGCAGGCCCAGGCCTTAAAGCGCATCGCTTCCAATTCCACCAACTTGCTGCAGCTGATCAACAATATCCTGGACATCTCCAAGATTTCCGCGGGAAAGATGCCGCTTTATATGGAGGAATGTTCGTTGAACGAAATCGTCCAGGAAGTGGTGGAGATGATGGAAGCTCTGGCCCGGGAAAAAAATATCGCGCTCATATTTGAAAAATCGCCCGAAGTCCAGCTGACCAGCGACAAAACCCGGATTAAACAGATCCTCATCAACCTGATTGGAAACGCGATCAAATTCACCGTCCAGGGAGGAGTGACCGTGAGTTTCCAGCCCGGGCTGGCCAAAGAAACCGTCAAACTGACCGTCCGGGACACGGGAATCGGGATGCAGCCCGAGAGCTTAAAATTCATCTTTGAGGAGTTCCGCCAGGCGGACGCCTCGACCACCCGCGAATACGGCGGCACGGGGCTGGGACTGGCCATCGTCAAAAAGCTGACCGAGCTTCTGGGGGGGGAGATCATCGTGGAGAGCGAGCCGGGGAAAGGATCCAGTTTTTCGCTGAACTTGCCGGCGCAGAGCGACGCAAAAGCTTCCTTCGGGGACACGGACTTTAAAAATGACTCCGCGGAAAAAGAGTCGCCATCGCAAAAGCTGATCGTCTCCATTGACGACGATCCCGAAGTCTTGCGGCTCTTGAGAGACAGCCTCCAGGACTCCGGATTTAAAGTGATCGGCGCGCTGAACGGGGACGAAGGCATTTCTCTGGCCAAACAGCTCAAGCCCTTCGCGATCACCCTGGACGTCTTGATGCCCCACCGCGACGGATGGTCCGTGCTCCAAGCGCTCAAGAGCGACCCTGAAACCGGCTCCATTCCCGTCATCATCGTCTCGATCATGGAGAACAAAGCCCTCGGATTTTCCCTGGGCGTCTCCGATTACATTTTGAAGCCCTTTGACCGGAAGGACTTGATCGAGCGGTTCCACCGCCTTGAGCTGGTCAGAAACAAGAAGGTGCTGGTGGTGGACGACGACGAGGGGATCAACCATCTTTTGCAGACCTTGCTCAAGCACGATGGATATCAAGTGTCCTGCGCCTTCGACGGAGAGAACGCTTTGAAACAAATTGAGCGCGACCCTCCGGACATCGTGCTTCTGGATCTCATGATGCCCAAAGTGAGCGGGTTTGACGTGCTTGAGTCCATTCGGCTCAATTCCGCTTTGGATGACATGCTCGTCATCATCATGACCGCGAAATGCCTCACTCAGGAAGAAACGGACGAGCTAAAAAAGCGTTCTCAAACCATCATCGAAAAGGGGTCCAAGAGCACCAAGGACGTGATCGGCATCATCCGCAAGAGACTGGCGCAGGCCCAAACGGGGGCGGCCAAATGAGCGTTAAAATTTTAGTCGCCGACGACGATTCCGACAACCGCACCATCGTCACGGAGACCTTGGAAGCCGCGGGGTATCAGGTCTGCGTGGCCGCCAACGGCTTGGAGGCGATCGAGGTGGCCGTGCGCGAATCTCCCGGCGTCATTCTCTTGGATCTTTCCATGCCCAAACTGGACGGCTGGAAAGCGGCCGAGCGCATGAAACAGATCCCGCAGACGGCCAAGATTCCCATCATCGCTTTTACGGCCCACGCCATGACCGGCGACGAATTGAAAGCCAAATCCGCCGGGTGCGACGATTATCTCTCCAAGCCCTGCCTGCCCTCCAAAATCATCGAGAAGGTGAAACAATGGATCCGTTGAAAATCCTCATTGTGGACGATGAGTTTCAGAACCGCGACATCTTGCGAACCCGCCTGGAGCAGGCCGGCTATGCCGTGAGCGAAGCCGTGAACGGCGACGAAGCGATTGACAAAGCGACCCAGGATGATTTTCGCCTGATCATTCTGGACTTGATGATGCCCAAGAAAGACGGGTGGGAGGTCTTAAAGATCCTTCGCGCCAACTCAAAAACCAAAGAAGTCCCCGTGATCGTTCTCTCGGCCCGGACCCAGCCCATCGACGAAATGCGCAGCTGGGAAAACGGCACGAGCGAATTTTTGTCCAAACCCATGGATCAAGGAGATTTGCTGGCGGCCGTGCGCAGGCTCACAGGCGTCGAAAAGGGATCCTGATCGTGGAGATGAAAAAAATCCAGACCATCAACCTCGCCGTCTGCAAGATCACCCCGGAAGTGCTGCGGCTTGTTCCCGTGGAGCTTATGAAAAAACATTCCTTCGTGCCGTTTGATTTTTCAGACGAACGGCTTTCCATCGCCATCGCCAACCCCAAAGACAGCAGCGTTTTGGACGACATCCAGGTCATCACCGGCCTGGATGTGGACGCTTTCCAGGCGTCGAGGGAGATGATCTGGAAGAGGATTGAGGATGCCCTGCCCGGGCTTTACGCGTCGGGCGAAGTCAAAGAGATCGTTCTAAACGGCGCGGAGGAATCGGAAATCGAACACGGCATTTCCAAGACCGTGGACCAGGTCATCCGCCAGGCCGTGGAGAGGCTAGCCAGCGACATTCACATCGAGCCTCAGGAAACCTCTCTCTATGTGAGGTTTCGGATCGATGGGGTCTTAAGCACGATTTGCAAATATTCCAAAGCGGTCCAGCCCTCCTTCACGGCCAGGATCAAAGTCATGGCCGGCATGGACATCACGGAGAGGCGGCTTCCCCAAGACAACCAGTTCTCGCAGTATCTGGACCACCGGAACATCGATTTCCGTGTTTCCACCCTTCCAGGGAAATATGGGGAGAAAGTGGTGATCCGGGTGCTGGACAAATCCAGTTTTGCCCTCGATTTAAGCCGGCTGGGCATGGATACGGACATCCAGACGTCTTTCGAGGCCATGATCCAGAACCCGCAAGGTCTCATTTTGGTCACGGGGCCCACAGGAAGCGGAAAAACCACCACCCTGTACTCCGTTTTGAACCGCCTCACCTCCCCCGAGAAAAACATCATCACCCTGGAAGACCCGGTGGAATATGAGCTTCTGGCCGGCAAGGCCACCGGACTGGGTATCACCCAAGTTCACGTCAACTCCAAAATCGGCATGACGTTTACCGTGGGGCTTAAAGCCTCTTTGCGCCAAGACCCCGACATCATCATGGTGGGGGAAATCCGGGATAGGGAGACCGCCGAAATCGCCATGAAATCAGCCCTCACGGGGCATTTGGTGCTTTCCACGCTCCACACCAACGATTCATTCAGCACCTTGATCCGTTTGAGAGACATGGGTGTGGAACCCTATCTGATTGCCGCCACCGTCACAGGCATCATGGCCCAGCGGCTGGTGCGCGTTCTTTGCCCCCAATGCAAGGAGGCTTACCACCCGCCCGCCAAAGTGCTGAAACTTCTTTTCCCGGGAACAAGCTCTGCGGCTCATGAGGGCACCCTGTACCGTGCCAAAGGCTGCGAGAGCTGCCGGAACATCGGATACCGCGGCCGAAAGGGCATTTATGAGCTGCTCGCGATGAACGATGATTTGGCCGCCTGCCTCAAAGCCGGCCTGGATTTGAGGGCCGCGTATGAAACCTCCAAAACCGCCATTTTAAAGACCATGCGCTCAAGCGGTCTGGACCTGGTGTCCCAGGGGCTCACCACCGTTGAAGAAGTTTTCCGCACCACCATCGAAGCCTGACTCCACCCCTGAGTAAGTTAAGATACATATGCGACATCAGGGTTTAGAGGTTACGCCGTGCAAGTACGGCGTTTGTTTTATAAAGTTAATGGCTTTAG
>MGUQ01000062.1:14508-15690 GCA_001799975.1 Elusimicrobia bacterium RIFCSPLOWO2_01_FULL_54_10 | reverse complement strand
TCTGAAGGCCCCACGTTTGAATCACTAGGCTTAGACCCCAAAATCCTGAAAGGAATTCATGATTTGGGGTTCATCCGCCCCACGCCCATTCAGGCCAAGGCGATTCCGCCCATTTTGGAAGGCCGTGATTTGATCGGCTGCGCGCAGACAGGCACCGGCAAGACCGCCGCATTCGTTTTGCCCATTCTACACAGACTTTTGCAATCGGCCAAAACCCGCCATGTGCGCGCCCTGATTGTTTCTCCCACGCGCGAAATCGCCCAGCAGTCCATTGACCATTTGAACTCACTTTCGAAGCATGTTCATTTAAAGGGCACCGCCATTTACGGCGGCACGCCCATGAATCCCCAGATTTCGGCCCTCATGAAGGGCCTCGACATCATTTCAGCAACTCCCGGACGCTTGCTGGACCATGTGTGGTCCGGACGCATTGATTTCAGAGACCTGCAAATTTTGGTGCTGGACGAAGTGGACCGCATGCTGGACATGGGTTTTCTGCCGGACATGAAGCGCATCATCAGCCTGCTGCCCCAAACGCGGCAGGGCCTGGTTTTTTCCGCCACTCTTCCTTCAGAGATCCAGAAGCTTGTGAGCGAAATTTTGAAAAATCCCGTCTTGGTGCAAATCGGTCAGCGCTCGTCCGCCGCGGCCGGAATCCGCCATGCGGTTTACCCTTGCCCCCGCCATTTGAAAGAAAAACTTCTGGAAGAGCTTCTGCGCGCGCAAAACATGACTTCCGTGATCGTTTTCACCCGCACCAAGCGCCTGGCAGACAAGCTTTCCCTCGCCTTGAAGCGGGACGGTTTTAAAACATCCGTCCTTCACGGGGACAGGAGCCAGAGCCAACGGGAACAAGCTCTTGCCCACTTCCGCGAAGGCCGCAGCCAGGTGATGGTGGCCACCGATATCGCCGCCCGCGGCATCGACATCGCGGACATCAGCCATGTCATCAATTTTGATATTCCCGTTGTTCCGGAAGATTATGTGCACCGCATCGGCCGCACGGCCCGGGCGGATGCCACCGGGGACGCCTTCAGCCTGATGGACAGAACCGAAGAAGGCATGATTAAAGACATTGAGCGCATCCTGCAAAAACCTTTACCCAGGGTGACTCTTCCCAATTTTTCCTACAACGTCCCTCCGCCTCCCAAATCCGCCCATTCCCAGTCCTCAAGCCCCCGG
>MGUQ01000062.1:13075-14435 GCA_001799975.1 Elusimicrobia bacterium RIFCSPLOWO2_01_FULL_54_10 | reverse complement strand
CTTCTGCAGGGAACCCACATAAAAAGCGAAACCCCGTGCAGGTTGCCCCGCACGGGGTTTCTTAATTGTGCTGCGCGTTTTGCGCTTAGCTCAACGGTTTGACATTGGCCGCTTTCGGGCCTTTGTCGGAAGCTACGGTGTCGAACTCAACCATCTGGTTCTCAGCCAAGGTCTTGAAACCTTGAACCTGGATTCCAGAGTGATGAACGAATACGTCGGGTGAGCCGTCCTCAGGTGTGATGAATCCGTATCCTTTTTGATCGTTGAACCACTTTACTTTTCCCTTCATTTGCATGTTACCTCTTTTGTTTTATTTAGTAAGTTGGGAGTCCGCGCAGGCTTGGAGAAACTAAAAAAAAGCGCCGCTCGATTAAAGGGGCGCTCTGTTTGCTCTGAAACACTTTGCTTGTTACCCATTTGAATAATCTTACTGCCCTAAGTATACCACAGGCCGCCTAACCATGTCAAGCCCTAAAAAATGTATTCGGGGCACAGGGATTTGAACCCTGGACCTCTCGGTCCCGAACCGAGCGCGATGCCACTTCGCTATGCCCCGTTTGAATCACGCAATATTGCCTAGGCATTTTACCAAATTTGACAAAATCGTTCATTTAAAATAAAATCAACTCCCCAATGTCAAAAGGCAAAGAAAAGGTCCAGTCCACCCTGGTCGTTGTGAAACCCGACGGCTTGAAAAAGTCGCTCACGGGCAACATCATCACCAAGCTTTCGGAGGCCCGCCTCATCATCATTGCCGCCCGAGTTGTGAAAGTTTCCAATGAACTGGCCACTGAGCACTACAAACAGCTCAAAGACAAGCCCTTTTTTCCCGAACTGATCAGCTATATCCAAGGCAAGCACCACAACTGCGAGCGCGTCATGGCCCTGGTGTATCAAGGCCCCAACGCCATTGAGCATGTGCGTTCCATTGCCGGCTCCACCAACCCTGAAGAGGCGGATCCCACCAGCATCCGCGGCGCTTACGGCCGCATCACCACCAAGGGCGTCTATGAGAACGTCATCCACGCCTCCTCGGATGAAAAGGAGTCCGAGCGCGAAATCAAGCTCTGGTTCAAGCCCGAAGAAATCGTCGTACCCCTTTATCCCACTCTTAATACCACCAAGAAAACTGTCCATGTCCTTGAGTGGGCATGACCCCGCTCCTCGATTTATTTCCCATCCTTAAGCCCCAAGTCAAGCGGTATGGCGATTGCCATGCCCACGGCCTGATTGAGTGGGAAAACAAGATCGACCCCGTGCTTTACGAACTCACCAAGCGTCCGGCAGTCAAAAAAGTGCGGTTGTTCCTGGCCGGCATCAAAGTGTCATTCACTGGCACGGACGACGCGTTCTATGATTT
>MGUQ01000062.1:5178-13057 GCA_001799975.1 Elusimicrobia bacterium RIFCSPLOWO2_01_FULL_54_10 | reverse complement strand
TTTTATCCACGCTTATTCGGGCGTGGACGATCTTGCGCTCCTGCGGCGCCTGAAAGAATTCCCCGATGAAACCCCGCAAACCGAAATTGAAGACTACTGGGTGGGGGAATCTGAAGAAGCCATTTCCCTTTTGATCATCAATCCGGAGAAAGCATAAACATGGGTTATTCATACGAGAAAAAGTACGACGCGGTCATCGTGGGGGCCGGCGCCATCGGCTGCTCCATCGCTTTTTTCCTGGCGCGGGAATCTCAGGGGAAGTTCAAGGTGGCGCTCGTGGACCGAAATGTGGTGGGAGATGAATCTTCCAGCGGCGCGGCCGGCATGCTTGCCGCCCAGATCGAGACGGAGGCGGCCGGGCCCTTCTTCGACCTTCAGGTGCAGAGCCGCGAGATCTTCAAGTGGCTTTCGGGCGAGCTGGAAGATATCACGGGCGTCAACATCCGTTATTCTAAGAAAGGGATCCTGGAGCTGGCGAGGAACCCCGAAGACCGCAAAACCCTTGAAACAAGGATGGCTTGGCAGAAGGCCGCGGGGCTGAGTGTGGAATGGCTGGATGGCGGAAGGATCACTCAAGATTATCCTTTCCTCAAAAATAACCCCGACGGAGGGCTCTTAGCCCCCGAAGACGGTCAGGTCTCTTCGTCCCACCTGGTGCAGGCGCTTTGTGACGCGGCAAAAAAACTGGGCGTGGATGTTTTTGAGAGCGAGAGTTTTGATGATCCCGTGCTCAAGGCCCCCAGGCAAGGTTTCCTTGAGACGAACATCTCCAGATTCACCGCGGGGCATTTTATCTTCGCGACAGGGGCCTGGACCGGGCGTCTGTTGGGAGGCGGGGTCCCCATCGATCCCGTGAAAGGCCAGATTTTGATTTATGAGACCCCCGAGGGTTGGGGAAAAGCCAAGGGCTGGGAGACGCCCATATATTGCGGAAAGGTGCCTTGCAATGTTCCCGCGGTCTGCTATCTGGTGCCCAAGAGCGACAATGAGGTCTGGGTGGGCTCCACGGGGGAAAAGCGCGGACTGGACAAGTCGGAGAACACGGAAGCCACCCTCGCCCTTGCCAAAGCCGCCGCGGAGGTTTTGCCCGAAATATCGACATTCAAACTCAAGTCCGTCTGGATGGGCCTGCGTCCCGGCACTCCCGACGGCCTGCCTTTGCTCGGGCTTTTGCCTGGTTTTGATAACGTCCATGTGGCCAGCGGCCATTTCCGCAACGGCATCCTGCTTTCCGCCGTCACCGGCAAGATTTTCGCCGACATCCTCCTGAAAGGAAAATCCTCCCTCAACCTGGACGCTTTCTCTCCAAGTCGTTTTGTCAAAACGGCGAGCGCGGCCTGAAGGGGCGGGTTTGAAACCCACCCGTACTAACGATATTTTCTGGATGAGGGCCGCCCTGGGCGAAGCCCGCAAGGCCGCCAAAGCGGGTGAAGTCCCCATCGGGGCTGTGGCTGTGTTGAACGGCAAAAAAATCGCCTCAGCTTACAATTCGCCCATCGCCAAGAAAGATCCCACCGCTCATGCGGAAATCCTAGCTCTCCGCCGCGCATCTAAAAAGCTGGGGAATTACCGCCTTAATGGTATAATCCTCTATGTCACCAAAGAGCCCTGCGCCATGTGCAAAGGAGCTCTCCTGCATGCCCGAGTGGCTCGGCTCGTTTACGGATGTCCTGATGTAAAAGGGCCGAACCACCGTTTTAAAGTCACAAGAAATATCCTTAAAGAAGAAGCAAAAGACGTCCTCCAAAGATTCTTTAAGGCCAGAAGGTAATTTTTGGGGGTGAACAGGGTTCGACAGGGATGTTTGAACGCCGTAGTCGCAAGCCGGAGTTGGTCGAGGGCTCCGTTACAAATCGACCAAATCAAAAACGCCAACACACAAGAACTGGCGCTCGCTGCCTAAACCGCAGTGACATTCGCCCATCGACGCCTGCTATTTGGGGCCGAATGTCGACAGCAGGCTAGTCTAAATCCGCCCGTCCTGCCGGATTCTAGGCGAAACAACAGCGGGGCTGGCCGTCAGACGGTTCTGCTTCGTGACAGTCTGCCGGCGAGACCAATACGAAACTAAGCTTGTAGAGACTTGACGGTCGCATTCTTGGACGCGGGTTCGATCAACACGGTCGACCTCCGGAGCAATCCGGAGTGCAAAACCTGGCTTGAATCAGGGGAACCTAAACCTGCCGGACACATGGCGGGCAAGGCAATCCTGAGTTCCGCAAAAAAATGCGGGATGCAGAGACTGTACTCGAGAGAGTACGATAGGAGACAGTGACTGACAAAGACTGAGAGGGCATACCTCGCAGGTCTGATTGACGGTGAGGGAACCATCACGCTGACTCGCAACAGTAAGAGTCAGCACCCACAGCCTCAAGTTTCGATTGCCAACAATAACTTGAGGATTTTAAAGTGGGTGAGATCGAAAATGGGCATGGGTTCCTTACTGACAAAAATGCCGAAGAAAGCAACTCACAATGTTGCTTACACTTGGCAGGTCAATCGGGCTGGTGGAAGCTTCAAAGTATTGCGGGCAGTATACCCTTATTTGCGGGTCAAAAAGCGCCAAGCGGCGATTATACTTAATGAGTATCCAAGGGTGACTCCAAGGAACGGCAAGTATGATCCAAAAACGCTGGCGCAAAAGTTCAGGCTCGTAAGAAAGATTCAGTCACTCAATAGTCGTCAAATTTAAGTCTTCTATAAACGCCAGGGTCGCCTCGGGCGACAAGAGATAGTCCATGCCCCGGTGAAAACCGGGGGTTACCCATGTCCCGCCACCTCCACCATTTGGCCAGATCCTCATGGATCTGGCCTTTTGCATTGGAAATGGAGTGATTATCTGTTAAGACTCTCTCATGACTGCCGTTCTGAAGGTTTTTTACCGCCCAAGACAAGCATTTTTGGATTTAGCCTCTTCCAATCTGATCCCATGGATTTTCATTCTGTGGCTTTCAGCTATTTTGTTTAAGTTGAATTTTGCTCCCCTGACCTCTACTATCAAACCTTTACTTTTTAATTTTGAAAAGATTCTCCCTTGGGTTGGGGATCGCTGGTTTATTCATAGTGTTGCTATTCTGCTGGATGGAGTCGGACTGTGTTTTTATGCCGGTATCTTTTGGGGCGTGGGGAGATTTTTCAGTCGATCGAACACGCCTTATTCCGCATATTGGGTTTGCTGCACCCTGATCAATGCCTACGCCCATTTCTTCATGGGCTTAATATATTGGCAGTCAATTCATTATGCACACTTTGGCGTCTTTGCATGGGAAATAGTCATGAGAATACTCATTCTAATTGCACTGGCGGATATTCCAGGAATGATCGCTATGTTGTTTTATGGTCTGGCCGGCATGACCTACTACGCAGGCGTTTTTTTGTTCCTGCTTTTGTTTAATTCGGGGATAAACATAATTCCGAGCTTAAGAATAGCGGCCTTGAACCCGCCGAAATTGGGAGTCATTGAAAATAATGACGCGGTATATGATTGGGAGTTCGAGAATTTAAACGGTGAAAGATTTCATTTGGGAGATTTCAAAGGCCAGGCAATTTTTTGAATTTTTGGGCCAGCTGGTGCCCGCCTTGCAGTGCTGAAATGCCCTCCATTCAACGACTGTACAATAAGACAAAAGGAAAAGGCACACAATTTGTCTTGGTATCCAACGAACATCCCAACGCAATTGCGAAGTTCATGAAGGATCATAAGTTGGATGTGCCGGTGTACTTTTGTAAGTCATTCCCTTCCTCATATTCAGTCAGGACCATACCCTCGACCTTCATCATTTCCACCCAAGGCAAGATTATTGGAAAACATGCTGGATCAGCCAATTGGGACTGTGACGAAGCCGTAGAAATTCTGTCCCAAGCCATGAAATAATAGCAAGTATCGTCGGTAAAGCATTGACAATCCGTCGAGATTTCGATAAAATGACTCAATATGGCCAAAAAGCGCAAGTCCCCGGCCGAAGCTGCCCGGCAGGTCAAGAAGCTGGTTGACGAAATCGTCGACTATGTGAATTCCGATCTCCTCCAGAGGAACGCCGAGCGGCTCCTGCCCGGCTTTTCCCGAGACAACCTCTTTGTGAAGCCCGAGGGCTGGGAAAAATTCTTCGATCACACCCCCAACGGCAACGGCGTCAAAAACGGCAGCGGCACGAAATCCAATGGGGGCCACGCCGTGGAAGACCTGACCCGCGAAGAACTCCTGGACCGCGTCATTTCACGCTCCCAAAAGTGGCTCCTTTCCCGCCAGGACCCGGACAAAGGCTTTTGGTGCGCTCCTCTCCTGGCGGACGCCACCCTGGAATGCGACACCATCACCCTTTACGCCTACATGGGCTGGCTGGACCGCAAAAAAGATAAAGTCCGCCGCATGGCCAATTTCATCCTCTCCAAACAGCTCGCCGACGGCGGCTGGAACATCTACAAGAACGGCCCTTCCGAAATTTCCGCCACAGTCAAGGGCTACTGGGCCTTAAAAATCGCCGGCCACCCTCAGGACGCGCCCTACATGGCCAAGGCCCGCAAACGCATTGCTGAATTGGGCGGGATTCATAAAATCAATTCCTATTCCAAATTTTACATGGCACTCTTTGGTCTCTACGACTGGCGCGGCGTGCCCGCCATCCCCACCGAGCTCATGCTTTTTCCCAAGTTTTTCTACTTCAACATTTTTGAGATGTCGGCTTGGACGCGGGGCATTGTCATCCCGCTTGCCATCGTCTGGTCCGTGCGGCCCAAGAAAACCATCCCGGATTCCGCCCGTCTGGATGAGCTTTTTGAGCCGGGCAAGCCCAAGTGGGTGCCTTTGGGCACTTCCGCTCATCCTGAAGAAGGCTTCTTTTCCTGGCGCAAATTTTTCCTCATGTGGGACGGTTTTTTCAAGACCATGGAGGGCAAGGGGCCGCATTTTCTGCGCACGTGGTCTATGCGCCTGGCCAAGAATTGGATGATTCAGCATTTTGAAGATTCCCACGGCCTGGCCGCCATTTTTCCGCCCATCGTCAACGCCATCATGGCGCTCGAAAGCCTGGGATATTCGGAAGACCATCCCTATGTGCGCGGCCAGTTGAAGGCCCTGGAAGACTATGAAATTCCCCGGCCCGAAATCGATGCGCTTCAAATGCAGCCCTGCCTGTCGCCCATTTGGGACACGGCGCTTTCCGTCATCGCGCTCGCGGAATCCGGCATGCCCCGGGACCACCCGGCCCTGGTGGAAGCGACGCGCTGGCTCATCGACATGGAAATCCGCCGCGAGGGGGACTGGCGCGTTAAAAATCCCTCCACGCTTCCGGGCGGCTGGGCCTTTGAGTTCAAGAATGATTTTTATCCCGATGTGGACGACACCGCCATGGTGCTCCTGGCCCTGCGGCTGGTGCACCTGTCCGATGACGATTTTTCCCAAGAGCGGGAAAAGGCCTATTTGCGCGGCCTGAACTGGATGCTCTCCATGCAGTGCACCAACGGCGGCTGGGCGGCCTTTGACCGCGACAATACCAAGAACATTTTTGAAAAAATACCTTTTGCCGACCACAACGCCATGATCGATCCTCCTTCAGCCGACATCACCGCGCGCGTTCTGGAAATTTTGGGCTATGTGGGATATGACAAGTCCTATCCCTGCGTGAGCCAAGCCCTGGAATACCTGAAAAATGAGCAGGAACAGGACGGGTCCTGGTACGGCCGCTGGGGAGTGAATTATGTTTACGGCACCTGGCAGGTCTTGCGCGGGCTGGCGGCCATCGGCGAAGACATGAAGTCCGAATATGTGGTCCGGGCCACGCGCTGGCTCAAGAGCGTGCAGAACGCCGACGGCGGCTGGGGGGAGCGCTGCGATTCTTACGATGATCCGTCCCGCAAGGGCAAGGCTCCGTCCACGCCTTCGCAGACGGCCTGGGGGCTGATGGCTCTGCTGGCTGCCGGGCTTCTGGATGACCCCGCGACGGAAGCGGCCCTGGAGCATCTTTTGCGCACGCAGAAAACGGATGGTTCCTGGGACGAAGAAGAATTTACGGGCACGGGCTTCCCCAAAGTTTTCTATCTTGAATACACCTATTACCGCAATTACTTTCCGCTTTTGGCATTGGGCACCTATCGAACCAAAATGCACAACAAGGAGAATTTATGGGAGTTCCGTTAAGGATGAAGGTAGTCGTTGGGGCCTACGTGGTCAAGCAAAGGCTCATGGGCCGGGAAAAATATCCTCTCGTGATGATGCTGGAACCGCTTTTTGCCTGCAATCTGGAGTGTGCCGGCTGCGGCAAGATCCAGTATCCAACGGATATTTTAAAGAAGCGCCTCTCGCCCCAGGAATGCTGGGATGCGGTGGAAGAATGCGGCGCTCCAATCGTCACCGTGGCGGGCGGGGAGCCATTGGCTCACTCTGAAATTGACACGATTGTGAATGGGTTGATTGCGCGCAAAAAATTCGTTTATCTCTGCTCCAACGCCATTTTGCTGGAGAAAAACATTCACCGCTTCAAGCCTTCGCCCTATCTTATTTTTTCCATCCATTTGGACGGCGTGGAAAAAACCCACGACCGCATGGTGTGCAAGGAAGGGGTTTTTAAAGTGGCCGTGGACGCCATCAAATCCGCCAAAGCCAAGGGATTTAATGTGATGACCAACACCACCATCTTCGATGGAGAAAGTGTGGACGAGTTCCGCGAGTTCTTTGATTTCGCCATGAAAATCGGCGTGGACGGCATGATGATCTCCCCGGGCTACGCTTATGAAAAAGCGCCACAACAGGATATTTTCCTCAAGCGCGAGAACACCAAGAAGTGGTTCAACAAGGCGCTTTCCGGCTGGCAGAAGAAAGGCTGGGATTTCAATCACAGCCCGCTGTATTTGGAATTTTTGTCGGGCCGCAGGGAGTATGACTGCACGGCCTGGGGAATTCCCTTAAGAAATGTTTTTGGTTGGCAGAAGCCTTGTTATCTGATGGCGGAAGCCGGATATGCCAAGACTTATAAAGAACTTTTAGAAACTACTGACTGGTCCAAATACGGACATCGCTCCGGCAACCCCAAGTGCGCCAACTGCATGGTGCATTCGGGTTATGAACCCTCTTCCGTGGACGACACATTCCGTCACCCGTTCCAGGCCATGAAGGTGGCTCTGGGCTGGGGCTCACCGAACGGGAACGGCTCTGTCACTGCCAAGCAGCCGGAGCCGGTCAAGGCTTCCTAAAAACTTTTTTCCTGTCACCCGTCACATCATAAACATAGATCGAATCCCCGATAATCTTGTAGGGTTCCCTCTCCAATAACCACGCGTAGTAGGCGTGGTCCCCGAAGTAAGTTCCCTGTAAATTTGACACGCTTACCGCACAGAATTCCTTTTTGGGATTGGGGGAATTGATGTGCTCTGATTTGGGCCATTCCCAGACGGTGGGAAGCGCCTGGTAGCGGATGCCGTAAGCTAACGGCACTGCCGATCCAAAATAAGAAAGCAAAACCTCGCAGTCACCCTCCTTTTTTAAGAATTTCCCTAAGCCTTTCAAATCCTGCCCCCAGTCGATGTTGGAGTCTGAAAGATATTTCACACCTGCCTTGGGCCCGCCTGCCGCGCGATTGAAAAACGACAAATAATTGGGCGCAGCCGACAAGGTTTCGAACCCAAGCAAAACAATTGTCGCGGCCAGAACCTTGAGCCCTTTGCTTCCTTCAAGAAATCTTTCTTGCGCAAGGCGCCCCGTAAAAATAATCAGCAATGGATAGGCCAGCAAAATGTGACGCAGGCCGATGTTGATTTTGGAATTGACTGAGAAAGCCAGCAAGGCGGCCAAAGGCAATCCGATGATGAGCTCTTCAAACTTTAAAATCTTAGGCTTGGATAAGGCCAACAGAAGCGTCGTTATGATGGATACGATGAGCAGGAC
>MGUQ01000062.1:0-5168 GCA_001799975.1 Elusimicrobia bacterium RIFCSPLOWO2_01_FULL_54_10 | reverse complement strand
AAGAATGCCTCTCAAAAATGGGTCTGGGAGGGGAAAATACATGAACAGAGAGGGGGTTTCGAAAGAATGGATCATAAAAATCCTGTCGAATCCGTAGAGAGCGCAGAGAGTAAACCATGAAATAAATCCCACCTTGGCGATTTCAGGCACGGCGCTCCAATTCTTTCTTTTGATGGCCACCACAGCAGCAAAAATGAGCGGGAGCATGAGGTTGGTGTGTTTGGAACCCAGGGCCAATCCTAAAGCCGCGCCGCAGGCCAGAGTGCGCGTCAAAGTGGGGTTTTCCAGATAAAGTAGGGCGGCATAGAGAAACCCAACAGCCATGACCACCCCGCCCATATCGGTGGTGACGAGCGAGCCGTGCGCGATGAGTTCGGGCGTGAAGGCGAAAAGCCAGAGAGAAAAAACGCCGGCGCGCTCGCCATAGAGTTTGGACGATATCCGATAAATAAAAAAACCGAGGAGAACGCCCAATAAAATGGATACAGAGCGCGCAGTTAGCAGGAGGGTTTCATGCGGGACGCGGTTTTGATAGAGAAAAAGACTCGAATAGACATACAAAATTCCCGGAGGGCGCTGGGCGAGCGGCATGGTTTCGGGGACTTCCGGAGGCGGCAGGCTGGGCAGAGACGGGTTTAAAAAACGCAGCGGAAGCGCAAAAAGCTGGCGGATGAAAGGCGGATGGCCGATGTCGTAATCCGCATGATGAGTTTTTGCGAGAAGATAGCTCACCGCCAGATGCGCGGGCTCATCATAAGTCGCGGACTTGTCAACGGCATGCCAAACTGCCTGCGCCGCAAAAATCGCAAGAGGCAGAATAACCCATAACCTTTTGCTTTTCATAAAATTCTTATCAGCAGAACTTGACATAATATAACACTTATTATATATTGAACGCTAATAAATGGCAAAGAAAAGAAAAGCAGGCCCCAGCGCCGCTCCCGCCAGCCAGGCTCCCGTCCGCGATGTGATGGACATCAAAGCCCTCGCGCAATATCTTGGGATGGGCAAATCCAAAATTTACGCCTTGATCCGCCAGAGAAAAATTCCCGCCAGCCGCATCGGTCGGCAATACCGTTTTTCAAAAACCATTGTCGATCAATGGCTGAACGAACGCCTCATCACCAAAGACCGCGATTCGCAAATGACGATGTTCAAGGAGAACCCCTCTTCATGAATGACGCTTCGCTTTCCCGCCTGCCGCAGTCGTTTTTGAGCCTGCCGCAATGGAACGACTGGCAGTGGCAGGTCCTGAACCAAATTCGCAGCGTCGCGGATTTGGACCGGTGGATTTCCCTCTCCGTTGAAGAAAAGCGCGCCGTTCAAAATTCCGCCGGGCGCTTTCAATTCGCTCTCACTCCCTATTGGGTATCGCTGATGGACCCGGACGATTTTTTCTGCCCCATCCGCCGCCAGAGCATCCCCATGGATGAAGAACTCCGCGTTCATCCTTATGAAGCCTCCGATTTCAAAGCGAGCGGCATTCGCGCGGCCAACGGCCGCCTGCACCATTCCGCCGCGGACCGCGCCGAGCTCTTTGTCCATTCCCAGTGTGCCGTCTACTGCCGGTATTGTCCTCAACGCAAAGTGACCGATGCGGCCACAGGGGAATCGGGATCCCGCCTCAATTTTGCCACGCTCACGGACCCCGAATGGCAGGAAGCCCTGTTGTATCTTGAAAAGCACCCGCAAATCCGCGAAGTGGTGATCACGGGCGGGGAACCGCTGCTCTTGAACGACGAGATTTTGAGAAGGATTTTTTCCGGATTGAAGGCGGTCCCCTCCATCCGCACTTTGCGGATTGAAACCCGCGTGCTTTCCGTGCTTCCCCAAAGAATCACTCCGGAGCTGGCCCGCATTTTGAAGGCGGTTCAGCCGGTGTATCTGGTGGCGCACGTGAACCATCCCCGGGAAATGACGCGGGAATTCTGCGAGGCCGCGCGCCTGCTTTCCGAGCACGACGTGCCGCTGGCCGCGGAAACGGTTTTGCTCAAGGAAATCAACGACAAAACCGCGGTGCTCTCCGAGCTTTTCTTTTCACTTTATGAAAAGAAAGTCCGGCCCTACCGCCTGCGGCACTGCATTCCGTCCCAGGGCACGGACCATTTCCGCACCTCCATCGCCGCGGGACTGCGCCTGATAGAATCTCTCCGCAGCAGCCTGCCCGGCCTGGCACTTCCCGAATACGTGGCGGAGACGCTGGGCGGAAAAATTCCATTGCGCACGGAATCCGTGCTGTCGCGCAGCCGCAAGCGCGTGCTTCTGCGCAACCACGAAGGCAAAGTTTTCGTCTATCCCGAGAAAGTTTTTCAAGTTTCCTCTTGACGCTCTCGACGAAAAGTTTCTATAATCAAGCTACATTCAGACTCAAACACCCCAAGGAGGCTTAAAATCCATGGCACAGAAAGTGGCTAAAGTTGGAGTTAAAAGAGCAGAAGGCTACCTCTATTTTATTGATAAAGGCGGCGATGTGTCCCGTGCAAAGATGGCTCGCGGCGGCAAGAAAGGCGGAAAACCCGAGAAGGTGACCAAGGCCGGCGTGAAGAAGGAAAAGGGATATCTCTATTTCTTGGACAAGCAGGGTGACGTGGCCCGCGCCAAGATGGCCCGCAGATAAACCATAACCCCCTAGATATATTGTGGGGGGGATATTATTTGTAGTCTCCGCACCGTCAGGCGCGGGGAAGTCTACTTTAGGCGCAGAACTCCTCAAGACTGATCCAAATCTGGTCTATTCCGTGTCGCTCACCACGCGCTCGCCCAGACGGGGCGAGAGCCATGGAAAAGATTACTTCTTTGTTGCCGAAGACGAGTTCCTGAAGCGGCGCAAGAAGGGGGACCTGATTGAATCTGCCCTGGTTCACGGTTTCTGGTACGGCACTCCCCAAGACCAGCTAGAAAAACTCCTGCGCGAGGGCCGGGACGTACTTCTGGACATTGACGTTCAGGGCGGGCGGCAGATCAAGAAACTTTTTCCGTCCGCGGTGCTCATTTTCATCGCTCCGCCGTCCATCACCGAGCTTGAACACCGGCTCCGGACGCGCAGCCAGGATGATGAAGCGGCCATCCAGAAGCGGCTGGACAATGCCCGCAATGAAATCGCCCAGGCCGGTGATTACGAATATTTGATTCTCAACCGTGACATCGGGGAATCCGTCCAGAAGCTGCGCAGCATCGTCTGGGCGGAGCGCTCAAAAATGGACCCCGAAGTTTTGAAAGGAGTATGACGATGACCCTAGAAAAAGAAGAACCCATTATTCACATTCCGGCGGAAGTCCCCGCCGCGGACTGGCACGCGCCCGACGAAAAAACCCAGGAGACTTTGGACAAAATGATCCTGGATTCCAACATCAACAAATATGACCTCATCATCCTAGCCCGGCGCTGGGCGTATGAGCTCAAAAACAAGGAAGGGGAAACCCGCTCCGCGCACAACCTGGTGCCGGATTCAGTTAAAGAGATCCTGATGGCCAAAGTGAATCAGAAAACCATCCGGGACCTGCCCGTGCTGCGGTTCCTGGCTAAGAAGATCAAGGGGCCCACCACCGCCATTTTTGATAACATCGGAAAGCACTCCGACAAAGAATCTGAATCCTCCGACAAACCGAAGAAGAAGTAAAATAGTCCTGCTGGGCGTGAGCGGAAGCATCGCCTCCTACAAGGCATGCGAGCTTGTGCGCCGCTTGCAGGATATGGGTGCCGCCGTGCATTGTCTCATGACCCCTGGCGCGGTCCGCTTTGTCACTCCCCTCACCTTCTCTGCTCTCTCCGGTAACCCCGTGGCCACTGATGTTTGGGACGATTCTCTCTGGAAAATGGCCCATCTGGAGCTGGCCGAAAAAGCGGATCTTTTCATTATAGCGCCCATCAGCGCCGACACTTTAGCCCGCCTGGCCCAGGGGAATGCCTCGGACATCGTCTGCGCCACCGCGCTCTCCACAAAAGCCCCCGTGTTACTGGCCCCGGCTATGCACGAAGCCATGTGGCTGCACCCGGCTACTCGTGAGAATGTCCGCAAGCTCAAAGGCTTCGGCTACAGGTTTGTGGGCCCGGACAAAGGCCCGCTCGCCCGGGGCGATTCCGGCTGGGGACGCATGGCCGATGTCTCCGCAATCCTCAAAGAAGCCCGCAAGATTATTTGAAAGCGCTGGTCACCGCCGGCCCCACCCGGGAATATCTCGATTCTGTCCGCTACCTTTCCAACGGCTCTTCCGGCAAAACCGGGATTGAGCTGGCCCGAGCACTCAAACAATCCGGTTTTTCCGTAAAACTCATTCTGGGTCCCGGCTCGGAAACTCCCAAAAATATTCCCACCGTCCGGACCGTCTCGGCTCTGCAGATGTTTGAGCAGGTGAAGCGAAATTTCGGCTGGTGCGACATTTTTGTTTCCTGCGCCGCGGTGGCTGATTACCGTCCGCAAAAAATCAGCCGGAAAAAAATCAAGAAAGGCGCGGGTCCCTTGATGGTGAGGTTGGTGCCCAATCCGGACATTCTGCGCACCATGGGCGTGCGCAAGGGGAGAAAAATTTTGGTGGGTTTTGCCCTTGAAGACGCGCAGGGTCTGCAAAACGCGCGCAAAAAGCTCAAAGAAAAGAACTGCGACATGATTGTTTTGAATTCTCCGTCCACCGTTGAGGCTGACAAGATTTCAGCTTCGCTCCTGTTCAGCGACGGTTCGGCCCTCAAATTAGGTAAAATAAGCAAAGATGCCTTCGCCAAAAAGTTATGCCAGACGATCTTAAAGAAGTTTTACGGGAGTATATAAAAACCGAAGCTCTTTTCGGCATTGAAGATTATCCCTCTGTTCGAGGCGCAGCCGTTCAGATCGTGCCTCCTCCTCCTTCCCCATCACCTGTATCTAATTCTGATAAAGACAGCCGCCTGGCCGCGCTGTATGCCCGCTACGCCAATTGCCAGAACTGTCCGTTAGGCGCATCACGGAACAAGATCGTATTCGGCATGGGCTCTACGAACCCCAAGGTTCTTTTTGTGGGGGAAGGCCCTGGTTTTGAGGAAGACCGTAAGGGCCTGCCGTTTGTGGGCCGCGCGGGCGAGCTCCTGGACAAAATGATGGCCGCCATCGGGCTATCCCGCCAAAATGTCTATATCGCCAACATGGTGAAATGCCATCCCATGAAAAACCCGGACCGCCCGGACTTGCGGGGCAA
>MGUQ01000061.1:3158-5877 GCA_001799975.1 Elusimicrobia bacterium RIFCSPLOWO2_01_FULL_54_10 | reverse complement strand
GCATTTCATACGGCTCTTCCTCTACCAAGTGCTCTTCGGCGTAGCCCTCGGCATCCTTTCCTCTGTCATCGCTATTCGGCGCTATCTCCACGTGTAGCCGGGTTGTATGGGAAATAGCAAATACATCGAGATTATCGCTCGGGCGGTTATTGTTCATCGCGGAAAAATACTTCTTTGTAAAAAGAAAAAAGCAAATTACTATTTTTTACCGGGAGGACATGTTGAATTCGGGGAATCTACATCGATTGCACTTGCTCGGGAAATAAGAGAAGAACTCGGCGTGCGTTCTAAAAATATTAAATTTCTCACGCTTATGGAAAACATCTTCCGGTATAGGAAGGGCGTTGCCCATGAAATAAATTTTATATATCGAGTATCGCTTAAAGATAATAACGTCAGAGCAATGGAAAATCATTTGCAATTTTCTTGGATTCCGCTTAAAGAACTTTGCAAGCACAAAGTTCTTCCGAAAGTTATTGAAAAAGAATTGAATGCGCTAACGAAAGGAACCAAATAAATTCCGAACCAAAAAACCGCCGCCGCGGTTTTTTTGGTTCCTGTGTCGGGCCGCCGGGATTCGAACCCGGAATAAATCCACCCCATGGACTCGTGCTGCCATTACACTACGGCCCGTGGGAACATAATACTTTTTCAGTGGTATAATTACAAATGTGCATGGGGAAAATCTTCGTGTTCAAGCTCGCGCATTGAGGAAACGCGGTTTTACGCACCGTGAAATAGCCGAAGAACTTGAAGTAGGATTAGGAACTGCGTTTGTATGGACAAAAGGAATTGTTCTCAGTAGAAAGCAAAAATTCAGTATTGAAAAGAGGCGTAATAGGCATTTTTTTACAAAAAGCGAAAGGAAAGCAGTTATAAAGCGTTTAAGTCCTTATCAATTTAAACGAATATATGAAGACGATGAATTACTTGAAAAGATTCGGAGTTTTTACTTTAAAAATGGACGCATTCCGTTAAAAAGAGAGCTTAATTCACTGCGGATTTTTCGAAGAAGGTTTGGTAGCTGGAACAACGCCGTGTGATTAGCGGGTTTTGAGCCCAATCATATTCTTTTTTCTAAAAAATGTACGGCAAAAGACGGACACAAATGTGATTCATTCACCGAGAAAATTATTGACGACTGGCTCTTTGAGAGGGGAATTTCCCACAAGCGGAATGTTCCTTATGTAGGAACAAGAATGACTGCTGATTTTTCCATCGACTCGAAAACCTTCATTGAGTTTTTCGGCCTTGCGGGGGTGCAGAAGTATTATGACAAGCTTTTGAAAAGGAAAAGATGGATATGTCGACAAAAACACATCCGTCTTATCGAGGTATATCCTTGCGACTTATTTCCGAAAAACCGCCTTTCGGAAATACTGAAAGTTTAGTTTCAAAAAACCGCTTACGCGGTTTTTTTTGCGAGAGGCTTTTTCGCGGCCCGGGGCTTTCTCACCTTCACTTTCGTCCGCATGCAGGAAGTGCAGGAAAGGACCCGCACGCCTGACTTCGCGTCGGCGACGAGCTGGAGGTTCACCCGCTTCTTCGAGAAGTTCGTCGGATTGTAGTGGCCGCGCAGGAGCTTCCGCGTCCCGCCTCCCTTATACGATTTCCCGCAATAAAAACATTGACGCATGATAGTTAATTCAAAATGACTTTATCTTACTTTTTTACCGAATGCAAGAGTTCTAACAAGCTAAAAAGCTAACGAAGCTAAAAACTAGCTGATCTCCACCTGCCTGAAAGTCTTCTCGTTGAAATCGAATTCGAAGAATACGACCGCCTGCCCGCTTCCCACTTGGAGGATGAGCGTGGACCTTCCCGCGGGCATCGTGAAGACGACGTTCCCCGCGTAGCTCGCTCCGGGAGCCATGTTCGTAAAGTTCCCTTGGACGAAGTCCGCGTGGATCTCGCCTCCCGTCCGGGGGATGAGTACCAAGAAATTCGCGGGATTCAAGGAAGTGGCTCCCTCAGCCTCGAATGTGAGCGCTTTTATGGCGACGAGCACGGTCCCTTTTTCCGTCTTTCCGACGCTCTCTATCGCGAGCACTACTTTGTTCGGGGAGTCGCTTGCTACGTAGACTATGGATGCGGGAATCACCGTAAGCGATTCCGTGACGGTCGAGGACGTGCCTACCTGGATAACAGTCGTCCCTCCGCCCACAGTCGTCGTCCCATTGCCCTGGCTTTCCACTGCATTCTCGGGATTTTTGAAGAAGGTTCCCATGATGCCGGACTTCGGGCTTCCGGACGAATCCTCGCCCGCCGTCGAATGGGTTATGAGGTAATAGAGCGTGCCCAAAAAGCCCACTATAAGCACGAGCCCCGCGAGAAGGATGATGATTATTCTCTTTGCCATTAGTGGGTACCATACAAGATTTCGCCAGGGAGGTCAATTCAGGAGGAAAAACGAGCCCAAATCGTTTATAATGATATTCTCTCATGGATAATTCATATTTTTTCATTTTCCAGCTTCTCGTGCTCCTCTTCTCCGTGGTCATACACGAAGTGTCGCACGGACTAATGGCTCTCGAGCTCGGTGACCATACAGCGCGCCTCGCAGGGCGACTTACACTGAACCCTCTGAAGCACATAGACCCCATCGGTTCGATAGCGCTCCCGCTTATCCTCTCCCTGATTCCCGACGGGGTCGTATTCGGCTGGGCGAAGCCGGTTCCCTACAATCCTTACAACTTGAAGGACCCGAAAAAGGGAGGGG
>MGUQ01000061.1:2527-3147 GCA_001799975.1 Elusimicrobia bacterium RIFCSPLOWO2_01_FULL_54_10 | reverse complement strand
CCCGCCGGGGACCGAAGGGTTCCAGGCCTTCCTCGAGCGGTACGGATTCATCATCCTGCTTTTCCTCATCTTTTCCGGCATGAACTTCCTCTACCCGCCGATCGCCTTCCTTTTCCGCCTTTTTACAGGCGCGTAGGGGAGCCGCTTACTTGACTCCATAGGCGTTTATCGGTAACTTTAACGATGCAGGTTTTTTCAAGAAGAAAAGCCTTTAGAACGGGTTTTTATTTTTTATGCCGACAGTAGGACAACTCATCAAAAAAGGAAGGACAAGCGCGCGTAAGAAGGACAAGGTCCCCGCGCTCGGCCTTTACATGATCCGGAACAATCCGGTTCATTCGTCGTCCCCATTCAAGCGGGGAGTGTGCGTCAAGGTCTTCACGACGACCCCGAAGAAGCCGAACTCGGCGCTCCGGAAGGTCGCGCGCGTCCGGCTCACGAACGGGATGGAAGTCACGGCCTATATTCCCGGCGAGGGGCACAACCTCCAGGAGCACTCGGTCGTCATGATCCGCGGCGGCAGGGTAAAGGACCTTCCGGGAGTCCGCTATCACATCGTGCGGGGAGTCCTCGACACCCAGGGCGTGGCGAAGAGAAAGCAGCAGCGGTCAAAGTACGGA
>MGUQ01000061.1:1945-2413 GCA_001799975.1 Elusimicrobia bacterium RIFCSPLOWO2_01_FULL_54_10 | reverse complement strand
CGGAGATAGAGAAGGCGACGAAGGAAGATCCGGTGGATATCTTCAACAAAGCGATCCAGAACGCCTCGCCTCTGGTGCAGGTGGTTTCGAAGCGCGTCGGCGGAGCGAACTACCAGGTGCCCCGCGAAGTGAGGCCCGAGCGGAAGTTTTTCCTCGCGAGCCATTGGATCATAGACGCGGCGAAGAAGCGCAAGGGCGTACCGATGGCGAAGAAGCTTTCGGAAGAGCTCGTGGCGGCCTCGAAGAACGAAGGCGCGGCCATCAAGAAGAAGCAGGATACCCATAGGATGGCGGAAGCGAACAGAGCGTTTGCGTCGTTTGTCCGGTAAAAATGCAAAATGCAAATATCAAAGATCAAAATGACAATTCAAAATGTCAAAATTTTATGATTTTACATTGTCATTTTCCGTTTTGATTTTTTAATTTTGAATTAGTTTTTATGCCACGACAATACCCAATCCAGCGAAC
>MGUQ01000061.1:1492-1920 GCA_001799975.1 Elusimicrobia bacterium RIFCSPLOWO2_01_FULL_54_10 | reverse complement strand
ATCGACGCGGGAAAGACGACGGTTTCCGAGCGCATACTTTTCTATACCGGGATTTCCCACAAGATAGGCGAGGTGCACGAAGGCGAGGCGGTCATGGACTGGATGGACCAGGAGCGCGAGCGCGGCATTACGATTACGGCCGCCGCGACGACCTGCTTCTGGATACCCTCCCTTTTCGACAAGGCGGATCCGAAGTCCAAGGAGCACGAATACCGCTTTAATATCATAGACACGCCGGGGCACATCGACTTCACGGTCGAGGTGAAGAGAAGCTTGCGCGTCTTGGACGGCGCGGTCGTCGTCTTCGACGGCGTGGCGGGCGTGGAGCCCCAGTCGGAAACGAATTGGCACTATGCGGACGACTACAAGGTGCCGCGCATCTGCTTTATCAACAAGCTGGACCGCATGGGCGCCAGCTTCGACAAGAG
>MGUQ01000061.1:510-1421 GCA_001799975.1 Elusimicrobia bacterium RIFCSPLOWO2_01_FULL_54_10 | reverse complement strand
CAGAGGCGGGAAAGCGCCGCCATGCGCTCGTGGAGAAGATCGCGGAAACCGACGACGTGCTCATCCACCAGTACCTTGAAGGAAAGGAAATCGGGCTTCCAGAGTTGAAGGCCGCGCTTCGGAAGGCGACCTTGGCGAACACGCTTGTACCCGTCCTCGCGGGAAGCGCGTTAAAAAATAAAGGGGTCCAGTTGGTATTGGACGCGGTTATTGATTATCTTCCATCTCCAGAAGATATGCCTCCCACAAAAACAACCACGCCCGAAGGAAAGGAAGCGGAGTGTTATCCGAGAGACAACGACCCATTGTCCGCGCTGGCGTTCAAGATCGCCGCGGACCCCTTTGTCGGCTCTCTCACATTCTTCCGCGTCTATTCGGGAACCTTGAAGAAGGGGAGCTATATTTTGAACGCCACGAAGAACACGCAGGAGCGCGTCGGGCGCATCGTCCGCATGCATGCGAACCACCGCGAGGAAGTGGATGAAATCTACGCGGGAGACCTCGGCGCCATCGTGGGACTGAAGAACACGGGCACGGGGGATTCGCTTTCCGACCCCGAGCATCCCCTGATCCTCGAGAAAATCACTTTCCCCGAGCCCGTCATCAGTATCCGCATCGAGCCGAAGACGAAGGCGGACCAGGAAAAGATGGGGCTGGCCTTGCGCCGCCTCGCCGATGAAGATCCGACCTTCAAGGTCGGGGGCGACTCGGAAACCGGGGAGACCATCATCGCCGGCATGGGAGAGTTGCATTTGGAAGTACTCGTGGAGCGCATGCGCCGGGAATTTTCCGTCGAGGCGAACGTGGGGCGCCCGCAGGTCGCCTACAAGGAAACCGTGAAGGGGAACGCGGAAGCGGAAGGCAAGTATATCCGCCAGTCCGGCGGCCGCGGACAATACGGGCATGTAAAG
>MGUQ01000061.1:310-474 GCA_001799975.1 Elusimicrobia bacterium RIFCSPLOWO2_01_FULL_54_10 | reverse complement strand
CGGCAATGGCGCTCCAGGAGGGCGCGAAGCAGGCGAAGCTCGTGCTCCTTGAGCCCATCATGAAGGTGCAGGTCCTGACCCCGCCGGACTTCTTGGGGGACGTCACGGGTGACCTCTCCTCCAAGCGCGGGAAGATCAGCGAGATGGGCGAGCGCGCCTCCGTG
>MGUQ01000061.1:0-256 GCA_001799975.1 Elusimicrobia bacterium RIFCSPLOWO2_01_FULL_54_10 | reverse complement strand
TTGCGGAGCATGACGCAGGGGAGAGGAAGCTTTACGATGGAGTTCAGCCATTACGCGGAAGTGCCAGGGAGCATCGCGGCTACGATCATAGAAGGCAAGGAGAAGAAATAAAATTTAAAATTTACGCCCATTCTGATAGAATGGGCGTATGAGCAGGTGGAGGATAGGAATCATTACGCTCGTCGCGCTCGCCCTCGGGTTCATGTCGTGGTCCCTGTATAAGGAGCACCGCGGATTTCGGGCGTCTGTTTCCGAA
>MGUQ01000060.1 GCA_001799975.1 Elusimicrobia bacterium RIFCSPLOWO2_01_FULL_54_10 | reverse complement strand
CCCCAGCAGCCGGCCGGAGCCTTTTTCGGCCACGAGCTTGATATGCATCAAACTCGAACCGGGATAATAGCCGGCGTGGTCCAGGGAATGGGTGTATGAAACATAGCTTTCAAGTCCCGCGCTCCGCGCTTCTTTTTCCGAGAGGCCCGTTTTGGCGGCAGTGATGCCCAGCGTCTCCACGATGGCTGTGCCCAAGGATCCGGGAAACGAGACGCTTCCGCCGGCAGCGTTGGCCCCGGCCGCGCGGCCCTGCTTGTTGGCAGGCCCGGCCAGGGGAATGCGCGTCTTTTGATTCGTGACGAGGTTCACGGTCTCGGCGGCGTCGCCGGCGGCAAAAATGTCCGGGTCGGAAGTGCGCTGAAACTCGTCCACGCGGATCCCGCCCGAATTTCCGATCTCAAGCCCCGCGCCGCGCGCAAGCATCAATTCCGGCCTCACGCCGATGGAGAGAATCGCCAGATCCATGGACACTTTCTTGCCGCTGACCAGCTCGACTTCATTTGCCGGGTCCCCGCCGATAAATCCTTTCACCCCATCCGCAAGGATCAGCCTCACGCCTTCGGCCTCAAGGTGCTGGGAAACAAACATGGCCATTTCCGCGTCAAAAGGGGGGAGCACTTGGGGGAGCATCTCTATCACGGTCACAGCCAGGCCCCGGCGCTTCAAGGCTTCCGTCGCTTCCATCCCGATGAATCCTGCTCCGATGACAACCGCCTTCTCGCAGCGGTTCTTGTCCAGAAAATCCCGGATGGCGTCGGAATCGGGCACGGTCTTGACCACAAAAATATTTTTGGAGCGGATGCCGGGCAGGGGAGGCACGATCGCGCCCGCTCCGGGCGCAAGGATCAGCTTGTCATAGCCCTCAAAAAAGGTTTCGCCCGACTTTATATTGCGGACTTGCACCCGTTTTGCGGCGCGGTCTATTTTTAACGCTTCGTGCAGAACGCGGGCATCCACGTTGAATCGCTTTTTGAACCCCGCCGGAGTTTGAAGAAACAGGTCCCCGCGCTCTGATATCTCCCCGCCCACATAATACGGCAGGCCGCAGTTGGCGAAGGACACATATGGCCCTTTCTCAAAGATGATAATTTCCGCCTGCTCGTTCACGCGGCGAGCTTTGGCGGCGGCGCTCGCCCCCGCAGCCACACCGCCCACAATGACGATTTTCATGATATCTTTATTTTATCAAAATAACTAAGATTCTATTGGTGATTATCAGAGAACTGGCCTCCCTGAACACAAACATTATAGACTGCCGCAAGTGCAAGAGGCTTGTGGACTACATCGGACAAATCGGCGAAAAGTTCCCAGGATATTGGTGCAAGCCTGTTCCGGGATTTGGCGATTTTAATGCGGGGATCCTGCTTTTGGGATTGGCGCCCGGACGATACGGCTCCAACCGCACGGGGCGCATGTTCACGGGCGACGCATCCGGAAAATTCCTTTTTAAGGCTCTGTATGACCTGGGATTGGCCAGCCAACCCGATGGATTGAGCGCGGATGATGGGCTCAAGTTAAACGGAGTTTACATCACTGCCGTGGGCCGCTGCGCCCCGCCTCAAAACAAACCCACCCCAAAAGAACTGCAAACATGCTTTCCCTTTGCCCAAAAGGAAATGGAGCTTCTTCCCGATGTCAAAGTGGTGGTGGCTTTGGGACGGATTGCCCATGATTATTACTTGAGGCACGCGGGGGGAAAAGCGTCCAAAAATGTCTTTAAGCACGGCGCGGTGCACCGCTTTGAAGGGTTTCCAATTCTAGTAGACATCTATCATCCCAGCCGCCAAAACACCCAGACGAGGTTGCTGACAATGAAAATGTTTAAGGATGTTTTGAAGAAGGCAAAAGGGCTGGCTCAGATTTAAGGTACAATGCATGAGTTACCCATATGAAAGTTTCCGTTATCATTCCCACGCTCAACCGATCGGCGGAATTTGCCGCCGCCCTCCGTTCCATCCTGGGCCAGACCCGCCTTCCGGCGGAAATTATCGTTGTAGACCAGAGCGGCGACGGCAGGACCCAGGACGTCCTGGAGGCCGTTCAAAAGGCTCATTCCGGGACGCCGGTCCAGTTCAAATATGTCCATCAGAAAGAGAAAAGCTCGGTCAAGGCCCGGAACCGCGGCATCGCGATGGCGAAGGGTGACCTCGTGAGCTTCGTGGACGACGATATCGTGCTGGACAAGAACTATCTTGAGGCGGCCCTCCGCTATTTCGAGAGCGATCCCAAAGTGGGCGGCGTCATGGGGAACATGCGGATTTTCCGCGCTCCCGGGGGCTTCAAGTGGAGGTTAAGGAAAATCCTGCTCCGCGCTTTTCTCCTCAATCAGTTCAATGGCCGCATGACAGCCTCGGGCTTCGGGTACCCCATCTTCGAGCGGCAGATCGACAAGCCCGTGCAGGTCGAGCTCTTCCAGGCCGTCGCCATCTACCGCAAATGCTTTTTGGACCAGGAGATGTTCGATGAGTGGTTTACGGGCTACTGCTACCGCGAGGACGCCGAGCTTTCCTACCGCATTTCCAGACTGACCAAGCTCCTCATGGTCCCCGACGTCCTGTTTTTCCACAAGGAAGCGGCATCCAACCGCCTGAGCGCGGCCGCATTAAAACAGATGCAGATCAGAAATTATCACTATGTTTTTGAGAAACACAAGCACAGGAATTTTCTGACTTACCTGATCTTTGCTTATTCCTTGAGCGGGATCATCCTCATCGATTTCATAGAGTGCCTGACCAACTCGAGGGATGTTAAGTTTGAAAAGTTCTTCGCGAGCATCGGAGCGACTGTAAGCCTGCTGGCGTGGTTGATCCGGAAGCGGCGGCTCAGTCTGCTGAAAGTCCGGAATGCTCCAGAGCATTCCCAATCACTTCCTTGAGATGAGAGACATCCAGGCCGGATTCATCGGCCGACTAAAAGCGCTGGTTTCTGCCGGCTAAAAGAAAAGATAGCAAACCCCCGCTCCAAAAAGTGAAAGGGACAAACCGTAAATCATCAGATTGCGGAAGAGTTTGTTCTTGTCTTCGTGAGCTCCGGCGCTGGCCAGGCACAGGGCTCCCAGCGTGGACAAGGGGCTCACATCCACAACATGGCTTCCAACATTGATCGAGGAGATGATGGCCGCAGAATCAGCACCCGGCAGCAGCGCGGCCAAGCCCGGCACGGTGGGGATAAAAGCCGGCAGGACGACTCCGGAAGAGCTGGAAAAAACGGAAAGGATCCCGGCCACAAAAGCGATCACGCCCGTCACATTGGAGGCATTGGAAATCTTCGCCAGCAGCTCCGTGAACAATTGCATGCCTCCAGTGGCCTCCAGAACCGACACCAGAGTGCTCACTCCGCAGACCATCACGATGGCGTCCCAAGGCACGCCGGCGATCGTTTTTCTATGTTCGCCGGGGCTCATAAATGACAATAGAGCCGCCAGGATCAACGCCAGAAAACCCACATCTGTCTTGAAATAGGTGACGCCCAGAACCAGCGCCCCGATGGCGCCCACACTCAGCCAATGGGTCCAGGTCCAGTTTGCCTGCGATACTGCGGGCGCAGGCGCCGGATCATGCGGGTGAGGACGCCACAAACGGACTCCGCCGAAAATCATATAGCTGGAAAACGCGATAAAACCCTGGGCTAAGATATTGGGGAAAAAAATCTGGCTCCAGGGATTCATTTCAATCCCGGATTTGGCGGCCAGGCCGCCGGCAATCAAGCCGGTGGAGGCAAAGGGGGAAAATGTTCCGGCGTTGGCTCCGGCCACCACCATGACCGTCGTTAAGAATGCGCTGATCTTCATCCGTCCCGCGATTTCCATCGCCAGGGGCGCCAACAAGGCCGTGGCTCCGATATTGCCCGGTCCGATGGCAGAAAAGACCGCCGCTAACAAAAAGAAAATGAATGGCACCAGGGCGCGGTGGCCGCGCACGAGACCGATGGCCGCGGCGGCCAGACGGTCCAGCGTGCCGTTGACCTTCACCGAGCTGAAAAGCACGGTGACGCCCAGAAGCAAAAGAAAGAGCCCTGCGGGAAAGCCCGCCGCTATCCGGCTCACCGGCATCCCGGAAACATAATGCCCGATGAGCCAGGCAAAACCGAGCGCCAGGACGCCCACATTCGTCCGGGAAAATGAACTGATCAGGATTACCGTGAAGAGGGCGGCCAGGGATATCCAGGCCGGATTCATTGGCCGACCAATATCGAACGGTTCCTGCCCACTCTTTTGGCCTGATGAAGCGCGGAATCCGCCGACTCCATGATTTCTTTGGCTTCCGACGGAAGCTTATCCGAGGCGTAAATGCCGATGCTGACGGTGGCGATCACGGCGGCCCCGCCGGCATGCAATCTCAGCGCCTCCACCCCCTTGCGGATGCGCTCAGCCACCCCGGAGGCTTCGGCGGCGTCTGTTTGAGGAAGGATGGCAAGGAATTCGTCGCCTCCGTAGCGTCCCAGAATGTCGCTGTCCCGCACTTCCCCGTTGATGGCGCCTGCGATCTCCGACAGCACCAGGTCGCCAAATACATGCCCGTATTCGTCGTTCAACGCCTTGAAATTATCGATGTCGATGAACAGGCATCCGAGCGAATAGGAATATCTTTTGGCCCTCGAGAATTCTTCATCTAGCCTTTTTAAGAGATAGGCATGCGTGTACAGCCGGGTGAGACCGTCCGTGATAGACAGACGCTCCATGTCCTGGGCGGCGCCTTCCACATCGCGGGTATGCATCAGCAGCGAATCCTCGCGCCTGCCCAGCAGCAAGCCGAAGAGTGAAAAAACGATGACGCTTCCTGCGCCGGTATACAGATAGATCCATTTCATGGCCTGGAAGTCGGTCTTTATCCACTCCACCAATCCGCCCTCGAGCGATCCCAGGATGCGGAACGCCAAGAGGCCGTATGGGGAGCCCAGGCCAAGAATGACCCCGACGGCGGCATATTTCCACGCAAAAGACGCCGATTTCAACCTCATGGCTGTGCCTGCCTCCGCTCAATCTCAGCCGCGGTTTCTTTCAGAAGCTTCAAAACGTTGCTGTGGAGAACTTTCCGGCTCATAAAAGACGGAATGCCGGCCGGGCGCTCCACTTCCAGCATGTACTTGATCCTGCTGCTTTGTCCTTGCGGTTCTATCTCCCAATAACCCTTGTAAAATTTGAAGCTTTTCTTGCCGATATCTTCAAACTCAATTTTTTGGGTCGGCGTCTCTTTTACTTTAAGGAGGACTTCAAAGCGGCGGCGCATAAACCAAATGCCGCTTTTGTTGATCTGTTCCACAAGAAGGTAATCCGGATGCCGTTCGCGCACGACGCTTGATTCAAGAGATGGGATGAATCCTTCGATTGCATCGTGGTCGCTCAAAACCCGCCACGCAGCGGTGTTGCCCGCTTGAACTTCAAAGCGCCCTTCAATATGAAAAACTCCAGACCGGGATTCCGACAGTGTGACCTGCGGCTCCTCGGCCCAGCAAAAAACCGCCCGCAGGATCAGGAATGAGGATATTCCTAACGCTGCGGGCGTGAAGCTAGGCTTCAGAAGCTGAATTGAACCACCGCTCTCGCGGATGGCACCGTCTGGCGGATGATGGGTCCGGCATTTGTCTGGTCAGTCTGGTCTGTGAGGACATACATGCCCAGGTTGGTTTCCGTCGAAACGGGAACGTCCACAAGCACGGGCGCGGAGATCACGATCTTCAGGAATTTCTTGTGGAAGAAGGTGAATGAGGGGGTGATTTCGTGGACCGGACGATGGTTGACGAAAATGACGCGGCCGCTCTTTGCGAACTTGTTGTCCGCGAAGATCACGCCGTAGCGAAGGCCCGCGCCCCATTGATTCTGCTGATAGCCCAGCTGAGTGCGCGCTCCGGTCATTTCCAGCCAGCCGATTTTGTTCTTATATTGTCCGTAGTTGACTTCGGCTTCTGTGGTGAGGAGACCCGAGCCCATACCGGTGCGCCAGGTCAGGTCGCCGCCCCCCTGAAAGAGATCGCCGGTGTGCGAGCCGGATGCGCCGTCAGCTGTGTCGATGAACGGATTCCAGTTTGAATCCGTAAGCAGCCCCTTTTCCACGGGTTTGACCCGGAGCACGGTGGAGTGTCCCACGCGGGTGTCGCGGATGAACAGAAGATTCGTCATGACGGAGAAGCCCGGCTTCAAGCCGTCGGGATCGATCTGCTTGGGGTCGAAAGGATTTTCTTCAGCTTCGGATTGATACCCGCCCCGGAACACAAACATGGGCGTGCCCAGGCGCATGGGGAGGTTGCGGATGGGGTTGTCGCGGCCGCCCCCGGTGAAGAGACCGAAGTTCCAGGCAAAACCCTGGGAACTGTCATAGAGGGCCAATCCCACATCGCGGCCCTGATTGAAAGGAAGGTGAGCGATCGAACGATCCGTATAGAGCAGATCGCCGGAATTCTGCAGGCGCTCCAGGCCATACGGGACCTTGAACTGACCGATCTTTGCGTAGATATCATTGCGGACAGGAACATCCACGGCGAAGTCCAAAAGCCCCAGAGATGAGTTGGCCACGGTGCCGCCGGTGTCCTTGAGGCCTTCTTCACCGCCAAATGCGTATTCCACATCATACTTGAGCGTGTTGACCTGACCGTCAAATGCCAGGCGCGCCTGACGGACGAAAAGAAAGATCCTCAGGTGATCCCGATACGGGTCCAGGACATAGTCTGAAAGGCCAAATGTCTGCAGGCGCCCATGCATGTTCAGGGTGACGTTCTCTTTATTGATAACCTCTATGGATTGCGCGGCTTGAATCCATGCCAAGATTGAGAGCATGGCTACAGCTATTTTTTTATTCATTAGTTTTCCTTGTATTATGGTGTATGTTGAAATCCAGATAAAGGATATAGCGGACCGTGACCTCATTTTTGGTCTTGAGGGCGCCCAGCATCATGACGGGGGGAGAAACCCCAAAATCCGTCATGAGAAGGCCATAGGCCCCGCTCACGCGCGTGCCAAGTTCATCGGGCTTGGTTTGGGCTTGCAAGGCCGCAGGGCGGGAAGCGCCGGCGATCTCCAGATCGCCCTGGGCTAAAATGACCGTCCCGTTTGTAGAGCTCTTGATGTCATAGGATTTCATATGAAAGACGATGTCTGGATATTTTTCTGAGTGGAGGGCTTTATAAAGGTTCTTATCCAGCTGGCCCTTGCCCGATTTGAGCGAAAGGACGGGGACTCGGACGACGAAGGTCTTCACATCGGGGAATGTCCCTTCCATCTCGGCCGTCAAGGCCGTGGAGGTGCTGGAAAATCGGTGAAGCGTGGAATCGCCTTCCAGCCAAATCGCGCTGCCCGGCAGCAAAACCGCCCGCTCGGAAGCTTGAAGGCAGACCGAAGCCAGAAGAATGCAGAAAGCAGCCGGAAAACCTTTATGTTTCATTCCAAGACAATCATAGTCAACGAAATTAAACGACTGATGTCCAGAGACAAATAATAATTCTTCTAAAAAATAATTTTATAGTGTTCCGACCCCTTCAAGGGCAAAAATGGGATGGGATCTTTGCTTGAAGTGTTTTTCAGCCATCGCGCCAAGCGAATGAAGGGACTTTTTGTCCATTATCTTCCGTATGATCGGGAACAGCGTGCGTTCCTCGTAGCGAAAATGAGATTCAGCCAACGAATCAAAAGCAAAGTAGACCCGCTGGATATGATCAAGTGAACCATAGTCGACCGTGCTCATGAGCTCATCCAGCAACTCCCATATTTTCTCGTGATCCAGATCGTACGACAACGCCAGCGGCCCAAGCTCTTCCTTCTGATACCTTCGCAGAGCGGGGAAAAGGATGTCCTCTTCCGCGCTTTCGTGCGTTTCAAAATCCGTAATGAATGTTTTAACGATCTGCCGCAAGTTGGGATCGTTGAGCTGCTTGTGGATTTTAGACAGTTCCAGACGCATTCTGTTGTGGTCTTCGATCAAAAAATCGATAATGTCCATCATTGCACCTCCAAGCCTAGAATCCTTCAATTTGAGTCTAGCAAGAGAAAAAAACCCGCACTATGACGCAGGTCATAGAAGCAGGGATTTTAAAGCTTCGGGTTTTATAAGAAGGATTTTCCCTCGAAGGGACGAGAGATATCCTTTTTTTTGGAAGTCCGCTAGAGCGCGGAAGGTGGTTTCCAGAGTGGCCCCGATGAGTTCTGAGACTTCCCTTTTTGTGAAGGGGAGGGTCAAACCATGCACCTCCTTCAAGCGCAGGAGAGTGGATGCAAGCCGGAAAGGAACCGGCTCCTGCCCCGTACACCTTAAATTCTGGACATCTTTGAGCCGTTGCGAGCAAAGTGAGCACATGCCCCGGACCAATCCGGGGCTCTCGTTGTAGTGCTTTAAGAAAACATGGTCTGGTATTTGCAACGCCAAAGCGGGCCCTGAGGCAACCGCTGTGCAAGGGTAGGCTCTTCCCTCTCCGCCCAGGCGGCATAATGTGCCGAAAAGCTCGCCGGGACCGAGGCTCTCTATCGCGAGTGGTTTTGAATCAGAAGTGTATTTATAGACCTGGATCCGTCCCGTATGGAGGATCCAGACCGAATCGGCGGCATCGCCTTCGTTGTAGACAGCCTCCCCTTTTTTGAAAGACTTGGGATGGGCCGCCCGGGCCAATTCCTCCAGGCTATTGCGGGCCAACTCATTAAAAGGGTTGATCCGCTCCAGGAACTTTTGAACGTCAGGGAAGGTTAAAGTATTCATAATTTTAAAAAGAAATTTTAGCGACTCTTGGGAAAAGATTCGAACTTGGTTCGAATCTTCCACATAAAGAGCTCGCGGGTGATGGGCGCGTGGCGCAAGCCATCGTGACTAAATGTCACGATGGGGACTTGCGCCGAGCTACGCGCGGGCGCGAGTTCGTGAGCGCCCCGGGGCGAGCGGCATTCCTTGAAAACATAAGGCCGCGAGCCTCGAACCCACCCTGACATTCATCCATAGGAATTTTAGACATTCCTTCCTCGCTTTGCAAACTCTCGTCGTAAGTTGGATTTATATAACTGTGAGCCAATCTGTCGTCGAGATTGTTGCCGCCATGGCATAAACCCTTTGGCCTTTGTGTTGAGTATCGTATGTTCGTGATTGATCTCGTCTAAAGTTTTGGTTGGTCAGTTCGTTCGGTGAGTCGCATCGCGCATCTTCATCGTTGCCGTCCTTCATCGTCCGCGCCGTTCCGCTTCGTGAACTTCGTTCGCTCGCCGCTCCCTCTCGCACGCACACGCTCCGCGTGATTTCTGGACTCGCTTCGCGGCGCGGCGCTCGGGCGCACCTCGCTCAGGTTGCCCCGCGCTCTCCCGTGCCCTGTGAGAGCTGGAGTTCAACAGCGTCCCCCATGCTCATCACCTCCTTTGGGTTCCGGCCGCCTCTCGGCGGCCTCACCCTTTCGTCTCGCCCAGCCCCCTGGGGTCTCGCCGTACGGCAAAAAGGATTCCTTCTTAGGAGTCAAAAGTCTTGTCGTCTCGCGCGCGCAAAACAGTAAACCTTTTGCATATCACTTCACTTACCTTGCAGATTACGGATGAGCTGATTTTATTTATTTGTTAATGATTAAAAAAATACCCAAGTCACTTTGTCTTCTAATTTCCGACCTGTTTCTTCAACTGCTATCCTAAGTCCATTAACCGTTACTTTAATGTCAATTGGGACCCCTGTGCGCACGCAAATCTGACTCCTGTTAGGATCGTATTCCAGCTTATTAAAATCATATCGTCCGACCTTTTCTGTGTCGGTGATTTGACAGGTTTTTATATGATAAATCCTTAAAATGCATTCAATCACGGGGATTTGAACTTCCTTCAACAACAAGAAGTTCTTTAAAATTTTTCGATTCTCCGGGACTTCCCGATCAAATTTTATTTCCAAAATAGAGGAGTCCTTATGGAAAACGATATCCTCTTTGTCAAACCAACAGTCATGTATAGCATCCGTAATGGACGGCAAGTTATTAGATTGGTCAGCTACAATATTTAAGGGCATGCGCTACCTCCACGGCAAAGGGAATCGAATGGCCCTCCCGCTTTTCGATATTCCATTTTTCCAGTAGTTTAGTTGCAGATGTGACAGCCGACCGAATCTTCCAAATTGATGATGTGGCCCATGAAGCCCAACCCTTGTTTGCCAGCCGACAAGACGGGCGCCAACCGCCCCAGAAGTTATGGCCGCCCAAGAATAAGCCCCAATTCTTCCTGCCCTAAAAAACCCGCCACACTCATCCGCATTCCAATTTATTCCAAGTTCCTCTCTGGTTTGTTCCGTCAGACTGGTATCAAAGAAACCAAAAAGCGATGTTAATGCATCTCCATAACCTGCACTAAAGTTCGAGGTGCCAATCGCAAAATTATCAAGATCATAGAAAAATGCAAATGGATTTTCAGAGTACAGGCCCCAAGGATCCGTATAGTTAACGGGGTTGTTTTCGGTGTATGCAAAAAGATTAACATCCCCTCCTTCAAATCCAATTGGATCCTCCTGCAAGAATCTTCCATTCCCGGGGTCATATATTCTTGCCCAAACAGCCGAATTAAAAATCAATATTGCAGTAACCAGTAAAACCAATCTCATTAATTTAACCATACATTCCTATTGTGACATTATTTAACTTCTGGGCCTAAACTTGCTTGGCAATGGTTTTTTCCAATATTCGTCCGCTAAAGGCGGATTAATACCCATCTCTTTTGACTTCTGAATCATGTGCATTCCTCGAGCATAATCTGATTCCTTGATTAACGGCTCGAATTCATGACGAGATCGTTTAATGTAAAGCTGTCCAAGAAGACTCCAATTTTCAGGAGTTTTAGGGCTTAAAAGCACGGCCTTGTGGAGAATGATGGTGGCAATGTTATAGTTTTTTATAATCTGACCATAATAAAATGATGCATGATCTGCCACCATTTCGGCCACCAATTCCTTGTTGTTAAGCGTTCTCAAATAACTGCCGTTTTCAACGGCATTTCGTTTAATCTCCATGTCCAAAATATAGTCCTCATCTGAGGAAAAAGCTCCGCTACCGGTGGGCTCAATATTTTGGCGCAAGAATGAGGGGTCAACATATCTGCAAAACAAATGTTGGGGAGCGGCCACGGCATAAACAGGATATCCCAGTTTTTGAGCGACAGCAATATAAAAAATTGCCAAATTTAAACATGCACCTGTTCTCTTAACAAGAACTGTGTGAATGTATCTGTTTTCAAGTTTTTTCCCCTGGTAGTCATCTTTGTCATAACCAATCCCCATCTTTTTATAGAGATAGGTGTTCAATGCGCGAACGCGATGCTCGGGATCATCGTTCGGACCCGTAAATTCCTTTATTTCATTAATCAAGTTTTCAAAATCATAGTATAGGACATTAAGGTCTAATGATGGGTCAGCATCTTTAGCAAGGATATATGCAATTTTTGATATGTCAATTTCATTTTCCGGGATTGCCAGAATGGATTCCAAAAGGACTTTCGATTTAACCCCATGTAAAAAATAATTGTCTTTCTTTTGGAAATTATTTTCATAAGACTGGGAGATAGCAATAACCGATACCAAAAGAAGTAAGGAAATTAAAAACGACTTCTTCGGTAATGTTAGCGCTGAAAGATGGACTGAATATAACCTGGCTCTCATTTGAACTAATGGGTTCATAATATTTTAATATTGGACTTTTAATTTTAGCTTATACGCGCCTAAAAATAACCCATAAATTGTAAATAAAATGTAACATATTTTTCCACGATGTCATGACAATGCGCTTAGTGTCTCAATTGTAAGTAGTTTTAGAGCGGGCATGAGTATAGATTCCGGGTTTTGATAGCCTTTTTTGACCCCCGATGGGAAGTGGTATACTTGTCGAAACTATAAAAATGCCTCTAAAACCATGCCAATTGAAGTTCTAGGCCCCCGTAATGTTTGAACAATCATTCAAGAACATTGATGACATCCTCCACAAAGATGCCGGCGCGGCTAGCGAGCTGGATTATGTGGAGCAGACCTCTTGGATTCTTTTTTTGAAGTACCTGGACGACCTAGAAAAAGACAAAAAGACGGAAGCCGCTCTTGCAGGTAAACCCTACAAATTCCTGATTGATCCAAAGTTCAGATGGGAAGCATGGGCGGCTCCAAAAACCACCACGGGCAAATTGGACCACAATGTGGCGCTTGGAGGTGATGATCTCAAGGAATTCGTTGACCACAAGCTTTTCCCCTACCTAAAAAGATTCAAATCCGAAGCTGAGCATCCCGATACCATCGAATACAAGATTGGCGAAATCTTCAACGAAATTAAAAATAAAATACAGAGTGGACACAATCTCCGGGAAGTCCTAAATATTGTAGATGGCATGCGTTTCCGATCCCAAACGGAAAAACATGAGCTCTCACACCTTTATGAAGCCAAAATCAAGAACATGGGTAATGCTGGACGAAACGGCGGAGAATATTACACTCCCAGACCATTGATCAAAACGATCGTCAAAGTAGTGGCCCCAAAAATTGGAGACAAAATATATGACGGCGCAGTGGGATCGGCTGGATTTTTGGTGGAGGCATTTGAGTATTTAAAGTCGAGCAAATCACTTTCGACGCGGGATATGATAGCAGCAGTGTAGTTTTCCTCAGTTTTATGCAGTTGAAGATGTCCC
>MGUQ01000059.1 GCA_001799975.1 Elusimicrobia bacterium RIFCSPLOWO2_01_FULL_54_10 | reverse complement strand
GGGCTGGTACAATGGACATCCGGATTACAGGGATTCCAAATTTGATTTGTCCTGTGAAAGCGCGGCTGTCGTGGGCAACGGAAATGTGGCGGTGGATGTGGCAAGAATTTTGGCCCGGGACCCTGAATCTCTCAAGGAAACAGATATTGCAGATTATGCGCTTGATACTCTCCGTAAAAGCCGGATCAAAACCATATATATGCTGGGACGGCGCGGACCCTTTCAAGCAGCCTTCACGAATCCCGAAATCCGTGAGCTTTGCGACCTGCCTGGAGCGAACTTGGTGGTAGACCCCAAAGAACTTGAGCTGGACGAATTTTCGCAGGCCGATTTGCAGGCGGGTGTGGGCGGAACCAAATCCAAAGGAAATGTTGAAATCCTCCAGGAGCATTCCAAAAAACCTCTTGAAGGAAAATCGAAGAAACTTATTCTGAAGTTTTTGGTTTCTCCAGTGGAGCTGACCGGAAAAGACGGAAAAGTGACGGCCATGAAACTTGAGAAAAACAAGCTTGTGCGCGGCAAAGACGGAGACTTGAAGGCCGAGGGAACAAAACAGTTTGAAACCGTAGCGGCGGGGCTTGTTCTGCGCTCCATTGGCTATAAAGGCCTGCCGCTTCCGGGAATTCCTTATGATGAAAGGAAAGGAACCATCCCCAACCTGGAAGGCCGGGTGTTGGATTCCCAGCTTAAAGTTATTCTGGGCCTTTATGTGGTGGGCTGGGCCAAGCGTGGCCCCAGCGGCGTCATCGGCACCAACAAGCCGGATTCCATCGACACCGTCCACAAGCTCATCGATGACGCCAAAGACGGCCTGATCCGGCCTCAAGCCCGCACAGAAGATGTTTTGGATGTCCTAAAGAAGAAAAATGTCCAAGCAGTGACTTTTCCCGACTGGAAGAAACTCGACGAGCTGGAGATCGCCGCCGGCAAACCCGCCGGCAAGGTGCGCGAGAAATTCAAGATGATCCCGGAGATGCTGGAGGCGCTTAAGAAGAACTGATTGCCGCAAGCGCCCACTCCGCATGGTCTTTGAGAAGCGGATCCCCATTTTTTACCAACTCCTCCAAAACCGGTCCTGCCTCTTTAAACTTCTGATTTCCCGCCACAATGCAGGCGTTGCGCATGAGCCCAAAACGCTTGGCCCGCATAATGGGCGAGCCCGCGAAACGCTTTTTGAATTCCTCGTCCGTTTTCATGGAGAGGATTTCTAATAAGGAAAGGTGGGGGCCCGCGCCCTGGTCTTGGTGAAGTTCCTTCCAAAGGGTCTCTTTGGCAAGCCCATTATAAGGACAGACTTCCTGGCAGATGTCACAGCCGAAAATCCAGTCGCCGATGCCCGGCCTCATATCCAGAGGAATTTCCCCTTTATTTTCGATGGTCCAATACGATATGCATTTGCGCGCGTCCAGCTGGCGGGGCGCCACAAGCGCGTTGGTGGGGCATTTGACCAGGCACTCCTTGCAGGCTCCGCAAGCGTCTTTGGATTCGTCTTCTTTGGACACATCCGGCTCAAGCTCCAAGTCAGTGAGAACTTCCGAGAGAAATAGGAATGAGCCCATCTTGCGGCTGATAAGAAGAGTGTTTTTGCCTACAAAGCCCATTCCGCCCTGGTAAGCAAAAGCTTTTTCCAGGAGCGGGCTGGAATCCGCCAGAATTTTTGTTTTTGCCCGCCGGCCAATGACCGGAACGAGCCGCTCCACCCATTCTTCCAGGCGGTCCCGCACCACTTCGTGATAATCTTTGCCCCAGGCATAGCGCGCCACACGCCCATAGCCGCGCCTGGTTTCCACATTCTTGATTCCTGAGAAGAAATTAACGCCAAATGTGATGACACTGCGCGCTTCGGGCAAAAGGTCCTGAGGCACCCAGCGCCGCGGCTCCTCCCGGATCATGTACTGCAAGCCCGCCGCATAGCCCTTCTCTTTCCACTCTTGGTATTTCAAACGGTCGCGCTCGAGAGGCTCGGCCCGGCTCACAGAGACCAGGTCAAATCCCATTTCATAGGAAAGCCGCTTGACGTTTTCTGTGATGGACATAAAACTACCAGTCGATGGGATAATAATCCTTGAGGAACTTGCCGTAGATGTGGTTGCCTGTGAGGATTCCGCTGAAGAACGGGTCGCACACGCGGGCGGCGCCGTCCACGATGTCCAGGGGCGGCTGAAAATCATGATTCTCCTGCTTGCGGGCCGAAAGAGCGGCAGGATCTTCATCCGTCACCCAGCCCGTGTCCACAGCATTCATAAATATCCCATCCTTGGCCAGGTCTATGGCGGAAGTGTGCACGAGCATGTTCAAGGCCGCTTTGGCCATGTTGGTGTGGGGGTGGCGGTCTGTTTTGATGTAGCGGGTGAACTTGCCTTCCATCGCGGAGACGTTCACGATGTGTTTTTGGCCTGTGTTGTCGCGCTTCATCATGGGAGACAATTTATTGCACAACACAAAAGGGGCGATGGAGTTCACCAATTGCAGCTCGATCATCTCCGCCGTGGGGATTTCTCCAAGGCGCAGGCGCCAGCTGTTGACCGAGCGCAAGTCAACTTGCTGCAAGTCCGCGTCCAGCTTGCCTTCAGGAAATGTAGTCCCGATCTCCAGGGTCATCTCGCGGTCATGCCGGTACGGGATTTGCGAGAGTCTGGCTGAGCCGGCCATGCCGATTCCGGCCAAAACTTTGCACTTTTCAAATGAGCTGAGCAGGGGCCGCACGGCTGAGGGCAAATCCTTGAAAGGAAGGGTCTCATTTGGCATCAAGTGCGCATAAAAACCCGGCGGACGGCGCACGGTTTGCGCGGCGTTGTTGACTAGCAGGTCCAGCCGGTCATATTTTTTACCGACAAAATCGCAGAAGAACTCGACACTGGGCGTGTGGCGCAGGTCCAGCCCGTAAATGTCCAGCCTGTCTTTCCACTGATGAAAATCTTCCTCTCGAGCATAGCGGAGAGCGCTGTCCACGGGAAACCGCGTGGTGGCAATCACCTGGGCGCCCGCGCGCAGCATCATGAGAGCGGCTTGATAGCCGATTTTAAGGCGGGAACCTGTGATGAGCGCCACTTGGCCGCTCAAATCTGCTTTTTGGAAGCGTTTTGAGTAGTTGAAATCAGCGCAGGAGGGACACATGGAGTCATAGAAAAAGTGCACCTGCGAAAATTCTTTCTTGCAGACATAGCAGGCGCGGGGCTTGATGAGACGCAGGGTTTGAATCGCATGGGAACTGTTGCCGAGAGTGATTTTTTTGGGGGCCGTAAACACCGGTGCTTTGCGCGCGCTCCGGATGCCCGTGGACGCCCGGACAAGCCGTTCGTATTCCTCGATTTTCTTCGATTTGTGCCGCAGGACGATGCGCCGCCTCTTTTCAATCTCAATCTTGTCCGGCCGCGACAACCGACCGGCGGCAATCATGATGGCGACTTTCTGCTCTTTGGTGAGGTGCGCGAGCCCATCCCCATCGATTAAATCTTCCAGAAGAGCAATACATGCCTCAATCTGCTCTTTCGAGTATTTAGACCGCTCGGTCAAAGAGTGCATTGAGGCATTATACCTAAAATAGTAAAATACATTGGTGCAACTCATCGAGCATTATCTCTCCATTCAGGGCGAAGGTCTTCATCCCGGCAAGCTCACCTATTTTGTGAGGTTTGCCCGTTGCAATCTGTCCTGCACCTGGTGCGACTCCACCTACACCTTCGGCAAGGGTGATGAAATCTCCTTTGCGGCAGTCTCCAATGCCATTCTGGCGTCCAAAGCCCGCTTTGTGTGCTTGACGGGCGGCGAGCCTCTCCTGCACACAGAAGACTGCGTCCGCCTCATTCGCCATTTTGCCGACATGCATTTTGACATCGAAACCGGCGGCGCCCTGGACATTGTTCCCGTTCAATTCCCCAATAGCTCCGTCATCATGGACTGGAAGCTCAAGCACAGCGGCATGAACCACCGGATGAAGGAAGAATATTTGGCCCGCCTCCGCCCCGAAACAGACCTTTTGAAGTTCGTCACCACTGGCACTGAAGATGAAAAAGCAGAAATGACCGCTCTGATTGAGCGCACCGAAAAATTGGGCTTCCCCATTTCCGTCCAGCCCGTCTGGGGCACGGAGCCGCAAAAACTCACCGAATGGGCGCTTTCCTTAAAGAACCCGCGCCTCCAGGTGAACCTCCAGATCCATAAATTGATCTGGGGCCCCGTCAAAACCGGCGTCTGATTACCGTCTAAGACAAAATAATCTTCCTTCTTGAAATGGCATAGCCTTTCTGTTATATTCCAGAAGGCCTATGAAGAAATTTCTCCTTTCGGATTACTCCTGGGGCGCTCTTCTCACACTCATTGTCTTGGCCTTCTTCCATTTTCAAGTCCCTTTCTTTGATAACCTGGAACACATGATTTATGACGCGCGCGCCCGTTTCCGCCTGAAGCCCGACATTACCCAGCGCGGCGACGAAATCGCCATTGTGGCCATTGATGACGATTCCATCAACAAGATCGGCCGCTGGCCCTGGCCCCGCTCCCGCATGGCCGAGCTTCTCAAAAAACTCTCGGAATACCAGCCCAAAGCCATCGGGATGAACGTCCTTTTCAGCGAGCCGGAAAACCCCCAAATCCTCGAAGAACTGCAGCAGCTCGAGGGTGATTACGGCGCCATCCTGCTCTCCAAGAAGAAAAAGACCCCCGCCGAAGAAGAATTTCTTCTCGCCATTTCCAGCGCGGTGCAGCGTCTGGACAACGACTCCAAGCTGTTGAACGCCATTGCGGATTCGGGCAACATCGTGCTGGCCATGTCCTTTGGGCTGAGCGACTCTCCTCCTGCCCAGGAAGAAGCCGTGGATGAACTGCCGTATGCCCTGGCCATGAGCAGCATGAGCGGCGTTGAGAACGCTCAGGCCGAAGCGCAATTCAATGTGGCTCTGGCCGCCGAAGCGGGCCTGCCTCTGGACGATTTCGCCGAAGGCTCCCTGGGCGCCGGGCACGTCTCCATTTTGCCGGATGCCGACGGAGTGATCCGGCGCGACTTGCCTCTGGTTAAATTCTTGGGCAAATATTATCCTTCATTCCCCCTTCAGCTCGCGCGGGTCTATCAGGGCCTGCCTCTGGACGAAGTCCGAGTATCGCTAGGCAAAGAAATCCGCATGGGCGGCATTCAAATCCCTCTCGACGAAGAAAACCGAATGGCCGTGTCCTACGTGGGTGAGCCCGGCACCTTCGCTTACAATTCTTTTTACGATGTCATCAACGACAAAGTTCAGGCCTCTGCATTCAAGGGAAAAATTGTTCTGGTGGGATTTACGGCCTCCGGTTTGGGCTCTCTCTATGTGACGCCCGTGGCGCACAATTTCCCGGGCGTGGAGCACATCGCAAATGTCGCGCAAAACATTCTCCGCAAAAATTTCATCGTGGTCCCCCCCTGGAGTTTTAAAGTCGAGCTGGGGAGCATCCTGCTCGTGGGCCTCTTTGTGACGCTCCTGCTTCCACGCTTGAAGGCCGGAACCGGATTTGCCGTCTCGCTGCTTGTGGGCGCGGCCATTGTGGCGCCGGCGGGATACTTTTTTGTGAAGCAGGGCTATTGGATCAAGCTGGTCTATCCGTTTTTCCTTCTCGTGGTGGGCTATATTGTGATGATTTCCAAGAAATTTTTCACCACGGAAAAAAAGAAGGAGCTCGTGGAAGCCAGCGAGATTGAAACCAACAAGATGCTGGGCCTTTCCTTTCAGGGCCAGGGTCAATTGGATTTGGCATTTGAGAAATTCCGCAAGTGCCCCATCGATGACAACATGAAGGATGTTCTCTACAACCTGGGCCTCGATTTCGAAAGAAAGAGGCAGTTCAACAAGGCCGTTTCCGTCTACGAAACCATCGGGAAAGCAGACCCCAAATTCAAAGACATCGCCACCAAGATCGACATGCTCAAGAAAGCGGCGGACGGCGCCGTGTTCGGATCTTCCCTTGGCGGAGGCAAGGCCAAGGAAGGCACCGTGGTTTTGGACGCATCCTCCATGAAGCCCACCCTGGGCCGCTACGAGATCATGAAAGAGCTGGGTCGCGGCGCCATGGGCGTGGTGTATTTGGGCAAGGACCCCAAAATCAATCGCACCGTGGCCATCAAGACTCTCATGTTCGACGATGACATGGACGCGGCGGCGCTTAAAGAGGCCAAAGAAAGATTTTTCCGCGAAGCGGAGTCCGCGGGCAATTTGTCGCACCCCAACATTGTCAGGATTTTTGACGCGGGAGAAGACCAGGACATGGCTTACATCGCCATGGAGCTTATGGAAGGCGAGGACTTGAAGGCCTATTGCGGGAAAGACAAGCTTCTTCCCGTCTCCAAAGTTCTTGATTACATTTCCAAAGTGGCCGACGCCATGGATTTCGCCCACCAGCAGGGCGTGTTCCACAGAGACATCAAGCCCGCCAACATCATGCTCTTAAAAGACGGCACCGTCCGCGTGGCTGATTTCGGCATCGCGCGCATTCAAGGCTCGTCCAAAACAGCGACGGGCACCGTGCTGGGCACGCCCTCTTATATGAGCCCGGAACAAATTGCCGGCAAAAAGATAGACGGGCGGAGCGATCTTTTTTCTTTAGGCGTCACGCTTTATGAACTTCTCACCGGAGAGAAACCCTTCAAGGGCGGCGACGCCATCGGCACGCTCCTGTTCCAAATCGCCAACGATCCCCACCCCAATCCCAAAACCATCCGCGCAGACATTCCGGAGGATGTGGTGCAGACCATCAACCGCGCTCTCACAAAGGACCCGGACCAACGCTATCAACGCGGGGCAGAGATGGCCATTGATTTGCGCAACTGCCTCAAAAAAATTATTGAGGGCGGAGCGTGATATGAAACTGGACATCAGCGGCCGCACAGACGTGGGTAAAAAGCGCACCAACAACGAAGACAATTTTCTCCTGGAGCCTGAAATGGGATTTTTTGTGGTGGCCGACGGCATGGGCGGCCACAGCCACGGAGAAATTGCCAGCAAAATGGCCGTGGAAACCACCCGCGACGCCGTGAAACGATTTTTTACCAATGGCCAGAAAGGCATCCTGGGCAAAGTGGACCCGAAAGTTTCCGAACGCGCCAACCAGCTGGGCTCCGCGGTGCGGCTGGCCAACCAGATTATTTTTGAATCCGCGAAAACCAAGCCGCAGCTCAACGGCATGGGAACAACCATCGATTGCGTCTGGATAAACAAAGACAAGGCATCCATCGCTCATGTGGGCGACAGCCGGGTTTATCTGGTGCGGGACGGCAAGCTTTCCCAGGTGACGAGGGACCATTCTCTGGTGGAAGACCAGGTGCGCCAAGGGCTTCTAAAAAGGGAGGAGGCTGAAAAATCCCATTTAAAAAATGTGCTCACCCGCGCGCTCGGCGTTGACGAAAACGCAGAAGTGGACATTCTGGATACGGACTTGTGCCCGGGAGACATCCTCATCGGCTGCACGGACGGACTGAACAAAATGGTTGCGGACGATGAGATTGCAAAAGCGATTCCCCTCATGAAAACTCCAAAAATGATCGCCGACCACCTCGTGGACATGGCCAATGCCGCGGGGGGCGTTGACAACGTGACCGTTGTCGTGGCACAATTAACCAGATAAATGCCTAAGGTTATCCTCAAGTTCGAAGCGGCGGTCATCAAAGAGCATCCCATGATCACTTCCACCCTCACCATTGGCCGCAAACCTGACAAC
>MGUQ01000058.1:7755-11256 GCA_001799975.1 Elusimicrobia bacterium RIFCSPLOWO2_01_FULL_54_10 | reverse complement strand
CTCATGTCCATTGAAAAAACCCGCGACATCGGCATCCTGCGCGCCATCGGCGCCGGGCGCGCCAGCATCCGCAAGATTTTCTTTTTCGCAGGCACCATTTTGGGCACCGCGGGCATTGCGGCCGGAACCGCTCTTGGAATTTTGATATCGGAAATTTTGAAGCGCACCCAACTCATCCGTCTTCCGCAAGATGTTTATTATGTGGACAAGCTGCCCATTCTCACTCAATGGAGCGATGTGGCGCTCGTGGTGGCTGGCGCCCTCATTATCACTTCGCTTTCGTCCCTCTACCCGGCTCATCAAGCGTCAAAAGTGAACCCTGTGGAGGCCATCCGCTATGGCTGATATCGTAGTGCGGGCGGGCGCGCTCACCAAAACCTATTCGGAAGAAAACGAAAAGCTGGAAGTGCTCAAAGGCATTGACCTGGAAATCCGCAAGGGGGAAACCGTGGCGCTCATGGGCCCATCCGGCGCGGGCAAATCCACGCTCCTGCACATCCTGGGCTTGATGGACTCAGCCAGTTCAGGAAACCTGGAACTCATGGGCCGCAAAATCGAGGACCTCTCGGAAACGGAGGCGGACGCCATCCGCAACACCCAGGTGGGTTTTCTCTTTCAGTTCCATTATCTCCTTCCCGGCCTGACCCTTCTTGAAAACTCCGCGCTTCCCTTGCGAATTGCCGGCATGGAAAATGTGCAGGCGCTGCAGGCGGCGCAAGGCCTGTTAAAAAGCGTGGGTCTTGAAGATCGCGCGCACCACCTGCCTTCACGCGTTTCCGGCGGAGAACAGCAAAGAGCGGCGCTGGCCCGAGCCATGGCGGCCCATCCCAAGTTCTTGATCTGCGATGAGCCCACGGGCAACCTGGACCTGGAGCGGGGCAAAGAGATCCGCGACCTCATTTGGGCCCTGGCCAAAGCCGAAGGAACGGCCGTGATTGTGGCCACGCACAACCCGGAACTGGCCGCTTCCGCTGACCGCGTCTTGCGCCTTGTCGACGGCAGGGTCACGGAAAAATAAGGTATAATCTCATTTCAATGAAGATTTACATTGACGGCAGATTTTATGACCGAGAGAATGCCAAGATCTCAGTTTTCGATCACGGCCTTCTCTATGGCGACGGTGTTTTTGAAGGCATCCGCGCTTACCACGGCCGCGTGTTCCGGCTGGATGAACATTTGCGGCGGCTCTACCATTCCGCCCGGGCAACCACTCTCAACATTCCCCTCACGCTTGATGAAATGAAGAGCGCGGTGATTGAAACACTCCACGTGAACGAAATGAATGACGCCTACATCCGCCTCGTGGTGACGCGGGGAGTGGGGGACCTGGGCCTGGACCCGCGCAAATGCCCCAAGGCCTGCGTCATCATCATCGCCGGCAAAATCACTCTTTATCCTTCGGAATTCTACTCCAAAGGGCTGGACCTGATCACTGTGTCCACCAAACGCAACATCCCTGAAGCCGTGAATCCGGCCATCAAATCGCTCAACTACTTGAACAACATCATGGCGAAAATCGAGGCCAACCGGGCGAATGCGCCGGAAGCCATCATGCTCTCCAAAGACGGCTATGTGGCCGAGTGCACGGGGGACAATATTTTCATCGTGAAAGACCAGACTCTGCTCACTCCTCCCGCCTGGGTGGGCGCGCTCGAAGGCATCACCAAAGCCGTGGTCATTGAAATCGCGCAGAAACTTAAAATTCCCGCGCGGGAAGGGATATTTACGCCCTACGACATTTACACCGCCTCCGAGGCTTTCCTTACGGGAACGGCCGCCGAAGTGATTCCCGTCACGCGGCTGGACACCCGCGACATCGGCGATGGCCGCCCCGGCCCCATCACGAAAAAGCTGATTGCGGAATTCCGCAAGCTTACGCTCCGCGAAGGCACGCCCATCCATTCGTCCCGAAAAAGCTGAATCCTTTCCGGCTCCCGCGCGTCTAAGCAAAACCACCTTTTAAGTGATTTTAAGGTGACCTTTACACAGGTATACTTTTCTGCTATATTTTTAGTAAGGTAAATATATGTCAAATCGGTTCACAGAAAGAGCTCAAAGAGTCATCTTAATCGCCCAGGAAGAGGCGAAGCGGCTGAACCACGACTATGTGGGAACTGAACACATCCTTCTGGGCTTGATTGCCTTGGGCGAAGGCGTGGCCGCCCAGGTGCTCTCCAATTTGGGCGTGGACTTGCGCCGCGTCCGTTCTGAAATCGAAAAGATCGTGGGCACGGGCGACAACGTAATGCTGCTTGGTGAAATCCCTTTCACGCCGCGCGCCAAGAAAGTCCTGGAGCTGGCCGTTGAAGAAGCCCAGAACATGGCCCACAACTATGTGGGCACCGAACACCTGCTTTTAGGCTTGATCCGCGAAGAAGAAGGCGTGGCCGCCCGCGTGCTGGAAAACCTGGGCTGCAGGCTGGACGTGGTGCGGGAAGAAGTCATTTCCTTACTAGGAGAGACCCCAAGGCCCCACGCTCAAACTCCGGCCCGCGCCAGCGCCAAAACAAAGACTCCCACTCTGGACGAATTCGGCCGGGACCTCACACAGATGGCCCGCGAAAACAAACTGGACCCCGTGGTGGGCCGCGCGGACGAAATCGAGCGCGTCATCCAGATTTTGTCCCGCCGCACCAAGAACAACCCCGTTTTGATTGGAGACCCCGGCGTGGGCAAGACCGCCATTGTGGAAGGCCTGGCCCAGAAAATCGCCTCCAATGACATCCCTGAAATATTAGCGAACAAACGCGTCATGACCCTGGACCTGGCATCCGTCGTGGCCGGCACCAAATACCGCGGCGAATTTGAACAGCGCCTGAAAAACATCATGGAAGAAATCCGCCGGGCCAAAAACTCCATCATCCTTTTCGTGGACGAGCTCCACACAGTGATTGGGGCCGGAGCGGCTGAAGGCGCCATTGACGCCTCCAACATGCTCAAGCCATCGCTGGCGCGGGGGGAGCTCCAGTGCATCGGCGCCACCACCCTGGACGAATACCGCAAATACATCGAACACGATGCCGCGTTGGAACGGCGCTTCCAACCGGTGAATGTGGACCCGCCCTCCATAGATGAAACCGTGGAAATTTTGAAGGGCCTGAAAGAACGCTATGAAACCCATCATAAGGTGAAATATGAAGATGCAGCCCTGGCAGCTGCCGCCGAGCTTTCGGAGCGCTACATCACGGACCGATTTTTGCCGGACAAAGCCATCGATTTGATTGACGAAGCCGGCTCTCGCGCGCGCCTGATGTCCACCCAGCTGCCCCAGGAGCTCAAGGACAAGGAAGTCTCTATTGAACAAGTTTCAAAGGACAAGGATTCCGCCATCGCCTCCCAGGAATATGAAAAAGCCGCCCGCCTGCGCGACAAGGAAAAGGATTTGCGCAAAGGCCTGGAAGATTCCAAGAAAAAATGGCGCGAAAAGCGGGAATTGAACCTTCCGCCGATCAATGCCGAAGACATTGCCACCGTGGTTTCCAAGTGGACGGGCGTTCCCGT
>MGUQ01000058.1:0-7747 GCA_001799975.1 Elusimicrobia bacterium RIFCSPLOWO2_01_FULL_54_10 | reverse complement strand
GCCATCAAAGCTGTTTCGAAGGCCATCCGCCGCTCGCGCACGGGCCTGAAAAACCCCAACAAGCCCATCGGCTCGTTCATTTTCTTAGGGCCCACCGGCGTGGGCAAAACGGAGCTCGCTCGCGCTTTAGCGGAGTTCATGTTCGGCGACGAAGAATCGCTCGTGCGCATCGACATGTCCGAATACATGGAAAAATTTTCCGTCTCGCGCCTGATCGGAGCTCCTCCCGGCTATGTGGGCTTTGAAGAAGGCGGCCAGCTCACCGAAGCCGTCCGCCGCAAACCCTATTCCGTGGTGCTACTGGACGAAATCGAGAAGGCCCACCCGGATGTTTTCAACATTCTGCTCCAGATGATGGATGACGGCGTGTTGTCGGACAACCTGGGCCACCGCGTGAGCTTCAAGAACACCGTCATCATCATGACCTCGAACGTAGGCGCCCGGCTGATCTCTCAGGGCAAGTCCCTTGGCTTTGAAATCCAGGTGGATACGCACAAAGACTATCTCGCCATGAAAGACGTGGTCATGGAAGAAGTCAAACGCGCTTTCAACCCCGAATTTTTGAACCGGCTGGATGAGATCATCGTCTTCCATCCGCTCTCCAAAACCGACATGTTCAAGATTCTGGACCTGATGCTCAACCGCGTGACGGAAAAGATGACCAACCAGGGTTTCAAGCCCGAATATACTGAGGAAGCCAAGCATTTCCTTCTGGAAAAGGGCTTTGACCCCCGGAACGGCGCGCGCCCCCTGGCCCGCACCATTCAAAAGTTTGTGGAAGATCCTCTGGCCGAACAAATGCTGGGCAAAAAAATCCAGCCCGGCAACGCCGAACACCCCACCCTCATCCACATCTATTTTGATGAGGACAAGAAGGCCATTGCCTTCAGCACCGCCCCCGTCCCCAAGACGGTCAAACACTAATCCCAAAATAAGGATTTAGTATACTAGTGGCCATGAGATCGAAGAAGATCTTGTGGATTTTGCTGGGCGTTTTCGGCGTACCCGCACTTCTCCTTGTCGCAGGAAACCGGTTCCTGGTGCGGCCTGCGGCCCTCAAAGTCCAAAAGAAACTGGAGAGCTTTGTGCCGGAACGCCAGGTGCGCGTGGGCCCTGCCTCCACCAATTGGTTCAACTCCTTTAAAATTTCCTCCGTTGAAATATCCCGCCAGGGCGGTTTTGTGAACGGCACGGCCGCGCGAGCGGAAACCCTAAAGCTCCGCTACCGCCTGATTGACATCCTGCTCAGGCGGGTGCGCCCCGAAGACGGTCTGGCCTCCATAGAATTGACCGAACCCTCGCTCACTTACGAACCCGCGGAACCCTGGAAATTCAAATCCCAGGGCTCCGGAAAAATGGCTCCGCTTGAAATCACCTGGAGCCAGGGGCGATTCGACTTCAAAGGCGGGGGGCCCAAAACAGACGGCCTTGCCCTGAGCGGCATTTCCGGCTCTCTCGACACTCGCCTGAGCGCGCCCACTCTGCAACTGACCGCAACAACGCCCCAAAATGAATTGCTGTCCCTGAATGCCTCCCTGGAAAACCTTGTGCGCGTGAATGCAGAACTTGAGATCAAGGACTTTCAGCCCGGCATTTATCTGGACCGTTTTAAACTGATTCCCGGGACCGTCGCTGTTGAAGGCCAGGCGGACGTTTCCCTGAAAGTTTCAGGCCTCATTTCAGAATTCCGCGTGAAGGATTCCACCGGGCCGCCGGACCTGGACATTGCAGGCTCCGTGCGCTTGAAAAGCGTCGCCGCAATCCTGGACTTGCCCCACAGGGAAAGATTGACCGTAAGCGTGAGCGGCTCGGCGTCTTTCACCCGCGACAAAGCAGATTTCACGGACATCGCCTTCAAAACAGGCCACAGCCGCCTGGCGCTGCGTGGCAGCCTGCATGCACCGTTCGGTGAACGCAAAATGGAAGCGGTCCTTTCCGGGCAAGCGGGGCTGGACGACGCAAGAAAACTGCTCGGATGGCGGGGCAAAGAGTCTAATTTCAAGGGCGGCGCGGACTTGAGTCTTGCGCTGGCCGGAACCATGGCCAACCCGAAAATTTCCGCATCGCTTAAATTCAACGGAGCGGAACTTTATTCCCTGCCGCTTGCAGGCGATGCCGCCCTTGAACTGTCATCGCAAACACTGCGCGTTCCTTCCGTGGCCTTGAAATGGGGGGACGGCTCAGTTTCCGGACAGGGCTCAATCAACCCGGCCAGGATGAATTATTCCGCCCGGGTGAGGGGCCTGACTCTGAACCCTTTCTTTATCCGGTCCTGGGACCCGGAGAAAATTTCCCTGGCCGGAGGAAAGCTGGACATGTCGGTTGCGGGCAAGGGACCGCGCCGCAACCCCGTCACAAACGGCAACCTAAAAATATCCAATTTCTTTTGGGGCAGCCAGGCGGGGGAATCCGTCACGCTTGCGGGCACGCTCAATTACCGAAAAAATTCACTGCGAGTTTCCGTGCGCTCCGCCCAAAATCCCATGGGGCTTTCCATTTCTGCCCTGACCGAAGGAGGGCAAACCCGGTTCAGCGACTGCCGCCTGAGTTTTTCTCCGGAAGAAACCGCCATTTTCAACGGAGTGATCAATCATGAAACAGACGCGGTCTCGGGCCAGATTAAAACGGGCCTGATTTCCACCGCCCGCCTGGCGCCGTTACTGGGTCTCTTTTCCAATTTCGACGGCAAGGTGAGCGCGCAAGCAGAGATCAAGGGAACATCAAACGAGCCCGTGCTTTCGGGTACCGTGCTGGGGCGGGGGATCGCGCTTAAAAACAGCCCCGAAAAAATCGGCAATTTGAGCGCGGAGATGGTCTGGACAGCCCAGTCATTTTCTCTCTCAAAAATTGTGCTTGGCCGTGTCGCCCGCGGAAGTTTTTCCTATTCCCGCAAAGACCGCTCTTTGTCCTTGGACGCCGCTCTCAAAGGCGCGAATCCCAAACTGATCTTTGCCTTTGTGGGCCGGCCGGCGGACATTGAAGGCCGCGCGGACGGCAATTTTTCCCTCGTTCGGCGAAAAAACGCCGACATCCCAAACGGGGAAGCGGTTTGGGGCGGAAACGGCCGCCTCCGCATCAGCAGCGGCCGTTGGGGGACCGTGCCCTTCGATATGCTCACCCTGGCCTACCGCACGGAGAAGTCCGATATTTTTCTGGAGGACTTCAGCTTCCGGCAAAAGGGCGGAAGCCTCGTGGTGCGTGGACAGACCTCCCAAGACAAAGACGCGAATCCGCTTAAATTCTCCGCGAACGCAATAAATTTCATGATGGCGAATTCCACGGCCAACGGCGCGTTCGAGGCCGAGGGGCGTTATTATATCGGAGGAAAAGGCGAGTGGGTGGAAGCCCGGGCCCGCTCCGGCGACTTCAAGTTCAACAAGTTCAGCGCCGGGGCATTCTCGGGCGATGTCGAAATGAAAGACGGCGCTCTGTCGTTGAGCGCCCTTCGCTGGGGCAGCTTTTTCAAAGGAGAGGGCCGCCTCATTTTCGGCCAGAAATATTCTCCAAAAATCGAGGCGAATTGGATATCGGGGGTCAAATCCCTGGACGAATGGAGCGACATCCTGCACCTGGAAAATCTGCCTCTCGAGGGGAGGATGTCGCTTTCCGGCAAAGTGGGCGGCAGCCTCGCCGCCATGGAGCATACGATCGATTCCTCATTTTCAGAAATCCGCCTGAAGCCCAAAATGCGTTCCGGAGCGGACGCGGAACGCTACCCCGGATTTTCCGGAACCGGGGCCGCTTCCCTTTCGGATGGTGTGGTCAAATCTCTCAATGTGCGCGCCGCTCAAGGGCAGGACGGTGTGGCCACATTGCTGGGCCAGGTCCATCTCAAATCCAAAGAACTCATTTTGGACACCGTATTTTCAAAAATCGATTCCGGCCTTGTCTTTCAGGGCCTGGGATGGAGAGACTTGAAGGGCAAAATGGACGGCCATCTTGAAATCAAAGGCCCCTGGACTGCGCCCATCGCCAACGGGAAAATCAAAGGCGCGGAAGGAATGTTAGGAAATATTCCCCTGGATTCCTGGGAGGTTACGGGCACTTTTCAGGAGAAAGAGCTGCGGTTCAGCCGCATCAATCTTCGCGGACGCAAAGATTCCTGGCGGTTCAGTGTTTTGGAAGACAGCTGGATCAAGCCGCAGGAGGACATGAAAAACTCCAAATTCCGCATCGTCACGGATTTCGCCAACATTTCATTGGGCCCGGTGTTTTTTGTGGGCACGGGTGTGGCGGAGGGGGAATGGCACCCCAAAGAGGGCGGCGGCGCCCTGGTCTTTGACGCCACGGCCCGCATGAACGATCTGACGGCCAACAATGTTGAGCTCAAGGCCTTCCAGGTGCGGGCGCAATATTCCGAAAAACTGCTCAGATTTTTGCCTCTGCCGGATGCCCCGGTTTCCGTTGAAGGGGCCGTGGATTTCAACCGGCTTCCCTGCGTGCTGTTAAAAAAAATATTCGTCAATGAAAACAAGAAGGAAATCTTTTCCGCGGACGGGGAGTGGTGCCCGGATAATCCGTCCTTTGTGATGAAAGGGAACGGAGTGGACGCCGGAGTGATCTCCGGAATTCTGGAAATGCCGTTCTCCTTAAGCGGCCCGTCCGTTTTTTCGATCCAGAGCGGCCCGAAAAACGGGGAGCCCTCAGTCAGCGGAAACCTCGCCCTGACCAACGGCCGCGCGGAGGAAATTCCCCTGGAGCGCCTGGAGGTGGATTTTTCCTGGCTCAAGGGCATGTTCACTCTCAATTCGCTCGAAGCCGTGAGCCCGAATTATCTCACGCTTTCCGCGCTGGGGGCTTTCCCCATGAAGTGGGGCGGTATGCCGGCTGCCCGGCAGACGGTGGATTTTTCCGCCCAATGCAAAAACGGCAACCTGTCCATCTTGAATCTCTTTGAGCTGGAACTAATGAACAACGCGCAAGGGTCTTTCAGCGGGGACTTGATCATCAAAGGCAGCCCTTCCAATCTTGTGCTGAGCGGCAAGATGAAGGTCAAGAACGGGGAATTCAACTCCATCTATCTGAACCGAAAAGCCCAGGACTTAGACCTGGAAATCAGCGTCCAGAAAAACAGGGTTTCATTTCTACAGGCCGCCTGCGACATCGGGGAAGGGCGTCTCAAGATGGAAGGCTCGCTACAGGCATTCATGGAAGGAACGGATTTTTCCGTGGAGTCCTATGATTTGAAGCTTCAAACCGTCGGAAAAAAAGGCATTCCCATCCTGGCGCCCCAGCTCCCTGCCACCAAGGAAAAACTGAACATCGCTCCAGCCCCGTCCCGGGCTGTCTCGACGTTTGCCCTGGTGCTCCAAGGCACCTATGCCAGGCCCAAAATATCCGGCTGGGCAGAAATTGACCAGGCGCTTTTTTCCTTCCCGCCACCCAAGAAAGAACGGGCGGCCGCATCGTGGTTTGACCGCGTTGATTGGGACGTTGAGCTCCGAACCGGCCGGCAGACGATTTTTCAGAATGACTATGCCTACGCGTTCGTCAACGGAAAGATTGCGTTCAAGGGCGATTCCAAAGATCTACATATCTCCGGGAAAGTGACCTCCAATCAGGGAACGGTGAACCTCCTGGGGTCGAAATTTGAAATCCGCGATGCCACACTGGAAATCGTGCCGCGACAGGATTTCAAAACCGTGGAGAAAGAAGATGCGCTGCAAACTCATAACATCACCTACCTCCAGTTCTTCGCGGAAAAAAGCGTCATGGTGAATACAACCCAGGGAGGAGATAAAGTGCCTGACACCATCTCCATCCATATCGAGCGGACGGCGCTCACGGAGGATTTTGACCCCAAGAAAATCAGGTTCCGCTCATCCCAAAACCCCAACATGACCAGCGAAAGCGTCCTGAGCCGGGTGGGGTTCGGGCAGGGTTTTGATTCCTCAAGCGCCGAGGAAAGAAACAGCCAGCTCGGCAAAGGAATCGCCCAAATCATCGATACAGAATTCGCCTCTCCCATCGCTCGCTCCGTCCTGAACCGCTTTGGCGCCACTTTTGACGTCACCCAAACGGACATCGCCCGGCAATCCGACCTTCAAAAACCCCCGGGGAGCGCCACCAACGCGTACGACACTCTGCTGGGCACCACCTTCTCTGTGGGCAAGAGCATTCTCCCCCGGCTGGACGTGAGCTACCGCGCCATGCTCGACCGTTACCAGAACAAACCGGACTTGAAGCATCATTTCCAAATCCGCTACCAGCTCTTCAGGGGCATCTGGCTTTACGGCATCCGCGAACTCGACACCAAGGAAACTTTATACCATGATCCGGACAATCAGGTCTTGATCCGCACCTATTGGCGCTTTGATCCTGCCTCCTGGTTCAGCAAGAAAGAAGAACCTGCCCCCGTTAAAAAACGCGAGTAGCGATTTCCTTCGGGAATTTGTAAAATACCGGCTTCTTGTGAAACCGGTTTATGCGGTTGTTTATTGCCTTCTCGGCCTGGCGCTCCTCACCGCCCGGCCCCCGCTCGTCCTCGCCGAAACCTCCGCCTCGCCTAATCGAGGCGAGATCTCGCCCTCAACGGGCGGACAGGAACTCAAAATCATCAAGGAAATCAGGATTGTGGGCAACAAGAATTTCAAGGAAAGGGCCGTGCGCGAGCTGATCCGCACCCGCCCCAAGGATTACTATTCGGCCAAAGCGCTGGAAGAAGATGTGAGGGAAATCCTCGGTTCCGGAAATTTTGAGTCCGCGGATTTTGCCGTGACCGAAGTGACGGGAGGCTACCGCGTCACCTACACGGTGAAAGAGCGGCCCTGGGTGAAAAAGATTGATTTCACCGGCAACAAGAAAATCGGAAAGGGCAAGCTCAAAGACGAAATTTCACTCAAAGCCAAAGAAGGCTTTGACAAAACCAAGCTGGAGGCGGACGTCCAAACCATCCTCTCCCTCTACGGCGAGAAGGGCTATCCGGACTGCAAGGTGGAACCCTTCACCTCATTCGATGACGCCGAAAGCCGCGTCACCCTCAATTTCGTCATCAAGGAAGGCAACCGCGTTTTGATCGACAAAGTGGAGTTTGAGGGCAACCTTGCGTTCAAGACCAAAAAACTCCGCAAGGTTTTCCGGGAAACCCGGAGAAAAAAGGTCTACAACTCGGAAAAGCTCAAGGGGGACCTGGAGCTGGCCGAACTTTTTTATAAAAACAACGGCTACGCCAAGGCAGATATGGGCGATGTCCGCGTGGAGTACAACGCCGAGCGCACACGCATCACCCTCACCGTGCCGGTGAGCGAAGGCCAGCGCTACGTGGTGGGCAGCTTCGAATTTTTCGGCCAGACCATTTACACGGAAAAAGAACTCTCCAAAGCGGTGGAGATGAAAACAGGCTCGCTTTACAATCAGGAAAAGCACGACGTGAGTTTGCAGAACCTGCGCGAGCTCTATCTGGAAAAGGGCTACCTGAACGCCCGCGTGGAGCCCGAAGAGCTCCCTGACGAAAAAGTAAACCGCATCAACTACCGTTTCCGCATCGACGAAGGCAGCATCTTCTACATCGACCGGGTCTACATTGAAGGCAACAAGAAAACCAAAGAAAAGGTTTTCCGCCGCGAAGTGCAGCTCAAGCCCGGAGATCCTTTCTCGTCTTCCAAAATCCGCCGCAGCCAGGAAAAAATCATCAACCTGGGATTCATTGACGACGTCAAGCCGGACATCCAGCCGGGCCGCGAACCCGACAAGGTGGACCTGATCATGGATATTGTGGAAGGCAAGCCGGGCAGCTTGTCCGCCGGCG
>MGUQ01000057.1:6106-7625 GCA_001799975.1 Elusimicrobia bacterium RIFCSPLOWO2_01_FULL_54_10 | reverse complement strand
CGGTGTCATCGATGCGGAACCTGGGCCGAACGGAGCCGCAGGCCTTTCTTCGAAACGATGGGCCGTGGCCGCTTATACTTAACGGAGTAGTGCTAATTGCGCAAAGGAGAAGTTTCGCATTAAGAATTATGAAAAAACTTAATATCGCCGCAAGGGTGTTGCTTTGGGCCTGCCTGCCCATTCTTGTTTCATGTTCGAAGAAAATTGATGTTTCTGACGACAAAGTAACCCTCAATGGGAAGAATTACCATGTTATTTTAAATAAAAAGTCCGATAATAAAATATCGGGGCTGATTTTTGGGTGTCAAACAGGCGAGCAAATACAGCCCGGAGTGTATTATGACGCCAGAATCTCCTATGTCACGATGGATGATGTGGAATGGATCAAGAAAGTCCGTTCCGACTACTACATGTGCAAATCTCCTGCCGCTCAATTGGCAAAAGACCAAATGAAAAATGCAGTGCTAGTGGCTGCAAATGAGGATGGAAGCGCAAAGATACGTGAATTGCAGAAATTGTTTTTCACATCGCAAAACCGCATTCGGGTGGATATTTCCGGCGCCTTCTTGGATATTGAGGAATACAAGGAAAATGGGAAGCTGGTCAAATTCTTAATGCGCCCTGAAGACAATGTTCACTATTTTGTCGAGAATATTGAATATGAAGTCATTACTCAATGATAATGATGAGAGTAGGAGACATTCTTAACTAATTAACTACGATGAGGAAAAAAAGTGTTTGGGTTTATTAACGGCATAAATCTTGCCTTTCACGAAGGCGGCCATGCGATATTTGGCGTGCTGAGGATTCCTTTTGTCACGGTGCTGGGCGGCACGCTCATGCAGCTTGCCTTGCCCGCTGCGGCTTTTTTTCATTTTTATTCCAGGAAGCCGAATTTCGCCGGCGCCCTCATGCTTTTGTGGTTCGGGCAGAACTTTTTGGGGATCGGCAACTACATGCAAGACGCCATGGTTCAGCAGTTGCCGCTCATCGGCGACGGAACCCACGACTGGACCTATCTTTTTGACGCGCTTGGAATCACCCGGTTCTGCGTGGGCATCGGCGGCTTTACCAAATTCGCGGGATGGGTTATTATGGCGATTTCTATGGTCTGGATCATCACCGCTGGCATAAGCAAGATACAAGAAGAAAGGGCGCTTCGACGGTCGTTGTAACCATGTGTAATGTGCTATTTACAAATAACCATGTAAAAAGTAAACTATATATATGATTAACAGGCCGCTCTGGACGGACAAAATTATCGGATCATGGAAGCACGCGTCCATCGTGTGGTTGACAGGGGTGCGGCGTTCAGGGAAGACAACCTTGAGCCAAAGCATTTCCGGCTCGAAGTATCTCAACTGCGATTTGCCGAGCACGGCATCGCTATTGGAGGATCCGGAAGCGTTCTTTAATTCCGTGAAGGAGCCCATCATAGTTCTGGATGAAGTGCACCAGCTGGCCGATCCCAGCCGGGTTCTCAAAATCGCCGCTGACGCTTTTCCCCGGATTAAAATTC
>MGUQ01000057.1:5145-6094 GCA_001799975.1 Elusimicrobia bacterium RIFCSPLOWO2_01_FULL_54_10 | reverse complement strand
CGACGCAGAAATTCCGCGACAGCCTGACCGGACGAAAGCGTTCCGTGATTTTACTGCCTGTCTTGTTCGAGGAGCTTCCTTCCTTTGGGATCAAAGACATCCGTGACAGGCTCTTCCGGGGAGGGCTTCCCCAGGCTCTTCTTGCCTCCAAGACGGATGACGGTTTCTATTCGGAATGGATGGACTCCTACTTTGCCCGCGACGTCCAGGAACTTTTCCGGGTCGAAAAGAGGACGGGGTTTTTAAGGCTCCTGGAAACCCTCTTTCGCCAGAGCGGCGGCCTGAGCGAACCCGCATCCCTGTCCCGCTCCTGCGGCTTGAGCCGGCCCACCATCTTGAACTACCTGGAAGTTTTTCAAACCACCCACGCGGTGCGGGTCTTAAGGCCCTATCATGGCGGAGGACGGCAGGAAATTCTCCGCCAGCCCAAAACCTATGGATTTGACACCGGGTTCGTGCGCTACGTCAAGGGCTGGGGGGAACTCCGGGATGATGATTGCGGCCTTCTGTGGGAACATCTCGTTCTCGACGAAATTTCTCATCACTTGGCTGGCGGTCCGGTGCATTTTTGGAGGACGAAGCAGAAAAGCGAAATTGATTTTGTCGTGCCGAAAGGACGGGGCAAAGCCCACGCCATTGAATGCAAGTGGAATTTGCGCGCGTTTGATTCCGCCCCGTTCGCCGCGTTTCGCGCGTTGCACCCGGAAGGCAAAAACATCGTCGTCTCCCCGGCAATCCGCGAACGGCACGCAAAAAAAACGGATGGGATGGCGATCGAATTCATTCCGTTGAACGAACTTGGAGAGGCAATAGAGGGCTAAATGAAGCATGGAATGACGATATTATTATTGGCTTTTGCATTCCCTTCCGCATTGGATGCCGCGCCGCTCAAAATCTCTCCGGAAGCCCTGCTCAAAATGCAGATAGACGGCGACCCCGCTCTCATCGT
>MGUQ01000057.1:4030-5137 GCA_001799975.1 Elusimicrobia bacterium RIFCSPLOWO2_01_FULL_54_10 | reverse complement strand
GTTCAATGTGATTCCCGCCAATCTATCCTCGGTCGATTATCCGCAAGATGCCAAGATCGCCGTTTACTGCTCCGCCCAAACCTGCGACCTGGCCGAGAACGCCGCCGAGCTTCTTCAAAAGGCTGGATATGCGAATGTTTATGTTCTGGAAGGCGGCATCGAGCAGTGGCAGAAAAAGGGCTTCCCCGTGGAATCCGGTTCCGGGGGAAAACCGGCTTCGGCTCCCGCGCCCGTCCTGACCGCCGCCCAGGTGAACAAATCCCTCGAATCGGGAGAGTTCAGGGTCATTGACGTCCGCTCAGCATCCGAATTTTCCGCGGGACACTTGCCCCGCGCCTTGAACATCCCTTTGGAAGAGCTGGAATCGCGGCTGGCCGAAGTTCCGGCCGGCAAGGATGTCGTGGTTTACGATAGGACTTCCGCGCGCGGCCAGGCCGCGGCGGACATTCTGCGCGGGCATGGGCGCCGGGTCTTTGAGATGTCCGGCGGCATCATGGCCTGGATCAAAATGAGATTCCCGCTTGAGGTGAGCCGGCCATGAGAAAACTCAAACTCGCCGTCCTCGCCGCCTGCGCCGCACTCGCCTTGCGCCCCGCGTTGCTGGCGGAGAACACCCTTTGCGCCGTGGTGAAACTGCAGATCTCTCAGGAAGCCACGCTCGAGCGCGAGGCCTTTGACGCCAATCTCCAGATCAACAACGCCCGGCCGGACACCCCGCTCACGGAGCTGAACGTGCAGATTTTCATCAAAGATTCCCAGGGCAACCCGGCCGGCGGGCTTTTCTTCGTGAAGCTCAACTTGCTTTCCGGCGTGGCCGCGGTGGACGGCACCGGCGTGGTCCAGCCCGCCTCCACGGCGGACGTCCACTGGCTCATCATCCCCTCCACCGGGGCGGGAGGCACAAATCCCGCGGGACAGAAATACGCCATCAGAGCCGTCATCAACGCCCTTTCCGGAACAGATCCTCAGACGGTCACCACGTTCGACGCTTTCATCACCGTCAAACCCCAGCCCGTGCTCCGGCTGGAATACGCCCTGCCCTTCGACGCGTTCGGAGATGAGCCGCTCACCGCCGCCGTGGAAACCCCGGAACCCTTTGACCTGGCC
>MGUQ01000057.1:3096-3983 GCA_001799975.1 Elusimicrobia bacterium RIFCSPLOWO2_01_FULL_54_10 | reverse complement strand
GCGCTCCCCTTGAATGTAAAGATCCTGGGCACTTCCGTGGACGGCGTCTCCATGCCCAATACTCTCTTGATCCCCTTCGGCACCTTAAGCCCGGGCCAGGCGAGCATCGCGTCCTGGGTCATGAGCACCGATCTCTCCGGCAGGTTCGAAGAATTCTCTTCGTCGTTCACTCACGCGGCGGAACTGGGTGGCCAGCTTACTTCCCTCATCCAAAGCGTGGCCGCCACCACGCTCCTGCGCAAAGTCAAAGCGGACGCTCCCGGCCGCGACGGCGCTCTGGACCTTCTGGTGAGCGCTTCCGCCGACCGCCTGGCGCTCCATGATTTCCTGAATTCGGGCGGCGCCCTTGCCGCGGACACTCTTTTGGAATCAGATCAGTCAAACCCCATGCCGGTCGTCTTCGAGGACGCGGCGCTCACCGGGGATTTGGGCGGTCCTTCCGCCACTCTGACTCTGGCGTTCTCCACGCCTCCGGCGGCGGGAGCATGGGTTCACAGTGCAGTTCCCTATGCCTATGGAAACCTCTCCCCGGTTTCCGTCCGCAGGGCCGACGGCAAAGCCATTGATCCGGCCAACTTCTGGGTCTCCAAACACTTCAATAAAAATTCACTTGCCGCCATCTACCATTTGAACCTCTTTGACCTGGCTTCCGATGCCACTTCTTATACGCTCAACTTTGATCCCATTGCGCTGGACTTGCCGCCCGCCCCTGTCACGGACCTTTTTGCTTCAACGGCCGCTCTGCCCGGGCAGATTGTCATTAACTGGACAGCCCCTGGAGAAGACGGTGCGGCGGGTTCTATTTTGGGCGGCCGCTTCCTGATTCAGGTGGAAACAGACCCTAACGCAGTCTTTTCGCCCAATTTTGCCGATTTGAGTTTTGCGGC
>MGUQ01000057.1:0-3086 GCA_001799975.1 Elusimicrobia bacterium RIFCSPLOWO2_01_FULL_54_10 | reverse complement strand
AATTTAGGAACTCCCTCTTTGCGGATCTGCAAGGCAACGCCAGTTACTTCTTCCACCTGTGGACGGAAGACACGGGCGGCGCCCTCTCCCCCATTTCCAACCGCACCACGGCATACGTTGAGCCCGCGCCTCCGGCCGGCGCCGCGGTTGTATCCGTCACGACGTCGGCCATTTTCGGGACTTGGGCCCCGGGGAACAATTTGGACCCGATTGAATACGTTTTAGCCCTCTCCACGGATCCGGCAAGCGCGCCCTTGCAGGAAAATACGACCGCGGCCTTCAATCACAGTTTTGATTTCTCCGGCCTCCTGCCGGACACCACCTATTTCATATCCGGCTATGCCCGCAATCCCGTCACTTCCGCCGTCTCTCCGGCCGCGGCGTTGGCCAGCACCGTAACGGCCGCAATCCCCGGCGCCCCGCCGCCTCCGCCGGCGGTCAACCTGGTGACGAACCCCGGCTTTGAAGAGGGGGAAAGCGGCTGGCACTTTCCCGCCGCGGCGTTTATCGACGAAGAAGTGCGCCACGGCGGACAGAAATCCGCCGCGCTCAGGCGCGCGTTCCCCGGGCGCTCTTTCATCGCGAGTGAAAAAATCTCAGTTGATCCCCATGCCGGGTACACCGCTTCCATCTGGGTCCGCCGGGAAGCCGTTCATAAGAATATCCAGGACGAAAGCGGCGGCGTGCGGGTGCTTGTCCAGTGGTTCAATCAGTCCGGGGAAAAAATCACGCGGAGCGCGCTGGTGCGGAACCTGCTTGCAACAAGCGACTGGACTCAGTTCGAGGCCTCGTTTGCCTCTCCCGAAGGCGCGGCCCAGGCCCGGTTTGTCCTTTCCATGTACGGCGCCAAGGGCAAGGCTTGGTTCGACGAAGTTGAGTTCTTCAAAGACGTCACGGTTTCAACTTCGGCCTTGGGAGAACCGGTTTTCGATGCGCAAGCTTTCGGCAACGATGACGACGTCCAAGACCCCGATGAAGACTCTCTGGCCGCGCCCGGCGCGGATCCAACCTTCCGCCAGGGGGAAATCTATTCCTTTCCCAACCCCGCCAAGCGCGGCCGCAAACCTGCCCTCCACGTGGAGTGCGGCATCGCGGATTCCGTGGAGATCAGGGTCTACAACATCACCGGGGAATTGGTGAGTGAAGTCCGCCTGGACGGAATTCCCCATATCATCGACGGAAAATATGCCTATGAACACCCGCTGGACCTCTCGGGCGGGGGCAGCGGAGTCTATCTTTATTCCGTGGCGGCCAGGAAAGCGGGCGAGCAGGACATCCGCATTCGCGGAAAAATGGCGGTGATCCAATGATGAACAAGATCAGAATCGTTCTTGCCGCGGCGCTGTTGGCGCCCGGTACCGCTCTAGCCGGAAGCTCGGCTTCGTTCCTGCGGCTGGGGACCGACGCCAAAGCCCTGGGCATGGGTTCCGCCTATACGGCCGTGGCGCAGGATTCCAACGCCCTTTACTGGAACCCCGCGGGCATGGCGCGCCTGCGGAAGGCCGACCTGTCGGCCACCTACGCGGCCCTTTACTCGGATTTGAAATACAACACCCTGTCCTTCGCCCGGCCCACCCGGATGGGAAGTTTCGGGGTGAGCGCTTTCCATTTGGACGCGGGAGAACAAGAGGGAAGGACTGAAAGCCGTGCACGCTCTTCTGATTTTTCCGTCTCCGACCTGGCGGTGACTTTGGGCTATGCCCGCCGCGCCGCCGGGGCCCTCAACCTGGGGATCTCCGCCAAATGGATAGAGTCCCGCATCGCCGACGAAAGCGCGAGGTCATTTGCTTTTGACGCGGGCGCTCAAACGATTGTCCCCGGAACCCAGGTTCAGGCGGGCTTTGCCGTGCTGAACTTGGGCCCCAAAATGAAATTCCTGGAGGAATCCGAAACCCTTCCCCTCACTTTGTCCGGCGGCGTGGCATATGGAGGGCTCAAATTCCTGCTCCTGAGCGCGGACGTCCGCCAGGACGTTTACAATTCGCGCACCCTGTTCAGCATGGGCGCGGAGTTTTCTCCGCTTTCATGGGTTTCCCTGCGGGCCGGGTTCTTGAGCCACGGCGTTTCCGCCTTCCACGCGTCCAACAAGTTTGAAACCGGGAAATTTTCCGGGCTTTCCGGCCTGGGACTCGGGCTCGGAATGAAGCTCGGCCGCGGCCGCGTGGACTATTCCATCAACCCCGCGGGAGAATTGGGCAGCGCGCAGCGCATCACACTTTCCTTGACATTCTGATGTTTGGGGTGCGCCGCCGTTGCTCTTTCCTCCACGGGCGCCATTTTGTATCATAACCGCCTAAGAGCGCCGAGGTAGCTCAATTGGCAGAGCAATCGCTTCGTAAGCGATAGGTTGTGGGTTCAAATCCCATCCTCGGCTAACAGTTTTGATTGGCTTAAATTTAATGACACGCAATTCATGGATTTTGGTGGGTATCCTGGCCTTTGGCGCTTTCCTGAGATTTTGGGGAATCGGCTGGGGCTTGCCCTATGAATATCAGTCGGAAGAATACAAAATCATCAAGTACGCCCTGAAAATGGGCAGCGGGGATTTAAATCCCCACTTCTTCGAATACCCTTCCCTTTACCTTTACTTCATGCTTTTCCTCTTCGGCCAATATTACCTCCTCGGCCGATTGACCGGGCTTTTTGCAAATACCCATGACTTTGCCCTCTCCTTCGTCAAAGACCCCACGCCGTTTTATTTGATGGGCCGGGTTTCGGAGGCGGTCTGCGGGGTGATCCTCCTTTACCTGGTCTACAAAATCGGCAAGAGATTGTTTTCGGAGAATGTCGGGCTCTGCTCTGCCTTGATCTTTGCCGCTTTGCCCAACTTTGTTTATTTGAGCCACATCATCAAGGGCTACATGGGGATGACCGCGCTGCTGCTGCTGGCCTTCTGGAAGATCGTCCGGGCGATCGAGGAAGAAGACAGGAAAGCCTACCTTTGGGCGGGGGCCCTCCTCGGGTTGGCCGCCTCCACCAAATATCCGGCCGCGCCCTTTGGCATCATCCTGCCCCTGGCTTATTTTTTCTTTTCCAGAAATATCCCTGTCCGGACTTTTCTCTTGTCGCTTTTTTTAATCCCCGTC
>MGUQ01000056.1:7739-7979 GCA_001799975.1 Elusimicrobia bacterium RIFCSPLOWO2_01_FULL_54_10 | reverse complement strand
GAACGCCGCGGGATCAAAGAAAGAGTCAAACCCAAAAATTCCTTGAGCACCCCGCCACAAACCATACAGCGCCGCGCTTTCCAGGAAGGGAGCAACAATCAGAGGGGTCCCAAGAAAAGCCTTGAACCAGTCCACCAGTGTTTTTGGAGTTTCCATAACTGCTTTGAAGAAATCCGGGCCTAAAATTGCCGCGGTGCCGGGAATCTCCGCAAGCCGGGGGGCGGGGATAGGCTTGGCCGG
>MGUQ01000056.1:0-7708 GCA_001799975.1 Elusimicrobia bacterium RIFCSPLOWO2_01_FULL_54_10 | reverse complement strand
TCTTTTCGATCCAACTCGGCGACCGTTTGTTCAACGCGCGAATCAACCAGTTCTGCCCTCTGTTGGGTCGGAATTTCACCCACCTCAACCTGACTGACAGTCGCATTGCCTGAAATAATCTTAAAAAGAAATTGCACCGCGCCGGAAATATCTCCAGACTTTATCATACTTCCAAGAACCCTCAAGCTCCCCATTGAGGACTTGAGGGCATCGGCAAAATCGGCTGAGGCGACCGCAGGCGCCGGGGTGCCGGAATAATCCATCTTGAAATAGACCCTTGACTGGTCCCCCTGGTAAGCCCCGTAAACCACTGGCTTCCCGTCTTTCACTGCCGGCTCCGCGAACTGCAGGCGGTTTTCAAGGATGTCTATGACGCGTTCAATATTTTTATCTTCTTCATTCCCCCCGCCTGTCAGCAATCCGCGCAGATTTTTGACGTATTCCCCGGCAAATTCAGCATATTTGGCCTTGCTGAACGGTTCACGGGCAGCCGGCTCACTCGGCGCCTCCAGGCGCGGTGTGATGACCACAAAAGGCGCGCCCTTTTCACGCAGAATATGGGTGATTCCAGACGTGTGAAAGCCGCCCGCCACCAAAACCACCATGTCCGGCGCTTCTCCTGTCTGGGTTTCCAGCTTGCCGAGCATGTTTTCCGCCATCACCCTGTCGCGTTTGAAGGCGAGCTGATAATAAGCGTCCTGTAAAAATTTCTGGCGTTCGGTGAAAAGCCCTTCGGCGGACGCCCGCCTGCCTGCTTCCAAATACTCCTCCCAGTCTTCGGGCGCAAACTTTTCGTCCCAGAACTTGATCTGGTTCCGGAATGAGCGGTCGGACGCCACCAGCTCAGTGATATCCTTGCTGCCGGCGGCTCCGGCGGCCAGGGCGGCTTTTTCAAAATCCTTCAGCTCTTTGAGGACCGCCTGCGGATCCAAGATTTCGGACATTCTCAGATACTGCGCGTAGGCGTCAAGGGCAGGCGCGGAAATTCCGTTGACCTGGGCCAGTTTTACAAGGCTGGCATAAAACGAAGAGGCGCTCGCTTTGCCCAGGCGCAGGTTCAGGGACGCGGCCGTGAGCTGAGCCATGAGGCTTTTGTCCAGGGTATCGCCCAAATTCTCCAGAAGATTTTTTCTCTCCTGCTCCACGGCCGGCAGGGACAGGCTGTTCTCCAGCCGGATCAAATCCGACAGGGCTTTCAGGGACGGCGATTTTGCCGCGTCAAACGGGGCGGACTTTTCCAGAAAATTGAAATATTCGTTGAGGGTGATTCTGCCCGCCTCAAACTGCGAGGCGGCAATGTCCAGTTCCCGGAGTTTTGCAGGATATTGCGCGCGCTTGGCCTCTTTCAAGGCCGCGTATGAATTTTCAATGCCGGCCAGGATGCCCGGGCGAACCGGGGCAACCATTTCCCGCGACTTGAGGTTTGCCAGGTATATTTTCTCGTCTTCCACGCCTTGAATGACGATGGATTCAGGGCCTTCCAGAATGGCCATATACTGTTCGCCCGTGATTTCTGAGCTTTGCAGAAGACCTTCGGCGATGGATTTTTTGCGCGCGTCTCCCGGCAGGGCGGCCAGCCAGCGGGCGTCCACAGGCCCCCAGGCGCCTTCAACAAACACTTGCAGGGGTTGCGCTGATTTTTGCGAAGACGCGGAAAGATGCTTCAAAATCCTGGCCAGGTTTTTTTGCGCGCCGTAATAGCCGTGAGCGTCCTGGATGTGAACAATGAGCGGATAGCCCTTGGACTGGGCTTCCAGGCCGGCTTTCCCGTGCCAGGATTCGGACACAGAACCCAGCTCGGCGGGAAGAGTGAACCCTTCACCCCCCAAGACTCCCAGCGCGGGAACCGCAGAGCGGGGCGCCAGACGGCGCGGACGGAGAGCTTCCCGCATTTTTGATTTTTTCTCCTGCATCAGCTCCACGGCCTTGCGGCGCTCGTCCCAAATGTTAGCCTCTGCGATGGGCGGAGCTACGGCCGTAAAAAGCAAAGCGAGTACAAGCGTGAGGGAGATGCTCTTAATCATCGCATCTCCCAAAAGAAAAACCCCGCATTTGATTTTCATGCGGGGGTTTCCCCAATCCGAATGCGCCGTTCAGAGCCAAATCCCCGTCACCACGACTGGAAAGCGACGAAGAAAGCCACAGCCGGAGTTTGCCCGGCATCACAGCGATAAAACACTTCAACCGGTGGCGGAATCCGGCACCGGTTTGAGCGATTTCCCTGAAATCATGGCGCATCCCTGAGCCGGGCGGCGCAAGGCCGTTGTCCCTGTGACCGTTCCACAAATTCCATCGGTCCAGGAGCCAGGATTTTTTGCGCTCCGATTTGACAAATTCCCTGGATGACCCGGATTGCAGAGCTTGCTGCGCCATGTCGGAAAAATGGGCCGCCTGGCTGGCAACCCGCGCCTGGGACTCCGAGGGTTCGACGGGAACGCCCGAAATCACGGCATGCACCGCTTCCTGAACTTTCACGACTTCTGCGTTTTGGACTTTTTTTCCGAGCAAATTTGAGACGGAAGTTCTCATCCAGTTTTGGGCCAGCGCGGCTTCAAGAAGAAAATTGTGCACCGCTCTCTGGCTGGCATATTCAATCACTTTGACTGAGCGCGACAGGCGCGTGCGGGCAAAATTGAGGATGACGGGTTTCCAGTTGAGGGGGTTGGCCATGCGCGCTGTTTTCTGGAGCAGGAGGGGGGTCAAATCCACCCGCTGAACGCCATGAGCCGAGACGATGAGATAGGTGAAACCGTTATTGAGGCCTGAAAATGAGAAAAAACAGAGAAGGGTAAAAATGCGGAGGAACTTCACCGACAGGAACTTGCCTATGGAGGGTTTCACCTTCTAAATATAACAGTAACCGTTAAACTTTTCCTCAACTTTTTGTAACATTTTTGTAACAATTTGAGGCGCTCCGAACGCGCGCCCGCGTACGAGAAAACGGCGAAATTGAGGCTGGATCAGGATGCCAGAGCCTTTTCAATTTGATGGCTCAAATCCTTCATGGTGATGGGTTTTTGGACCACACCTTTGGCCATTTTGAAGGTCTGCGCAATGTCTGGGGTCCAGCCGTAAGACGAGATGATGATGAAGGGGATTGTGCTGGTCTGTGGATCCGCCTTAAGTATGTCCACCACTTCAGGACCCGAGGTGCCGGGCATCATGAGGTCCACGGTGATGAGATCCGGGCGATAATCCTTGGCCACTTCCAGAGCGTCCTGACCGCCGTTTAAGACCCGGGCGTCAAAGCCGTAGGCCTGGCAGAAGTCGGCAATCATGTCCGCGATGGGGCCTTCGTCGTCGATAATTAATATTTTCATTTTTTCCATGTCACATTCTCCTTGAGGTTATTGGCTGATAACAAACATTACAATCTGGGCTGCTTTGGCATCCATGCTTACTGTCTCAATCATGGACGTCAGGTCTTTTGCCTTCACGCCTGTGGAGCCGCTCACCAAATTGATGGCTTGCGCGGCAACGTTAAGATCGGTGCTGGTAATTTGGGCAAGCAGTTTGCCAATCCAGAGGCTGGGGTTCATGGTGATCACCATGCTGGAATCATAATGGCCGCGCTTAAAGACATTTTCATGAAGGCTGGCGGCGTCAATTTTGCCGTCGCCCAAAAGCAGGCGGAATTGGTCATTGCCGGGCCGGGCCACGACGGAAATCTTGACTTTGCCCCAATCTTGATTGAGCAAGGCGGGGTCCAGCTGGCCAGTATTGTCCACCACCAGCACTTCGGCGTTTTCAAAACTGCGGAGCGCCAGGCGCAGAGACACCGCAAAGCTGGCGTTCTCCAGGCTGGAAGCCTCAATGGCGATGGCCACGGCTCCCCGGGCCATTTCCTGCGGCTTGGTGCGGATCAAGTCCCGGATGACTTCTGCGGGAGTCATCTTTTGGTCCACAAGCGCCTGCTTATAGGGCTCAATCAGGCGCGGGCTGTTCAAGACAGTGGCCAGATAAATGGCCTCGGCCTGGGCAAATTCGTCGAGAGTGGCGGTTTCGGTTTTGGTGAGCTCCATTCCGGTCATGTAAACAACCGTGGCGTTATTTCCGTTGGTTTCGTAATAGCTCCAATGACGGTTTGCGCCATAAATAATGCCTTTGTTCACAGCTTTCATGTCGGCCACTGTGGGAGTGATAAAGCTGGGGTGAGTGTGCGCCAGGGTGCGGCCGCCGATGAAGTTCTTAAGCTTTTCCCAGAGGCTGATGGAAACTTCGTGTTCATGGCCTTCGGCAAGGAACTTGACGGGATCAGCCAGGTTCGGCGTCAGCGAGAACGCTATTTCATTGGGTAGAGCGGCAGTGCCCAGGGAGTTGTTTTTCTGAAGCGACGCAATTTTGGGAGCAAAAGAGAGGGCGGTGTTAACTGTTGCCTGAGAAGGATTGGCAGATTGAGTCTTAGCAGAATAAATTGAAACTCCGACGGCGGTTGCGGCCGCAAGGGCCGCTGCAAGCGCAGGCTGGCCGGCCAGTGCGGCAATGCTCGTCAGGAAAACGCTGATTGTAAGTGTGCCGAAATAGGGGTTCTGACGGAAAATTCTAATGGCTTCGCCCAGCGGGACAAATCCCGGGATAGCACTGCTGTAAAGAGGAGTGCCGGTTCCAGCAGAAATGGGTGAACGAACGGACAGTGGACGAACAATTTCGATCATCCCATTCGGAGCTGACTTCAATAGATCGGGGTAGCGGCCAATAGCGTCCTGCAGAGAAACCCATCCGTCTTTAGTTCTTACATCGACTTTCCCAAATACCTTTTGACGAATATGGAGAATCTCCGGATTAATGACGTCGGGCCCTTTAAGCCACTGAACACCGGGTCTCACGGTTTGGGCCAATGTTGCAATTCTAGTGTAAATTTCCGATCCCAACCCTCTTCCTCTAAACTTACCGAAAAGTGCCAGATTGAACACAGCAGCGGAATTATCTGCAGGAGTAACAGTCAGCGTGAAACTGCCTGCACGCTCACCATTCACTGAAATTTCATACTGATCCGGACGTTGTTTATCAGAAATAATTTCAATACGATCTTTCAATGAAATATTGGGCCCGCCAACATTCATGTAAGCCGGCGCATTCGCAATCTCGGGCTGGGATGATCTGCCTCTGAGCCATTGAACAAATCTAGTCAAAGAAATACCGCCAAAAATCGACATTCCTAGACCGACCGCTGAAAGGCTCATGAGCACAACCCCCGCAATCTGCGGGTCAATGCCGTAGGATTGAAGAGCCTCAGCTACAGGAGCAAGGAGAGGCGTTTGGAGCATAGCACCCACCACAAAGCCAGTGAGGGGTTCGTTCAGCCTCCCGCCCCTGATGTCAACAACGCGGTCGGAACTTGTTACGTCGTCGTGCCTCAATCCATTTCCCTTATCTCCAACAATCTTAGGAAGGAGGCTATCCAAAGAAGCCTCGTTGTGACCGGAGTTTCTAGAAGCATATTCCTGAGCAACGATTTCTTCTTGGGTGGCCGCAGTCCATTCTTCAAGATTTATATCGATGGCTTCTTGGCCTTTGCGGTCCAAATGGTAAGCTTCATGGGCCAGAAGCTGGGCCAATGCCAGAGGATTGGCTTTAAGAATGGCCCACATCTCTTCTGTGATGTAAATATTGCCGCGAGTAACTCCAGGTTCGGCGACTTGGAAGGCTTTCAACTCAGTCGAATCTTCCAATGAATGATAGATAAACCGGGAAGGATCGGCACCGGGCTTTGTTTTGACGGCGCCCGCAATGGCGTCAGCTTTAACTTTGGGCTGATTTTCAATCCGGTTCAAATATATCAAGACTTGGGCATAAATTTCCTCTGCGGATTTCATCATTTCGGGATCATCCGCCCATCTCTTGGACAAGCTCAAATCTACAACCTTGGGCATTCTGCCTTCGCCTGGCGCTCTCAAAACAGACATGACATAGGCGGTGGCCGCAACAGCAGCCTCTGGGGGCAAATCTCCGAAGTTTTTGATCAAAGTGTCCAAGATGCGTTCAAGCATGCGGATGGCTTCCTCTTTGGTTTCTTTGGGGCCGTTTTGCTTCATGTGGCCCAAAAGATGAAGGAAAACGTCCATTCCTTCCCATTTTTGGAAGATCCTCTTGTCCGTTGCGGCCGCGGAAAGAACAGCGAGGAACTGCACCATATTATTTTTACGGACCATGTTGAGGTAATTGCTGGCTTCAGCCAGAGCTTCGCCGGAATAAATTTTTCCGCGCATGCTTCTGGGAGGAACAACAGTGATTAGATTGAGTTTACGCGCATGGGCTTGCAGCCCTGCAGGCAAATAAGAAATCGCCTGTTCCAAAATTCCTTGTGAAGCGCCAAAATCTGCATGCCGGCTTTCGTCAACGTCGCTGGTGAGGCGCACGTCGCCGATTTGCCGGGTGGATTCCGGATTATGGCCCTGATAAAGCACCTTGGCCGTGCCGTAATAATAATTGATCATGACGGCGAGCTTGGAGCCCCCGCTATGAACGGGCCCGGAGCCTTTCATCAAGCCCAACCAAGCCCTGACGGTGTTCCCAACACCCCGTTGAGCCACTTTTTGCAGGGTTTTTCCCTCGAGAGCGCCGTCCACAGTGGAGATGCTCTCAACCTCTGTCAAAGTGTTTCCGGCCGCCATAGTCACTTGAGCCGGCTGGGCAGGGGTTGAAACTTCATCGGAAACAAGAGTCGATGCATTCGCGGACACGCTCACTTCAATGTCTGTAGGCCAAGAGGAGGTGGCGGCAGTTGCGACTGGCGCTGCTTGAGATTGATTAAGGTGGAGGTCCGCTGGAGCTGCCCCATAAATACCCGCGCCGCCAAGCATAAGCCGATTGGCCCAGGATTGAGGAATAAAGGAATAAACGGTGGCATCAAGAAGGCGGTTGATGTTGATGGCCAGTGAGCTCAAGGGGGCAGTTTCGAGTGCGGGCAGAGCAGGAAGGCCAAGCGATTGACGGATGTCAGAAACAGTGTTTCTATTCATCCAATTTGCAGCCTGGTCCAGCACAGAAGTTAAGTTGGATACGGCAATGTCGCTGGTGAACTGCATGTTTTTAGATTGAAGCAACGCCCCCATGGATTGACCGTTAAACTGCGTCATTGTATAAGCAGCATAATTGGCAAAGTTGGGAATGCTTATCCGGTTTTCCTGATCCTCTTCGCGGACAGCATTTTGAGCGGTTAGTTTAAGAATAGAATTTTGATTAAAAGCGCCTCCTAAAATCATGGATAAGCCTGCATTTTCTGTTTGGTAAAGTGAAAACGCCAACTGTTCCAAGGCGGGAATGGACTCAGCAAGATCCGCCTTTTCATTGGACGCGACACGGCTCACAATACCAACCAATTGAGAGGCCCATTCATTCTGAGTTGAGGAATCAATGTCATGAGCGCCATGCAGAATGTATGAAGCCAGGCGGCTTAAAGGCGTTACGGAGGATTCCTGGCTACCAAACTCAATCATCGAACTATAAATTGCCGCAAAGCTTTCCCGGGCTGAATCATTGGACTTGAAGCTGATGATGTCCCCCGCAAATTCGAATAACCGGCCCAATTCAGTCATTCCACCGGGAGTAGACGCGATATCTCTTGAGGCTGAAGCTACAAGACCAAAGAATCCGTTCCAGGTGGAGCCAGTTCCCAAAGACCCACTGTCAATCATAGAGATGATTTGGGCTGCGGACTGCAAAGCATCCGCCTTCTTATCAACGGTTGAAATCATTGAGGGATCCT
>MGUQ01000055.1:18397-19658 GCA_001799975.1 Elusimicrobia bacterium RIFCSPLOWO2_01_FULL_54_10 | reverse complement strand
CGCTCCGGTGAGATAATCATTTGCAAAGGCTTCGGATTTTTCCTGGATGCGGTGGCGGCGTGCCAGCTCCACGGCGGATTTCCAGTCCGGATTGGGGGATTTTAAGCTCTCGATAAAATCCGCCTTTTCCTGCCCCACCAGCACAGTGCGCAGGAGGATCAAGGGCAAAGTCATTTTGCCGTTGCCCATGTCCGTGTGGAGCGTTTTGCCCATTTTGCGCTCAATGCCCACGATGTCGAGCAGATCATCCACAATCTGAAACGCAATGCCCACGGAAAGGCCGTAGTCGGCAAGCGCTTTCACATGAGGCTCCGGCAAGCCGGCCAACTCGGCACCGCTCGCGGCACTTGCGGAAATCAAATCTGCGGTTTTTCTCTCAATGAAAGAAAGGTATTCCTCAAGGGCCAAGTCCGCTCTGAAGCGGTGGCGGAGCTGGTCCATCTCGCCCTCACACATGCGCCGAGTGGTGCGCGCCATGCGCTCCGTGACTGAAGAATTGCCCACGCCCGCGATCATCTCGAAGGCCTTGGCATAGAGAAAATCTCCGAGAAGAACCGCCACATCGCTGCCGAAATGGATGTTGACCGTGGGTTTTAAGCGCCGCAGCACCGCGTGGTCAATAATGTCATCGTGTACAAGGGTAGCCGCGTGGATGAGCTCCACCGCGCAGGCCACGCGAATGGCTTGTTCATAGACTTCGTCCGTTGGGTGACCGATGGAGGCGCTGTACAAGACGAGGGCCGCGCGCAGGCGCTTGCCGCCGCCGGAGAGGACATACGCCGAAGATTCTTTGAGGATGCCGTCGCTTTCCGCGGCCACGCCATGAAGGCGCGCTTCCACCTCGTCCAGCCGCGGGAGAATGGGCGAGACGATTTCTTTTAAGGATGAAGGGGCGACAAGCGACGCTGATTTAAACATTAAAACGGAAGAAAACGAAAATGGTCGCCGATCCAGGCGAGAGCGGCCTGGGGAAAAATGCCGAATAATAGAAGGACCGCCAAGGACGCGTAGGCGGCGAGATTGACGGAGATCTGGCGGCCGCCGGAGCGGGAGCCCACGGGCTCCATGAAGAACATTCGATGGACAATGCGGAAATAATAATAAACGGCAATGAGCGAGTTGATGAGAGCGATGCCCACAAGCCAGAACATCCTCTGCTCCACGGCGGCCATGAACACATAAAACTTGCCCAGGAACCCGAGGAATGGAGGAATCCCCGCGAGCGACATCAGGATGAACACCATGAGCACGGCCATGGGAA
>MGUQ01000055.1:2883-18385 GCA_001799975.1 Elusimicrobia bacterium RIFCSPLOWO2_01_FULL_54_10 | reverse complement strand
AATCCTCTTTGGCCAGGCCCTGGATTGCAGAGAGATCATCCGAACCCTTGGCGCGCGACACGCGGATGACCACGGCGAAAGCGCCGATACTCATGAGGGTATATGCAAAAGTATAGAGCATCACGCCCTGGCGGCCCGTCTCAGAGCCGGCGGCCAGGCCGATGAAAATCGTGCCGGCATGGGCAATGGATGAATAAGCGAGCAAGCGTTTGAGATTATCCTGGCGGAGGGCGGTGATATTGCCCACCGTCATGGTGAGCACGGCCAAAATCCAGAACAGGGGAACAAATTGGATCAAAGACGGATTTACAAACGCCCCGAAAAGGCGAAGCAGGACGGCAATGACGCCCGCATCGCGCGAGATGGAAAAAAACGCCGTCACGGGCGTGGGAGCGCCCTGATAGACATCCGGCGTCCATTGGTGAAAGGGGGCCAGGGACATTTTAAATCCCAGGCCTGCAAGAAGGAATAACGCGCCCACGGTGAAAAGAGTGCGGTCCGCGCCCGACTGCACGGACTGATCCAGCCAGGAGCGGAGGGAATGAAATGAGGTGGAGCCCGTGATGCCGTAAAGGTACGACATGCCGAAAACCATGAGCCCTGTGGAAAAGGCCCCCACGAGCAGGAACTTGACGGCGCTCTCAGAGGAGCGCGCATCGCTTTTCAAATACCCAGCCAGAATAAAAAGCGGAAGCGTGGTGAGCTCCAGGCCGACAAATAGGATGATGAGATCTTCCGCGGAAGAGAGAAATAAAACTCCGAGGGTTGAAAGCAAAACCAGAGCGGCGAAGGTTCCCGCGCCCTTGCCCATGAGAGCTGAATCTTTTTCAGAAAGGAGGAGGATGAGACCCGCGCTCAAAATGGCCAGGACTTTGAAAAACACGGAAAAATCGTCGTGGGAAAGCATTCCGAAGGAGCGTCCGCCTGCAGGAGGAGTGAGCACCGTCACGAGAGCCACCACAAGCGCGACAAATGCGACCGCAAGGGCAGCGGCCTTGAGCCGCTTTTCCGCCCAGACATCGAGCAGGAGCAACAAAAGCGCCGCGGCGCTTAAAGTGAGTTCGGGAAGGGCTAGAAGGAGCCAGTCTCTCATTTCACCACATCAACCAAAAATTTCATGGATTGCACCGTTGCGTCAGAGAGGCGTATAAGCCAGTGGGGCCACACGCCGATGACCACAGTAAGCACTGTGAGAGGCACCACAGCAACAAGCTCAGTGGCGGTCATGTCTTTCATGTCCTTCCATTTTTCGTTTAAGGTGCCTAAAAATACTTTCTGAATGAGTTTCAGGAAGAAAGCCGCGGTAACCAAAATGCCGATGACGGAAAGAGCTGTGAAGAATTTGTAAACCGGAACGCTTTCAAAAACGCGGTACGGCGACGCGGTTGAGGAGAACGATCCCATGAAGCAGAGAAATTCCGAGATGAAGCCCGCCAGGCCGGGAAGGCCCAGGGATGCCATGCAGGCCAGAACCATAATGCCCGTGTAAACCGGGAGACGGGCACCCAGGCCGCCGAAAGCGTCCAGGTCGCGGGTGTGGGCGCGGTCATAAACTACGCCAACAAGAAGGAAGAGAGAACCCGTAATGATGCCGTGATTGACCATCTGCAGAATGGCGCCGTTGAAACCGGTGGTGGTGAAGGCCGCCATTCCCAAGAGAGCGTAGCCCATGTGGTTGATGGAAGAATAAGCCACCATCTTTTTCATGTCTTTTTGAGACATGGCGCAAAGAGCGCCGTAAATAATATTGATGAAGGCCAGAACGAGAAGGGGTACTGCGAATTTGAGAGCCACTTCAGGGAACATGGGGAAGGAGATGCGCATCATGCCGTAAGTTCCGAGTTTTAAGAGCACGCCGGCCAGAATGACGGAGACGGCCGTGGGCGCTTCCACATGGGCCAACGGCAGCCAGGTGTGGAACGGGAAGATGGGCACTTTGATGGCAAACGCAATGAAAAGAAACAAAAAGGCCACGATGGCAAAAGCGCCCGTGAACTGGGCGTTCATGGCGGTGAGCTGCAGGATGTCAAAGGTGCGTCCTGCCTTGAAATAAAGCGCCAAAATGGCGATGAGCATGAATACCGAGCCAAAGAGAGTGTAAAGGAAGAACTTGATGGCGGCGTATTCCTTTTGCGGCCCGCCCCAAATGCCGATCAGGAAATACATGGGCACGAGCATGATTTCCCAGAAGATATAGAAAAGGAAGAAATCGAGCGCCACAAAAACGCCCAGCATGCCGGTTTCCAGCACCAGAAACCAGAAGAAATATTCCTTGACGCGCTTTTCGATCCCGAAAGAGCCGATGATGGAGAGGAGCGAAAGCAAAGTGGTGAGCACCACCAGAGGCACGGAGAGGCCGTCCACGCCGAGAGAATAATTGATGTTAAAATACGGAATCCAGGCCACTTTCTCCGTGAACTGCATGGCCGCCTGAGCGCGGTCAAAATCTTTAAGCAGGCTTAAAGACGCCAAAAACGACAGGCCGGAGGCCAGCACGGCCGCCCAGCGGACAAAGCGCTCCTTCTCCTTGGGGACGAAGAGGATGAGAATGGCGCCGGCGAGCGGCAGAAAAGTGATTGAACTTAAAATACACTCCATAGTGAGCTCCTTGTTTGAACTTTTTTAAAATCCCTTGAAAAGCATGAGAATGTCCGTCACCGTCAGGCGCAGCTGGGCGGCCATGAGCGCCGCAAAGCCGAGAACGAAGAAAAGGAGATAATTTTGCACCCAGCCCGTCTGAACCAAGCGGGCGATTGAACCCCCAGCCTGAGTGAGCGCGCCCCAAAAATCCACAAGCCCGTCCACAATGACACGGTCAAACCAGGCGTTCATCCTTGAAAACCGTTCCGTGAGCCAGGCCGTGCCGTCCACACCCAGCTGGTCCAGCACGCGGTAATCCAGCTTGGCAAGGCCAACGGACAACATGTCGAGCGGCTTGACCAGGAAGGCCAGATAAAATTCGTCGAACCCGTATTTTTCCACCAGCAGGGTGTGGACCGGGCGGAATTTTTCGGCCAGCCTTTGGGGGGAAAACACGGGCTTCACATAGAAAAGGAAAGCGAGCAAAATTCCGCCCGCGGCCACAACCGTTGACAGGGCCGGCACGGCCCAGACGGGCCAGACATGGTGAACCGCTTCTTCGGCCATCGCCGCGGATTCCGCGCTCATGGGCAATTCCAAAAGCTTGTGAATGGGAATGACATATTCAAAGACGAGCCCGCTGAAAACTGCCAGAACCGCCAGCACCATGAGAGGCAGTACCATCGAAGGCGGAGATTCGTGCGCGTGATTGTAAATTTCTGGATTGCGGGGATCCGTGACAAAAACGAGGAGGAAAAGCCGCGTCATGTAGAACGCCGTCAGGAACGCCACAAAGACGCCGATGCCGAAAAGAACATAGTGATGGGAATTGAGAGTAGCTTCCAAGATGAGGTCTTTGCTATAGAAGCCCGCCATGGGCCAGAGGCCGGAGATTGCCCACAAGGCCACTGCGAAAGTGATGAAGGTCCACACCATTTTGCGCGACAATCCGCCCATCTTGCGGATGTCGTTCTCGTGCGTGGCATGGATGACGGAGCCCGCGGCCAAAAAGAGCAGGGCTTTGAAAAACGCGTGAGTGGTCAAGTGGAACATCCCGGCCACTTTGTCGCCCACGCCCATGGCCAGCATCATGTAACCCAGCTGGCTCACGGTGGAGAAGGCGAGCACGCGCTTGAAGTCCGTGGCCACAAGCGCCATGGTGGCGGCGAGGAGCGCGGTGATGCCTCCGGTCCAGGCAACCGCTTCCAGGGCGAACGGAGCATGTTCAAACAGAAAATAAGTGCGGGCCACAAGATAGACACCCGCCGCCACCATGGTGGCCGCGTGGATGAGGGCGGAAACGGGAGTGGGGCCTTCCATGGCGTCGGGGAGCCACACATGCAGGGGCACTTGCGCGGATTTGCCCACAGCGCCCCAGAACAACAGAAGCGCAATGATTCCGGCCACGGTGGGGGAAATGAGGTTTTCGCTCACCCGCGCGGCCACTTGATCGAAGTTGAGGGTGCCCAAGAGAGAAAAAATCATCATGAGGGCGATGAAGAAGCCCAGGTCGCCCACTTTGGTGGTGATGAAGGCCTTCTTGCCCGCGTTGGCGGCGGAGGTTTTTTCAAACCAGAAACCGATGAGTAAATAGGATGCCAGGCCCACGAGCTCCCAGCCGATGAAGATTTGAAGGAAATTATTGGCCACCACTAGGATAAGCATGGCGAAGGTGAAAAAGGAGAGATATGCGTAGAAGCGTTTGAAGCGGGGATCGTCTTTCATGTACGACAGCGAATAAATATGCACAAGCAATGACACCAGCGTCACCACGACCAGCATGAGGGCGGAAAGCCCGTCAATGAGGAATCCCCATTGGGTTTCAAAAATGCCGAAGCGGAACCAGGTGATCGAGAGCTCGGAGGTGAAGCCGGGTTCTCCGGCAACAGTGCCGAAAATATATAGCGAATGAATGAGGCAATATCCCATTGAAGCTATTCCCAGCTCCGCGCCCTTCATGGGAAAAAACCGCCCGAAGAAAAAGATGATGAAGGATGCCAGAATGGGCATGAGGACTATCCAGTATGCGTGATCTATCATATCAGCCTTTGAGTAAATTCATCTTTTCGACATAAGTGGTTTTCATGGTCCTGTAAATCGCGAGCACAAGCGCCAGCCCCACCACGGCTTCGGCCGCGGCCAAAGTGATGACGAAAATGGCGAATCCCTGTCCCCAAAGATCGCCTCCGTGCACAAAACGGTTGAAGGCCACCAGATTGATGTTGGCGGCATTGAACATCAATTCCACGGACATGAGGATGCCGATGATGTTGCGGCGCGTGAGCACGCCGAAGATGCCGATGGCGAAAAGGATGGAGCCCAGCGCCAGATAATGCTGCAACCCCACGGCGCAGGTTGTCACGGTCTCAGCCATCAGTTCTTTTCCTTTCTGGAAAAAAGCACCGCGCCCACGAGTGAGGCCAAAAGCACAAGAGAGACGACTTCAAAAGGAAGGATTTGCCCGCCCAGAAGCAGAATGCCGATGGATTTTGTGGTAGGGGCAAGCTCGGCCAGAACTCCGTCAAAAGAATGCCGGTTCACGCCCACCATCACCATGAGGACCAGGGAGAGGCAAAGAGCTAAGGCCGGTGCCCACTGCCGGTTGGTTTGGGGCTCGGCTTTGAGCTGTTCCGCGTTGGAAAGCATCACGGCGAAGGCGATGATCACGATCACGCCGCCCACATAAAGCAGAATCTGCACGGCAAAGAGAAAATCGGCTCCCAGCATGGCAAAAAGCACGCCTACAAGCGAGAGGGCCATGGCCAAAAAGAGGGCCGCCGAAAATAAACCTCGCTTGGTCACCACCATGACGGAGGAACCGATGAGGAGAGCGGAAACAAGGTAAAAAATGCCAAGTTCCATCAACGCACCCACTTCACATGCATTTCTTTTCTGTCCGTCATGGTCCATTCATAGCCGTGGGAATGCCGCACGCTTTTGACGGGTTTGGTGGGGCAGGCTTCTTCGCAAAGGCGGCAATAGTTGCACTTGCCGAAATCGATCTGGTACCAGTTGATCTTGGCCAGGCGTTTGTTGGTGGCCGGGTCCACATAAGGCTCGAGGGAAATGCAGGCCGTGGGGCAGGCCTTCACGCACAGATTGCAGGCGGTGCAGGTGTCTTTGTCAAAAACGAGCGTGCCGCGGAAACGCTCCGGCGTCACAGCCTTTTCGTGCGGATACTGGAGCGTCATGGACGGGCGGAACATCCACTTGAAGGTCACCCACATGCCGGAGAGGAGGGCTGCGGAAACTTTATAGATCGTCTTGAAATATAGGATCATCGCAATAGCCACGCCCCTGTGAGCAGGATGTTCACAAAACTCCACGGGAGGAGAAATTTCCAGCAGAATTCCATGAGCCTGTCCACCCGCATGCGCGGGAATGTCCAGCGGAACCAGATGAAGAGGAAAACAACCGCAAAACTTTTGATCAGAAACCAGAACCAGGACGGCAGGAACGGCCCGGAGCCTCCGCCCAAAAAGAGGGCCGCGGCCATGCCTGAAGATAAAAATATGAAAGCGTATTCGGCCAGGAAGAAGAAGGAAAATTTCATGCCGGAATATTCCGTGTGAAAACCCGCCACAAGCTCGGATTCGGACTCCGCGATGTCAAAAGGCGTGCGGTTGGTCTCCGCCACGGAGCAGATGAGGAAAATGATGAAGGAAAGCTGGCCGATCACTGGATAAAATATGAACCAATTGGGAAGGAAAGGAATCCAGGCCAAGGGTTCGCTCTGGATGGCCGCGATGCCGGTCAATTTCATGGTGCCGGCGATCATCAGGATGGGAACGACGGACAACACTCGGGGAATTTCATAGGACACAGACTGCGCCGCGGCGCGCAAACCGCCCAGCATGGAATATTTGTTGCCCGAACCCCAGCCCGCCATGATGATGCCCAGAACAGAAAGGCCGGAGATTGCAAAAATGTAGAGCACGCCGATATCGAGGTCTACGGCGATGGTGCCCTCACCAAACGGAAGCGCGGCGTAGCAGAGGAAAGCGGGAATGAATGCCACTATGGGAGCGAAGAAATGCACCCAGGGGGAAGCTGCGAAAGGAACAATGTCTTCCTTTAAGAGAAGTTTGATGGCATCTGCGATGGTTTGGGCCCAGCCGTGCCAGCCGCCGGTTTCCATGGGGCCGAGGCGGCTTTGCATGTGGGCGGAAATCTTGCGCTCCCACCAGACCATGAACATCACCGAGACGGCGATAAAGCCGATGATCATGGAGCATTGGATGACCAAGGAGGCGATATCAGTGACCAGAAGGGGAACATTGTTTTTGGCAGCCAGATCTAAAACTAAAGTCCAGATTTGTGAAAGCCGAAACGGTAATTCGCCGATGGCAAAAGCGATGCCCACGATGCCGGCCGTAACGCCGGCCAGAACGCCCGCGGCCCGCTTTTGGCCGATCGTCCAGACGGGCATGATCATCCCACTACCTGCCTGCCAGCTGAAAGCTGGCTAATCATACGCTTCTTAAACAAAAAAAGCATCTTTGGATTATGTTTGAGAGTTCTTTCCCTTTTCTTTGCAGACTCATGATCTTGAAATTCCTCAACACCAACTAATTTCCAAGGACCTCTGGTTTTAGTATATGTACTCTCCCCGAAATTATGTTCTTCGACTCTACGAATTACATCTGATGTCCAACCAAGATAAAAAGTTCCATTTTTTTCACTTTGAAGTAGATATGCAAATCCTTTAGATTGATTCACCTTCGGTGAATAGGCAGGTAGTGGGATCATCGGTCCACTTCTCCCAAAACGATGTCGATGCTTCCCAAGGTGGCCACCACATCGGAAACTTTCTGGCCGATGAGGATTTCCTGAAGCATGGTCAAATTGATAAAGGAAGGCGCGCGCACATGCACTTTGTAGGGCTTATCATTGCCGTCGGAAATGGTGTAGATGCCCAGCGCGCCGCGGGGGGCTTCAAGCTGGGCATAGGCTTCGCCATGGGGCGGGCGCAAAATGCGGGGGACTTTTGCGTTGGGTTCGCCCGCGGGCAGGCCGTCCAGCGCCTGCTCCACAATTTTGACGGACTCTTTCATCTCCTGCATGCGCACCCAGTAGCGGTCCCAGCAGTCGCCGTCTTGGCCCACGGGAATGTCAAATTGGAATTTGTCATAAGAACAATAGGGCTCGTCTTTTCTTAAATCAAATTTGATGCCTGAGCCGCGCAGATTGGGGCCCGTCACACCGTAAGCAATGGCGTTTTCTTTTGTGAGCACGCCGATCTTCTTTGTGCGGTCCTGAAAAATGGGATTTCCTGTGAGCAGAGTGTCATACTCGGGAAAGCGTTCTTTCATCCATTCCAGAAAAGACCGGCACTTGCCAATCCAGTCCGCCGGAAGATCTGCCATCACGCCGCCGATGCGGATGTAGTTGTATGTCATGCGCGCACCCGAAACTTCTTCAAATAAATCCAAAATTTTCTCGCGTTCGCGGAAAGCGTGCAAAAACGGAGTGTAAGCGCCGATGTCGATGCCGTAAGTGCCAAAGAAAACCAGGTGAGAGGCAATGCGGTTCAGCTCCACCATGATGACGCGGAGATAATCGGCCCGCGGAGGAGCCTGAATTTGCAGGAGTTTTTCGACGGCCAGGCACCACACGAGATTGTTGGACATGGCCGAGAGATAATCCCAGCGGTCTGATATGACCAGCATCTGTGGATAAGTCCTGTTTTCTGCAAGCTTTTCCGTCCCGCGGTGCAAATAGCCTACATCCAAATCCGCGCCGGTGATGACTTCGCCGTCCAGCTTCAAAATCACACGCAAAACACCGTGGGTGGAAGGGTGCTGAGGCCCGAGGTTTAGAATCATTTCCTCGGTTTGGAGGTCCGCGCCCTGCAGTTTAATGACTTCAGTCGTCATATCTGTCCGGGATGTGAGCGTAGTCTTTGCGCAGAGGCCAGCCGGGGAAACCGTCCCACATCAAGATGCGTTTCATGTTGGGGTGACCGCTAAATTTCATGCCGTACATGTCATACACTTCGCGCTCCTGCCAGTCCGCCGTTTTCCAGAGGCTGATGACTGATGCTACGGAACCGTTTTCGCGCGGGAGAGGAATTTTCACAAAAATCTTGTGGCGGTGCTTGAAGGAATAAAGATGATAGATGGCTTCCATTTTGGGCTCGGGGGTGAGATAATCTGCCGCGGTCACCATCACGAGAAAATCGAAATCGAGCTGGGGATCCTCTTTAAGGAGACGCGACAGGTCTGTCCACTTGGCGGCGGGGCAGCTCACAAATAAATAGGGGTCACGGTAAGGCTTGCCTTCATGGGCCGGGGCTCCGGCTTTGGCCTCAGGCGCCGGGATTTCGGACACCTCGGAAATTTTTGTGCGGATGACGGCGAAGAGCTCGGAATTGGTCATCGGATCCTGGAGAGCGGGGGCATGACGGGCGGCTTGGCAATAGACATTTTCTCGATCTTTTTCATGAGCTCAAGCATGCCGTATTGCAGGGCTTCCGGGCGGGGCGGGCAGCCGGGAATGTAGATGTCCACGGGAATGATTTTGTCCACGCCTTTGCACACGGAATAAGAATCGTAATAAGGACCGCCTTTGTTGGCGCAAGCTCCCATGGAAATCACCCAGCGAGGCTCGGGCATTTGGTGATAAAGCCTCTCGATCATGGGCGCCATTTTTTTCACCACGGTGCCGGCGATGATCATCAGGTCCGACTGGCGGGGCGTGGGGCGGGGAATGACGCCGAAACGGTCAAAGTCAAAGCGCGAAGCATAAGAACCCATCATTTCAATGGCGCAGCAGGCCAGACCGAAGGTCATGGGCCAGATGGCGCTTTTGCGCGCCCAGTTCACAAAATAATCCACGGTGGAAATCACCACTTTGCCGCCCGGCATGTTCAAGGCCAGCCCAGGAAGACGGTCTAAAACGCTTTTGTCCATGATATTTTACCTCACTCCCATTGAAGCGCGCCTTTTCTCCAGGCGTAGATGAGCCCCAGGAAAAGTACGGCGATAAAGGCCAGCATTTCCACAAATCCGATCACCCCAAGCGATTTGTAAGCCAGAGCCCAGGGATAGATGAAAAGAGTTTCCACGTCGAACAAAACGAAAAGCATCCCGAAAATGTAGAAGCGCACATTGAGTTGGACCCAGGGGGACCCCACGGCTTCGGGGCCGCACTCATAGGTGGTGCGGAAGAGCGGGTCATGGCCGCGGACGCGCACGAGCCTGGCGAGGAAGAGGGAAAAAAGGGCGAAGAAAAGCCCGAAGGCGAGAAAAATGCCTATCTGGCCGAATTGACGTAAAAATTCAGCGGATGCCGGGCTCAAAAGCGATGGGGTCAAGCAGCACATTTATTTTTTGCAAATATGTAAAGCAGCCATGCCTCCGGTCAACGTATTAAAGGAAGCTCCGCGGAATCCCGCGTCCTGCAAAATCTGTGAAAATTCTTTTGGCGGCCAAAATCCCTGGATTGTGTCTTTCAGGTAATTGCCCGCCCAGCGCCCGCCAAAAACCGCCCGCCCAATGAGGGGGAGAGCTGCGTTCAAATAAATTCCGTGGGGAATTTTGAGCCACAGCGAACTTGGAACTGTCATGTCCAGAAGAAACGCTTTGCCTCCGGGTTTTAAGACCCGCAGGATTTCCCGGAGAAATTCCGGCATGATTTTGCGCACATTTCTCAACATGAAAGCGCTCATCACGACGTTCACTGAACCGGAGGCGAGGGGTATGCGGCCACAGCTGGCTTGAATGAATGAAGGCGAATGTCCGACTTTGCCGCTTGCGACCCGCATCATGGGGAGGGACAAGTCCAACCCGATGAATTTTATGCCCTTGGCTTCCTGCCTGGCACTGCAATCAAAGATCAAATCTCCGGTACCGCATCCTGCATCCAACACAACTCCGCTGTTGCAGTCCTGAAGAAGCGCGTCAATCAGCCGCTTTCTCCAGATTTTGTCCAGCCCGAGGGACGCTACCGCGTTAAAACGGTCATATCCCTGCGCCAGACGGTCAAAAAGCTGCTGGACTTCTTTGGGTTCCGGCCTTGAGGCCTCCGGAACTTTACAGGTCCTCAGAACCGAGGGTCTTTTTGCCGCCCGCGGTCTTCACTTTTTCGATGGATTCCTTGACGATGCCTTCGACTTTGGAGGAGAGGGAAGTGATGTAATCCATTCCCGTGCGAAACCCCGCTTCTTTCACGGCTTTTTTGATTCTGCTCACAACCACATATGTGTCGGCCATGTTTGCTTCACCCCTTGTTTTAATGTGATGAATTCGATTTGAAGGCAATAATCTACAATATGGGGGATTTCTTGTCAAATTAATCAGACATTCCGATGATGAATCCTTAATAACGCAGGGGCATCTTAATATAAGTAACAGAATTTGGTTTAATGGAGATTATTATGGAAACTAGAACGGTTGACCGAGTCTGGCAAAGCAAACCCACCATTGAAGGCGCAGGAGTGCATTTAAAACGGATTTTTGGCTTTCACGATGTCCCGCGCCTGGACCCTTTCCTATTAATGGATGATTTTCGCTCTGATAAATATGAGGATTTTGTGAGCGGCTTCCCCTGGCACCCGCACCGCGGCATGGAAACCATCACTTATGTGCTGGAAGGCGATGTGGAGCATGAGGACAGCCTGGGCAACGGCGGGGTGATTTCCTCCGGCGATGTGCAGTGGATGACGGCCGGCAACGGCATTTTACATCAGGAAATGCCCAAGGGGGACGGCAAGGGGCGGATGTATGGATTTCAGCTTTGGGCCAACCTGCCCGCCAAAGACAAAATGATGGACCCGCGCTATCGCGATGTCAAGAATGCGCAGATTCCCACCGTCAAGGTGGACGGGGGAGTGGTGCGCGTGATCAGCGGAACTGTGGGCGGCGTGAAAGGCCCCGTGCAAGATGTTGTGATTGATCCGGAATATTTGGACATTTCGCTCACTGCGGGGAGCCAATTTGTCCACGCGGTCAAGCCTGGCCACAATGTTTTCGCCTATGTGATTGAGGGCAAAGAAAACGGTTCTTTGATTCATTTTGGGAGAACAGGTGACTCTGTTGAGTTTAAGACGGAAGCAAAACCCATGAGGTTTCTTTTGATATCAGGCAAGCCCCTCAACGAACCTGTGGCGTGGTATGGACCCATCGTGATGAACACCGAGGCCGAGCTCAAGACCGCCTTTGAGGAATATAACAGCGGCAAGTTCATAAAAAATTCCGCCGGCGCCTGACAAATTTTTCCAAATCGTCGAGTTTTCCGCCCGCAAGTTCATCCCGAATTTCAGCCTTCCTCTTTTTGATTGCCGTCAAAACAGCCGCCGGATTTTTTTGAATCTCTAATCCATCCAAATCATGCATTTCGCCCAAGAGGTCCTGAAAGTACTTTAATGAGAAATCTTTCTCCCACGGTTCCAGGAGATATCGCAGGCGTTTACTGGCGATGCGGAGCTTGTGGCCTGCCGTTGCGACCGGACGGCGGCGATAGGCGGCGAGAAGGCGCATGAAGCTTCCAGCTTCGCGTGAGACGGCTTTGGCTGTCTCGGGGCCGAATAGAGGGCGGACATCCGCTTGACGACGGACTTTCTTAAGCCTGTGGGCCAGCTTAGGCTTCAAATCCCAAAAGCGGCCTACCGCTTTTTCCTGAATTTCCCTGAAAGCTGCAACACGAAAGCGCTCGAGTTTGCGGATGACGCTGGAGACGTGCTCAAACCCCGCAGAATTCTTTCTTTCGGAGAGCCACAGCACCCAAGCCTGCGCGTCCCGAGCTGGCCCAGTGAAACGGGCCAGGCGCTTGAGTTTTTTGCGCATCTTGCGCCTGGATGCAGGCTTCAAGACATTGCGATAGGCGCTCAGAATCACCCTCAGGCGGCGCAAGGCCACGCGGAAATCGTGCAGAGCGTCGTCGTCTCCGTCCACAAGGCGTTCGGCGGCGTGGCGTAACGCTTTGAGGTGCCGCAGGGCAATTCCCGCCGCGGTTTTGCCTGCGCTTGAACATTGCAGAGGGGTTTGCATAGGCTCGTCCTTTAATAATTGTAACAGAAAACACCGCAGCGTGTTATTATATTGAATCATGTTTAAATTGCGGATTGTTTTAGTGCAGCCGAGAAACCCGCTCAACATCGGAGCGGCGGCGCGCGCCATGGCGAATTTCGGGTTTGACGATTTGGCGGTGGTGAATGCCTATGAGCCCGTGTGGAGGGAAACGGTTTCCGCTGTGGGCGCAGAAGCATTGGTGTTGAAGGCCCGTAACGTGAACACTCTTGTGGAAGCCACAAAAGATTGCCACCTGATTGTGGGGACCACCACCACGCGAGGCCGCAAGCTTGGGCGGCCGGTGCTGCGTCTGCCGGATTTGGGCAAGTTTCTGGGGAAAGCCGGGGGGAAAGGAACTTTGCGTGTGGCCCTGCTCTTTGGCCCCGAAAAGACGGGGCTCTCCAATAAATATCTCGAACTCTGCAACGATTATGTGACTATTCCCACTCATTCCAAGACTCCATCCATGAATTTATCCCACGCGGTGGCGGTGTGTTGTTATGAGCTGGCCAAAAAAGGATTGGGAGTGCCCGCGCAAGATGTGATGCCGGCTTCCGCCCAAGAGAGAGAACAGGTGGTCAGGCACGCGGTTCAACTATTTCAAGCCGCGGAATATTTGAACGAGACGCCTGCTGCGCAACGCGCCCAAAAAATCCGCGAAATCCTGCTGCGCTGGAACCTGCGCCAGAGGGACGTGCGCCTCATGCATGGCCTGATGGCGCATGTGATAAAAAAATTAAACATTTCTGCATAAGTTGACATAAGTCCCGCAGCAAAAATCACTCCTCAATTCCTATCCTAATATTATCGCAGATGTCTTGAAAAATCTGTGAAATTATATATACTTATAGGTATGACAAATGCATATATACACTCTCTACTGGGACGACTCGAATATCGAACACATCGCGAGGCACCGAGTTTCTCCGCAAGAAGTCGAAGAGGCCTTTTCTTCCAAACAAAAATGCTTTCTCAAGGCCAGGAAAGGTCGATATCTGCTCTATGCTCAAACCTTGGCCGGGAGACTGCTTATCATCGTGTTTGATTATCCAACGCAGCACAAGGCGACATACGTGGTAACCGCCCGGGATATGGATGCCAGCGAATGGAAATTTTTCAGGAAAAAGGCTGGCTTATGAATAAAAAATTGCCGCGGTTCAAATCTAGGGAAGAGGAAGCCAAGTTCTGGGAAACTCACAGTTCCTCTGATTATCTGGAAGGATTGGAAGACGTGACGCATTTGTTCACCGTCGCGCCCGAATTGGTCCACAAGATCCAGCAGGGGGCCAAGAAAAAACTGATTTCATTGCGGCTGGCTTCATGGGAGATCGACCGGGCCAAGGCGATCGCCAAGCGCCGACACATGCCTTATCAGGTGCTCCTGAGGTCATGGATTGACGAAGGCTTGAGCCGCGAAGCCCGTTCAGCGTAAGAAGTTAGTTCAGAAGATTACTTAAAGATCAGGAACGCCGCGCCCACAAGCAGCACAAATCCCACCTAAATAACCTCATACCACGCGATGGTCATAAAGATGTTGGAAACGACGAGAAGCAGGACGGTTTTCATGGATAATATTATATCAGATGAGTTCGAATGGTAGAATATAGATATGCCTCTCGAAGACTCCATTCCCTTCCCCTGCCCCTTCTGCGGCATAGAAAATACCGCCCCGGTTGATTTGACCGGGGGAAAACGCCAGAAATTTGTGGTGGATTGCGAGAATTGCTGCCACCCCATCCTCATCAAGTTCGAAGTGGGCGATGACGGAGTGGAAAACTTTAGGTCGGAAAAGGAATAAACCATGAAAATCGGAGTGATTATCTCGAGCAACGACGCGGAAACCTGCTGGAACGCCCTGCGTTGCGCCAATTACAGCATCGGTCAAAAGGACGAGGTCAAGGTCTTTTTCATGGGGAAAGGCGTGGAATACCAGGCGGTCAGCACGGAAAAATTCAATACCGTGGAGCAGGCGGACAAATTCCACAAGTCGGGCGGCAAGATTTTTGCCTGCGGCACCTGCATCAAGAGTCGCGAGCAGGAAAGCTCCGAGCTCTGTCCCATTTCGACCCTGAAAGACATGTATGACATCGTCAAGGAAAGCGACAGGACCGTCACTTTTTAAGAAGAATAGTTACTTCGGGGATTCGAGGCGAGTGAGGCGGGTTTCGTGATCTGCTGCTTTAGTTTCTAAATCAGTGATGCGTCTGTGGTGGAAAAGCACTTTGTTATCGTGGTCTTCAGAGCGCTGTGCAAACGCGTCAAATCTGGAAAGAATCTCCTGTTTATCCGTCTTGGTCATCATATCCTGCTTGATTGCATCGGTTTCAATCTTCATACTAAAGTTGACGGCATTGATAATATCCGACCGAACGGATTCCATTTCAGTTTTAAATTCACCGCGCGTGACCGGCTGATTGTCGTTCATTTTCTTCATGATTTAATGTTAACAGATTGGCCGCGGTGTTTCAACAAACGACTTATGTCAACTTGTGTAGAAAAGTTTGCGTGATATAATATCCCCATGTCCCTCCAGGCTTTGGAAGAAATCAAGTGCCCCTGCGGCGAGCGGTTTGAGACCGAGATCTACCAATCCGTCTCCGTGGCAGAAGACCCCGAGCTCAAAGACCTCATCCTGGGCGGGGAATTCAACATGGTGGAATGCCCCAACTGCCATGAAATCATCTACGCCGAGCGCGTGGTTCTCTATCACGACCGCGAACAGCAGCTACTCGCCTTTGTTTATCCCGATTTGATGCGGGACAAAAAAGAAGTTGTCGCGGCCGAAATCAAAAGCACCTACGATTCCCTCCAGAAGGCGCTCCCGGAAGGCGAAAGCTTGAAATATCAGCCCCTGCCTCTCTTTGGCATGGACGAACTCTGCCATGTGCTCAACGAAGACGATGAAATGGCGG
>MGUQ01000055.1:2401-2875 GCA_001799975.1 Elusimicrobia bacterium RIFCSPLOWO2_01_FULL_54_10 | reverse complement strand
ACAAAGATATCGCCCGCAAACGGAAGATCCCTCCCATCCTCCCTCACAAAGACGCGGGGGGAGACTTGCGCAAGGCTCTGATTGAAGGACTCGAAACCCTGCTCAAGGAAAACGACCGCCTTGTGCATTACAAGAAATTCCTCACCCAGGTGAAAGCCGACCCCGCCTGGTCCCTTTGACAATTTCCGACGGACTTAATATCATCTTCTGAATGGCAACCCCAAAGCGCGTCATCCTATCGGGCATGCGCCCGACGGGAAAGCTCCACCTCGGTAACCACATCGGGGCGCTGTCGAACTGGGTCAAACTCCAAAACGAGCCGGAAACCCAATGCTTTTATATGGTGGCCGACTGGCACGCGCTCACCACGGATTACGAAAACCCCGCAGCCATGGAAGCCAATGTGAAAGACATGGTGATGGACTGGCTCGCGGCCGGCATCGACCCCCACAAATCCATCATTTTCCGCCAATC
>MGUQ01000055.1:2039-2381 GCA_001799975.1 Elusimicrobia bacterium RIFCSPLOWO2_01_FULL_54_10 | reverse complement strand
TCACGCCGCTTTCATGGCTGGAGCGCAATCCCACTTACAAAGACCAAATCAAGGAGCTGGAAGGCAAAGACATCAAAACCCACGGCTTTTTGGGCTACCCCGTTCTGCAGGCGGCGGACATTTTGCTTTACGGCGCCACGCATGTGCCTGTGGGGGAAGACCAGCTCCCGCATCTGGAGCTCACCCGCGAAATTGCGCGGCGGTTCAATTTTTTATATAAAGACCCTATATTTGTGGAGCCTCAAGCCATTCTTTCGCACACGCCCAAAGTTTTGGGGACGGACGCCAGAAAAATGTCCAAGTCCTACGACAACTGCATCTATCTCTCCGATCCCGAACCCG
>MGUQ01000055.1:1605-1981 GCA_001799975.1 Elusimicrobia bacterium RIFCSPLOWO2_01_FULL_54_10 | reverse complement strand
CGGCACTCTGGCCTGCTCGCCCTGCAAAGCGGCGCTTATGGAGCGCTTGAACCGTTTTTTGAGCCCCATGCGCGACCGCGCCCGCCACGAAAAAGGCCTGGTGAACCAAATTTTGAGAGAGGGATCTGCCAAGGCCGAGACTCGGGCCTCGCAGACATTGTGGAAAGTGCTGGAAAAAATAGGGATTCCCAATCTGGAGGCCATTCCATGAGCGCGGCATACGAAGTCAAGCTCGATATGTTTGAAGGGCCGCTGGACCTGCTCCTCTACCTCATCAAGAAGGACGACATGGACATCCGCGAAATCCGGATTTCCGAAATCACCCAGGAATATTTGACCTTCATCAACCTCATGAAAGAAATGAATCTGGAAGTGG
>MGUQ01000055.1:0-1543 GCA_001799975.1 Elusimicrobia bacterium RIFCSPLOWO2_01_FULL_54_10 | reverse complement strand
GGAAACCATCGAAGCGGACCCCGACGCGGGGCCGGATCCGCAGGCGGAACTGATGGCCAAGCTTCTGGAATACCAGAAGTTCAAGGAAGCGGCCAAATTTTTGTTCGCCAAAGAACTGGAAGCCAAGGACCGCTTCTATCACAACCAGCTTCCTGTTTTTTCTGATGAAGACCTGCGGCTGGACGCCTCGCTTTTCGACCTTCTGGATGCGTTCAAGGAAGTCCTCAAACACGCGGACGACGAAGTCAAAGAGCTCCTGTATGTGGAAATTCCTCTGGAACAGAAAATCCGCGAAATTCTGGACATGATGGAAACCCGCGGGGCTCTTGGATTTACGGAAATTTTCAGGCCCGGGCGGCCACGGCGGGAGCTGATCATCACATTTCTGGCCCTGCTGGAGCTTATCCGCCTCAAGCAAATCATCGCCAAGCAGTCGGAGCACCTGGGGGAAATCATGGTTTATAAAGTCACGGAGGCCGCCGCCAATGGATAATGAAAAGCTCAAGTCCGTCGTGGAATGCCTGCTTTTTGTCACCAACCGCCCGTTAAGTTTGCAGGAGCTCTCCGAAATCGCCGGCGAAACCCAGGAAAGCGTGCAAGCGGCGGTGGACCAGATTCAGAATGACCTCGCCGACCGCAAAAGCGCCGTCCAGGTGGCCAAAGTGGCCGAAGGCGTTCAGTTCGCCTCAAATGAAGGATACGGCTACTGGGTGAAAAAGCTTTTCAAGGACCAGACGCTTTTCCGCCTGTCGCAGTCCGCCATGGAAACGCTTTCCATCATCGCCTACAAACAGCCCATCACCCGCGCGGAGATTGAAGAAATCCGCGGGGTGGAAGTCATCGGCGTTCTGGAGACGCTCACGGAACGCAAACTGGTGAAAGTGGCGGGCCGGAAAGAATCCGTGGGGCGGCCGCTTCTGTATGCCACCACGCAGGATTTCCTGAAACACTTCAACCTGTGGAAAGTTTCCGACCTGCCGTCGCTAGAAGATCTCGCAAAAGAAGCCGAAAGAAAACTTGCGGAGCCCGTGGCCGTGAGCGCCGCACCCATGCCGGAAGGCACAGCGCCCGACTCCACCGAAATCAACGGAAATTCGAATGCCTGAACTCCGCAGGGACCCGGTGATTGGCCGGTGGGTGATCATCTCCACCGAGCGCGGCAAGCGCCCCAACGAATTCATGTCGGAAGCGGAGCCGGAAATGGGCAAATTCTGCCCCTTCTGCTACGGCAACGAAGACAAAACTCCCTCTGAAGTGCTGGCTTACGGCCCTGCCGACCGCGCCAGGGACAGGCAGGGCTGGACGCTGCGCGTGGTGCCCAATAAATTTCCCGCTCTCCAGATTGAAGGCGACAGCCACCGCGAAGCCCAGGGCATGTACGACAAAATGAACGGCATCGGCGCGCACGAAGTGCTCATCGAAACCGAGGTCCACAACAAGGAAATTCCCGATTTGGATGACAAAAAAACCGAGGAAATCATTTGGGCCTATCGCGACCGGATCATCGATTTAAGAAAAGACACGCGGTTTGAATATATCCTGG
>MGUQ01000054.1:9001-10505 GCA_001799975.1 Elusimicrobia bacterium RIFCSPLOWO2_01_FULL_54_10 | reverse complement strand
TTTCCGACAACGGCAAGCTGAAGCGCGAGCTTCACTGGAAAGTCAAAACAAGTTTGGAGGTCGGGTTCTCCAATCTGAACCGCTGGGTGGAAGACCATCGGTCCATCTTTTAGGGTCGCAGCAAACGCCGTCCGCGTCAGCCAAAAGAGCGGAGGCGGGTTTGAAACCTATGTCATCAACATCCTCAACCACCTCGCCAAGATCCACGGTGAAATGGATGTTTTCACTCTCTATCCCGAACATTTTTTCCAAGTTTCCGCCAACCGCCTCTTTAAAATAGGCGGGGGTTTTAAAAGAAATCCAGGCCAGAAGGCCTCTTCCGGTTCACAAGCCCCCGGACCGCCCAGGCGGTTGGGCCTTTCGGGGGACCAGCTCCGCATGCTCTGGACCCAGACCGTTCTTCCGTTGCACCTCCTGCGCGGAAAATACGACATTTTCTTCGCCGCGACTCACCTGGACGCCCTGCCTTTCTCTCCCGTGAAGCAAGTCATCAATGTGCAGGACGCCACGCCCCTGGTTTTCCCCGGGCACGAACACAAATACATGTTCTACATCCGCAACGTCCTGCCCACGATTTACCGGAGGGCGGACAAAATCATCGCGGTTTCCGAGAACACAAAAAAAGATTTGGTGAAGTTTTACGGTTTGAAGCCCGAAAGCATTTCGGTGATTTATGAGGCGATCGATCATGAGCTTTTCAAAGTGCCTGAGAACAAAGATGAAGCGAGGAGAAAAATCGCGGCGCTGGGCCTGCCTCCCCGCTATCTGTTGAGCGTTTCCAGCAACCTGCCCCACAAAAATTTGCCGCGCATGATTGAGGCCTACGGGCTGGCTAGAAAAAAGCATGACATTCCGCTGGTGGTCATCGGATATCTGACCCCCAAATATCAGGCCGAGATCGCCGCCATCATGGCGCGGCACGGCTTGACGGACAAAGACGTGATGTTTATGGGACATTTCTCCGTGGACATGCTGCCCGCTGTTTACGCTTTCTGCGAAGCGTTCATTTTTGTGTCGATGTATGAAGGATTCGGGTTTCCCCCTCTGGAAGCGCTTGCCTGCGGCGCGCCGGTGGTGGTCTCAAACGCGGCGTCCATTCCCGAAGTGGTGGGGAAGGCAGGGATTTATGTGGACCCGATGCAGGTGGAATCAATTGCTCAGGGCATCGGCGAGATTCTTTCAGACGAGGGCAAGCGCGCTGAACTCAGGAAGAAGGGGCTTGAACAGGCCAAAAAGTTTTCATGGGAGAAGGCCGCCCGGGAAACGCTGGAAGTTTTTAAGACTTTAGTCAGCAAAAATTAATTTTTAGGTTACTTGGAGTAAAACTTCCGGATGGTCTTAACGACCAACTCGAGCTGCTTTGGCGAGAGATACTGATGGATGGGCAAGCTTAAAATCCGGCGCGACTGCTTTTCTGTGACGGGGAAATCCCCCATCTTGTAACCCAATCCTTCAGCGCATTTTTGCAAATGGATGGGGATGGGATAGTGAATCTTGGTTTCAA
>MGUQ01000054.1:7390-8992 GCA_001799975.1 Elusimicrobia bacterium RIFCSPLOWO2_01_FULL_54_10 | reverse complement strand
AAGATGGTAAGCATGCTTCTCATGCGCCGTCTCCACAGGGCAAACCACAACATCTGAAAGCCGCTTCCTGTAAAACTCCGCGTTTTTCCTGCGCTGGGCAATCCAAGAGTCCAGCTTGGAAAACTTGGCGTTCACAAATGCGGCCTGAATTGTGTCCAGGCGGGAATTGAACCCCCACACATCCGAATGGATACGGTCCCGAAGGCCAATGTTCCTCAGTTGAGTCAGGAGATTGTAAGCTTTTTCGTCGTCGGTGGTGATCATGCCGCCGTCCCCGCAGGCGTTCAGGGTCTTCAAAGGATGCAGACTGAAAGCGTTTGCCAGCCCAAAGGAGCCGGCCTTCTTGCCCTTGTACACCGTCCCAATGGCCTGGGCCGCGTCTTCAATGACCGCAATGCCGCGCTCCCGGGCAATTTGCATGATGGGTTCCATGTTTGCCGCCCTGCCGGTCAAATGCACGGGAATGACAGCTTTCGTTTTGGAAGTGATCTTGGCGCGGAACTGCGCGGGGTCCAGATTCATGTCTTCGCTAACATCGGCAAAAACAGGTTTGGCTCCGAGAGCCACAGTGGCTGTGGCCGTGGCCAAAAATGAATTAGGAACCGTGATCACTTCGTCTCCGGGGCCCACACCGGCAATTTTGAGCGCCAAAAAGAGCGCGTCCGTGCCGGAATTGACCCCCACGGCAAAGCGCGTGCCGCAATATTTGGCGAAGCGCTCTTCCAGCTTCTTGATTTCTCCGCCCAGAACAAAATCACAGTCCTTCATCGCCTTTTCGACGGAAGAAAGGAGTTGCCGCTTAATGGTGCGGTGCTGTTCCTTAAGGTTAATGTAGGGGACTTTAATGGCGGGCACTGCTTAGATGCGTGAAATCAAAGCAAGTAGGTGTGACAGCCGGATTATTGACGGAAACCTCTCCGTGGTTTCCCTCCACGCCGACATGTATGGCGTGGAGCCTCCCTTCCAAAATGCTGTCTTACCTACTTGCTTTGATTTCACAACTCAGGAGTTGACTAGAACCTTCTGCGCGTCCAGCAGGGTTTTCATTTTCTTCACATTGTAGAAGTTGGGATCGTTCCAATCCAGAAGGCCCTTCTCCGACGCTTTCTTGATGTCCATAACCGCGTCCTTAATGGTGTGAGCGGGTTTCAAGCCCAGTTCCTTCTCAATTTTGGCTGAGGAGATGTGATAGGAGCGGTTGTCGTTGCTCGGGGTGGTCACAATCTCCACATTTTTGCCGATGATCTCTTGGACCTGCTCGGCAATTTGAGAGACGGTGAAGTTTTCGTATCCGGCGTTAAAAGTCTTGCCGCCAATTTTCTCCGCAGGGATCTCGAGAAGCTTCACATAATAGTCCGTGATGTCTTCAATATGGATGTTGGGGCGCTTCTGGCCGCCGCCAAACACCGTGATCTTGCCCTTGGTGAGCGCGCTCATGGTAAGGATGTTGACCGTCAAGTCCAGGCGCATTTTGGGAGAATATCCCATCACGGTGGCCGGGCGGATGTTCACCGCGGTGAAATTCTTGTCGTTGGCGGCCGTCACATGGGGCTCTGTCTCCGCTTTGGTGCGGGAATAGACCGTGAGAGGGTCCAAAGGCAG
>MGUQ01000054.1:0-7377 GCA_001799975.1 Elusimicrobia bacterium RIFCSPLOWO2_01_FULL_54_10 | reverse complement strand
TTGGGCATGTCTTTGATGCCGTAAACGCTGCTTGTGGAGGCATTGATGAAGCGCTTCGCGCCATTTTGCTTGGAAATTTTGATGAGCTTTACGGACGCCTCAAAATTCACTTCTTCCGTCAGGCGGGGATTCAAGTCCGTGGACGGATCGTTTGAGATGCTGGCCAAGTGGATGACAGCTTCAACGCCCGCGGTGCATTCGTTAAGAGCTTTGTCATCCCGAATGTCGCCTTCGACAATCTTCAAATTGGGATTGCCCTTGACCGCTTTCAAGCCAATGTCCGTGAAGAACAGGGTGTCCAGAACAATGACGCCGTATCCCTTGTTTAAAAGTTTCGGAACTAAAATGGAACCGACATAGCCGGCGCCGCCGGTAACGAGGATCTTTTTCATTTCTTGTAGAACTCCTTGATTTTATCGATTGTGAACTGGATTTGTTTGCGGCTCAAATGCTGGTGCGCTGGAAGCGTGATGATGTTTTTCGCCTGGGACTCGGCCACAGGGAAATCCCCCGCTTTATAGCCCAGATGCTTACAGCAGTTCTGCACATGCAGAGGCATGGGATAGTGAACCTTGGCCTCAATGCCCGCGGCGTTTAAGAACTTGAGCAGCCCGTCGCGGTTTTCCGCCTGAATGATGTAGAGGTGGTAAACATATTTGACGCCCTTGCGGCGCTGAGGCACGGTGATTTGCGGAATTTGCCGGAGCGCTTTGTCATAAATGGCCGCGTGCTCAATCTTTTTCTTGGTAATTCCGTCGAGCTGCTTGATGATGTGGAGACCCACCGCCGCCTGCACGGTGTCCAGCCGGGAATTGTAGCCAAAACACTCATATTCGTCCCGGTTTTTCATGCCGTGATTGCGAAGGAGCAGGAGTTTGCGATAAACCGCTTCAGAATTTGTGGTGATGACGCCCGCGTCCGACCAGACATTGATGTTTTTTAGAGGGTGAAGGCTGAAGCCGCCGGTGATGCCGATGGAGCCCACGGTTTGGCCGTTGATGGCGCCGGAAACGGATTGGCAGGCGTCTTCCACCACTTCCAGATTGTATTTTTTGGCGATGGCCATGAGTTTGGGCATGTCCACAGGGTGGCCTGCGTAATGCACGGGCATGATGGCTTTCGTGCGCGGCGTAATCACTTTCTCCACCTGATCCACATTCATGACGTATTCGTCGTTGCAGTCCACGAACACAGGCTTGGCGCCCGAGGCGGCAATGGCGCCCACCGTGGCGATGAAAGTGCTGGTCATGGTGATGACTTCATCGCCCGCTCCGATGCCTAGCGCCTTCAGGCTCAAGAAAAGCGCGTCCGTGCCGGAGTTGACGCCCACGGCGTACTTGGTGCCGATGGCCTTGGCGAACTTGCCTTCAAACTCGGCCACTTCTTTGCCGAGCGTGAAATCGCCCCGAAGGACGACTTTCTTAACGTCCTTCCAGATGCGGTCCGGGTTGGCGAACTGCCACTTCAGATAAGAAAATGGAACGTTCAAGGGATCAGTTAACGGGCTTAATCAGATTGCGGTCGATGATGGCGTCCACGATGCAGTGGCAGATGGTCAGGTGCGCGATCTCGACGAATCCGTAAGCCCCGGTGGGCGCGGGCACGTAGAAATTGATGTCTCCGAACGAGCGCAAGGGATTGTCCGGCTTGAATCCTGACATCGTGATGACCGTGAGGCCCTTCTTCTTGGCCATCTTCACGCCATTCAGGATATTGTCAGACTTGCCCGAGCTGGAGATGGCGATCATGACGTCCCCCGGATCCGCGAACATCTCCACGGGCTTCTCAAAGACGAAAGGATAGCCGTAATCGTTGCCGATGCAGGTGAGCAGGCTAACATCATTGAACGCGATGGCCCGCATGCCGCCGTTCTTCCAGTAATCCACCGATTGGTGGCTGGCAATGGCCGCGCTGCCGCCGTTGCCGATGAAAATGATTTTCTTTCTCTTGTTGGCCTGGTCCGCGACCATCTTGATGGCGTCTTCAAATCCTCTTTCCAAAGATTCAGATTTCCCCGCCGCATTGACTTCCATTTTGAGGAGAACGTCCCCTAAGCCCTTCAAATATCCGATGGTTCCTTCTTTTGTGATCATTTTTATTCTCCTATTTTAGTAACGCCGTTATAAATTTGAACAGAGGCACGGGCTCCACAGCCGTGCGGTTTCCCACAATCCTCACCGCCAGCGCTCCGACGGCGTTGCCGATAAAGCCGGTCAAGTCGCTCGGCACTCCGGCTGCGGCGCAGGGGGCCGTGATGGCCAAAAACGCGTCGCCCGCGCCCACTCGGTCCACGATTTCCTTCGAAAAGATCGGAATCTGCGTGAACCCGTCTTTTTTGGAGTAGGCGAGAGATCCCAGATGGCCGCGCGTGACGGTCACATATTTACACTTGAGTTTCTTGGCGGTCTTTAAAATGAGGTTTTCCAGGTTGCCGAACTTGTCTTGGTGAGCCAGGCGCATTTCGGGCTCGTCGATGCAGACATAGTCCGCGCGCGGATATTTTTGGATGGTGTTGTATCCCGTGTTGGCGCTGTTGGTCTGCGTGTTGACCGCCAGGAACTTGGATTTTTTGCAGATCAGATCGATCAGGCCGGGCGAGAGGAACCCATGCCCATAATCCGTCACAATCACCATGTCGTATTGCCGGATGACTTTTGAAAGATAATCATGGACCTGCTTTTCATTTTTACCCGAGAGAGGCCGGTCGTCAATGAACACCACTTCGAACATCTTCACCAAAAACGGGTCCCACACAAAGCGGCGCTTGACCACGGTGGGAGCGTCGTCCCGAAAAAACATCTTGGGCTTCACATGCGGCTTCAAGTGATCCAGAATGAAATCTTCCCTGGAATTCTCTTTGCCAAGCATGCTCACCACGTGGACATTGCTGCAAAATCCTGCGGAGTGATTGGCGCAGGCCAAAATGCCGCCCGCAAATGCCTCGGCCCTTAAAAATTTGGACGCCACGATGCTTTCCTTGGGCGATTTTCCCATGGGCGAGCAGTAGTGATACTCGTCGATGATGGCGTCACCGATGACGAGAACCTTTAGCTTGTCCAAATGCTTGAGCGTATCGATGACTTGTTGTGCGGAATATTTCTTGCGGAATTTTTCCAGGAATTCCTGCGCCTGATCCGGATAAACCATGTAATGGCGGTTGATGATTTCCGTGGAGCTGAAGGTCACTTCATGCGTGAAATGGATGCGTCCGCCGCCCGCGCGCACCGCGTCTTCTTCGTCTTTGATTTTTCCCGTCAGGTCATCTTGCGGGTTTTCATAATCCGCGCCCTTGGCGTAAACGTCGGGCTTCAGTTTCTTGATGAGATCCACGGCGATGGGCCCTTCGTTCAGTGCCACATAGTCCACGCAGCCCAGGGAGGCGATGGATTCGGCGCGGAGGCGCTGATTGTACACCGGCCGGCCGGGACCCTTGTTCACAAACTGGTCTTTGGTCAGAGTCACCACGAGAACATCGCCCTCTTTTCTCGCCGCTTCAAAGTGGAGGATATGCCCCGGATGCAGAAGATCGAACACCCCGTGGCACAGAACAACTTTCTTTCTGTGTTTCTTGAGATTGTGGATGATCTCCGCCAGATCGTCCAGGCGCTTGATCTTGAGTTCGCTTTTGAATTTTGAACCTGGCATATTACTGTCGATCGCTTTCATATTATTTTGCCGCCGGCGAGAGATATTTGAACCAGTCTTTGGTGGCCTCGGCGATGGAATCTTTTGTCCAAACCGGGGCTTCTTTCCAGTAATCGATGTTCTTGAGCAAAATGCCCACGCCTTCTTCAATGGACACTTTCGGCTTCCACCCGAGCGCCTTGGTGATTTTGCTGATGTCCGCGTGGGTAATGTCCGGCTCCCCGGGCCTCTTGGGGATGTAGACGGGCTGGCCTTTTAAGAGCTCCACAATCTTGTTGACGCTTGTGGGCTTGCCGGAGCCGACATTGAAAATCTCCCCGCTCACATTGGACTGGACCACCGCAATGCAGGCGTCCGCCACATCCGACACAAAAGTGAAGTCCCGGGTCTGCTTGCCGTCGCCCACCACGGTGAATGGCTGATTTTTGAGCTTCTGGGCCAGGAAAACGCCAAACACGGCGCCGTAAGTGCCGCTCGTTCGCGAGCGCGGCCCGTAAACATTAAAAAATCGGGTGGAGACCACGGGAAGCTTGTAGATTTGGCCCCAGTGCATCACGATTTGCTCGCCCAGGTATTTTGTGAGGGCGTAGGGATATTGAGGCCGGGCCGGGGCTGTTTCCGGCGTGGGATATGCGTCCGGAATGCCGTAGCACGATGAGGAAGCGGCATATTGGAAGCGCTTCACGCCATGCTTGCGGGAAGCTTCCAGAACGGCCACCGTGCCGTCTACATTGGAGCGATGATAGGCCAGGGGATTTTGGATGGAAGGCACGATGTCGGCCAAGGAAGCGATATGGAAAACCCAGTCCACTCCCTTAAAAAGGGGCTCGACCTTGTTGTAATCGGCAATGTCGATTTCGATGATTTCGAGGGATTTGCTGCTTTTGAGATGGTCCAGGTTGGCTTTGCGCCCTGTGGAGAAATTGTCCAAGACCCTCACTGAGTGGCCCAGGGAGAGGAGTTTCTCAACCAGATGACTGCCGATGAACCCGGCTCCGCCGGTAACGAGGGTTTGCATAATTAAGCTCGTGATTTTACAAAAAAGATTGACTCTAGGGAAGGGATTCCGGGGAAAGACCGTAAACCCGCCGTGTCAGCCGCGGATGCTGAAAGAGATTGAAAATGAGCTTGAATTTTGTCCAGAGGGCTGAGACAACGGCCAAAAGCGACAAGAATCTTTCCTTCAATGTTGGCGGGCCCAATTCAAGATGAATCCGCTTCTCCAGCGCTCCCAGCCAGGCGCGTACCACTGGGTTGGGCGACAATAGTCTGCCCGCCAAAAAGATCGGATACGCCTTCCGGACCTCTGCGGCGAATCTTTCAGCTTTCCTTCTCAGGAAGACATTGGAGGACTCCCTGTGTTTTTGAAAGCCCAGAAACCAGGTTTCCAAAGCCCGGTAAATGGAGGGACCCAGGCGCTCATAATCTTCCTTAAAGCACCAGCGCTGAATCCGTTCGATTTCTCCAGAAGAAAGGCGGGGATGGTTCACCATCGCGGAGAATCCGTCGGCCGTTTTGTAATATTTCTCCGCATCAGCGGCCAGGTCCTGCGACAGACGGTTTTCCTTCATGATCCGCTCATAAAAGGGGGTCCCGGGAACGGGGCCGTAGATCAGGATTTGGGACAATGTCGGCTTAAGATTCAGGAGTCCGTTCAGTTCCTCCCGGATCACCTGCCCGTCCTGATAATCGAAACCGATCACCATTGACGCCAGAATGGTGATCCCATTCTCTCTGAATTCTTTCAGTATCTCCGAAGCGGGACGCCCCTGTTGTTTGGCGTAGTTTGACTGAGTTCCCTCATAGCCTATCCAAAAGCCATCTATGCCCATCTCCAAAATTTCCTCAACGGTGTATTGGCTGATCGCCCGGATGCTGGAGAAAACGAACATGGAAATGGGTTTGCCGCCCCTGAGCACTTCGTCTCTGAGCTCGAGCGCCCGCTTGCGGTTTAAAAGAAAATCTTCGTCCAAGACCACAAATTGCATGTTGGGATCCATGTCGAGATAGCGCTCAATCAACTGGCAAATGTCCCGGCCCGTCGGAAGCAAGCGGATGTGTTTGCGCTTGAAAAAATGGGAGGTGCAGCAAAAATCACAGCCGTTGGGACAACCCAGCCCCGCGAAGATCATGCCCGTCCGGCTGACCGGCAGGGAAAAAATCTTCAATGTGCTCATAATCAAAGGGTGGGAATACGGCATCGGGATTTCGGGTTCTCCCAAAAGGCCCCGGAAAAACTTCACTCCCTCTTCCCTGCAGATGTAATCGGAATAGGGTTTGAGAACCTCATCGCTTAAAATCGTGCCGTATCCCCCCAGAACGATCTTACTTTTAGGCGAATAGCGCCGGATCAAGGCAACTGTTTCTTTCATGTGGTGGAAAATCGCCATGAGGAAGGTGACCCCCACAAAATCATACCCCTTCTTGAGTTCCCGGATGAATTCCTTTCGTGAAGGATATTGCAGGACGGTGGCAGGCGACGAAAGGTTTTCGGCGATGTATTCGAGGGAAAAATTGAGATGCAGCGACCGCGGACTAAAAACCCCTTGAGCACGGGTGACCTGCTTGTGGAGAAGCTCATACCCCACGCTGGGGGCGTCCCCCACATCAGGGCCGATCGGGCGGCAGACGCTGGTGAGTAAAACCTTCGTCATAAAGCCGGTTCGTAGGCGCAGGACGAATCATCCGCCATGAGAGACCCTTCGTCGAAATAACCCCGCGCCCGGCAGCCGCCGCAGACGGCCCTGAATGAACAGACGCCGCACTTGCCTTCCAGAAGATTGTCGTCCCGGAGGTCGGAGAACACGGCGGATTGCGCCCAGATTTCGGACAGAGCGTGCTCCTTGATGCTGCCGGCGCCCACAGGCAGATACCCGCAGGGATAGATGTCTCCCGTGTGGGAGATGAAGCAGATATTGATGCCGGCCAGGCACCCCAGCCTCTTATCTCCCGCGGGACGGCCGCCGCGCTGGGCGGCGATCCTGTAATATTGCGGCGCGCAGATGGGACGGATCTCGAGCTTGCGCTCCAGGGACCTATCGTGCGCCCAATTGAGCCATTTCTCGACTTCGTCAGGAGAAAGCATCTGCTCCTCGGCGATTTGCACACCGCAGCCCACCGGGACGAGAAGAAAAAGATAGAGCGCGCAAGCCCCCAGGGACTGGGCCAGATCGAGCATTTGCGGAAGCTCGGAAACATTGCCGCGCGTGACGGTGAAGTTGATCTGCACTTTCAGGCCGGCCTCTTTCATCCTCCTGAAACCTTCCACGGCCCGGTCGAAGTTCCCAGCCCCCCGGAACCGGTCATGCGTCTGCGGCTGGGCCCCGTCCAGAGAGATGGAGGCATAATAGATGCCGGAATGCTTGATTTTATCGGCCATCTTTTGAGTGACGAGGGTGCCGTTGGTGGACAGGGCCACAGGAAGGCCTTTTGAAGAAGCGTAAGAAGCGATGCGGAAGATGTCCGCGCGGTAGAGCGGCTCGCCGCCGGATAAGATCAGCACCGGCTTGCCCATTTCGGCGAGGTCATCGATCATGGATTCCGCTTGCGGGGTGGTCAGCTGGAGCGGAGACACGGTGTCCAGGGCGTCAACGCGGCGGCAGTGGATGCAGCGCAGGTTACACGCGGCGGTGGTCTCCCAATAAACCCTGCGCAGGACCGGCGAACTCGCAATCATCAGAACGGGTTCATCCTCAAGTAAGCACCCAGGAACACGATGACCAGGACAAGGAA
>MGUQ01000053.1 GCA_001799975.1 Elusimicrobia bacterium RIFCSPLOWO2_01_FULL_54_10 | reverse complement strand
CGGTTCAATCCGTTTTTTCTGGCGTATTTCAAGAATAGAACCAACCCGATTTTGGACATGGCGACGAAAATTGAGGACAAGAGAAAGGTAAACAGCATCAGCGTACGGCTGATGGCGGTGATCTTGAAAAGATAGATGATGCTCCCAAAAATAACGAATCCGATCAGGGTGATCTTAAAAACGGAGTACAGAATTTCAAGCATTTTTTCGGCTCTGAAAGAATGGCTGGTCCCGAAATAATGGAAAAGGAGCGCGCCCCAGATGACAAGGATGATGGGCAACAGACCGACATATTCCCTCAAAGGGAACAGGCCCCGGTAAGCATCGCGCACGTAGTATCCGATGAAAAATGCCGCGGTGACCAAAACGAGATCAAAAGCGATCATCAATTTTCGGGGGGCGGAAATATCGATGGTAGCCATGGTCAAAAGTCCGCGCTCACGCCGACAAAAAATGTGTTTTTTGCGTATTCTTTGACTGGAAGCGTGGATCCAAGGTTGGAATGGCTGTAGGCCAGCTCCGCTTTCAAATGGTTCGTCAAATCATAATTGAACTTGATCCCCGCCCCCGCCAGGGTGTCGGTGACGGCGGCTGTGACATATTCTCCGCTTCCATAAAAGCCATACAGCGCGGTGCCGAGCCGTTCAGAGAGCTGACGGCTCAGGCTGCCCGTAAGCTGCCAATAATTGAAAAGGTCCTGAGTGTAGGCGTAGATGTGGTATCTTTTCTCAAAGCTCAGGTTCGCGTTTGCGGTTTGACTGAAGTCATCATGAACCTCAGCAAAATAAACCGGATGGGTGAAAGTTCTCCCGTCATACGCGCGGATGACGTTAGCCCCCGCCTTTGCGCCGACATACAGCTGCGGGGTGAGATATTTTCTGAATCCTCCGGTTGCCGCGTGAAGGAGGGCATCATTGCCCCGCTCAAATGTCCGGCGGGACAGGTTGTACTCGGCCGAATAGGTGAGAGCTGAGCTGTAGTGATATTCCAACGTCGTGCCCACCCGTCCCAAATAGGTGTCCTGGATGTCGTCCCGGCTGAACTTGTTCATTTCATGGCCCAGATGCCCAGAAAGCGCGAACTGGCTGTTGAGCCTCCTTTGATAAGTGAGGGTCGCCTCGTTTTCATAGGTGCTGTAGCGGCCTTGCACCCTGCCAAATTCCTGCTGAAAACTCCTGGGTTCGTAGGCGTGGGAAAAATCGTCGTTAACGGTGAGAAGGTCCCGCTCGGAGAGCTCCGAAGCAAGGCTCAGGCTTGCGTCTTCTGAGGTATTGTTGAAATCCGGATTGTTGTAATAGATATGGTGGTTCACGTTTCCCAGCAGTTCCAGGGTCGTTTTGGGGGTCTCCACGCGCGCTCCGAGGCCGCCCATCAGGTTTAGAATGTAGTCGTGCCGGGGGTTTTCCTTGAGGTAGGTGATATTGTCATCGTACGTTTGGCCCAGGCCGCCTTTGAGTATCAAGTCCACTGCCGCATGGCAGTTTAGGACAGCGCCTTGAAGAAGCAAAATGAGGCCAAAAAGGATGCGGTACCCTTGTTTCATGTTCACAGTATAGTTTTAGAAAGAGGGGCAGGGCATAGCAGGGGAGTAAAACTTTTGTCCCAAAAATGTATGGGCTCATGCGGCGGAGCGGATTCGAATTTTCTCCTCTCACAACGGAGCCCGATGTGACATGGATATGAACACGCCCGTATCGGGGGGTGTTATGCCGCGAGGGTTAAAAGCTCAGGGGATTATTAAGGAACAGGTTTTTAAGCGTGCTTTTTTGAATGAGAGGAGTTGCTTTTTCTGGCCGGAGAGCTGGTGTCTTTTTGACGGGGGGCTTTGTCATAAAATTTGATTTGATAGCCGTGATTGGCGATGGTGACGATTTGATGGCGCGCCGAGCGCAGCCTTTTTCTCAGGCGGGCAATGTGCTGGTCCACGGTCCGGGTGTCCATTTCCGCAGACTTGTCATACCCCCAGATGCGTTCCAGAAGATGGTCTCTTGAAAGGACTTTCCCGTCCGCGTCCACAAGAAGCTTGAACAGCTCAAACTCCTTGGGCGGAAGATTCATCACTTTGCCCTTGACCCGCACTTCATGCCGCTCAAAATCCACCTCAATGTCGCCTCTTCGGGTCGGCTGTTGGCTGATGATTGAAGGCAGGGCCTGCATCCGGCGGCATATGGCCTGCACCCGCGCAATCAATTCTTCAACCGAGAACGGTTTGGTCACATAATCGTCCGCGCCCATTTTTAGCCCTAAAATGCGGTCCAGCTCGGTTTTTTTGGCGGTCAGAAAAATGATGGGAACCTGGTTCTCCTGGCGGATGATGCGGCAAAATTCGATCCCGTCCATTTTGGGGAGCATGACATCCAGGATGATGAGGTCGGGTTTGTGCTTTTTGGCCAGAACCAACGCGGTTTCGGCGTCGTGGGAGGTCAGGACCTTATAGCCCTCCTTCTCCAAATTGTATTTCAGGAGTTTGAGGACGTCTTTTTCGTCTTCTACGACAAGTATTTTCTCTTTTGTCATATGGGTCTTTTTAATCGTCTAAAATTGTAGCATAATCCGGCCAATTTCGTGTGTATTATTTGTGATCTGACGGCGTTTTTAAACCTCCTCACTCATCGACGGGGAATCTTCAACATATACAAAATGTGACATTTTGGGCATCCGTAGTTACCCCCATTTGACATTTCCGTAGTCATACGAATTGTAAGGAATTGTTTACTGTTGCATACTTATGTTACTTATGAAAAAGATTATGTGTTTATCGATGTTCCTGGGTTTCTCGTTAACGAACGCTTATGCGCTCACGGTTGAGATTTACAACATTGCCGGCGGCGGATTGTCTTCACAGATCAATTTTGACGCCGCAACCGACGGCACGCTGTATCTGGGAGCCAATCAGTACATAAAAATTGACAATCCCGGCCTGGTCCAGCGCGAGGTCCGCATCTATACCAGCAACTCCTCCTGGGAGGATCCAGTGTCCCCGAACCCGGTTTCTCTGGAAACCTATCCCCTTCACAGCATCGGTTTTGCCTCGTTTCAACCTAATGGGGTTGAATTTAATTCAGCATCCGAATCGCAATGGCAGCGGATCCGCGATATCAACGAAACCCAAACGGCGCCCCTGGGGCTGACTCTCAAGCCTAATGAGGTCCGTTATGTCTATTTTGGCACCAAAACCCCCTTTGCCGCGCCGGGACTGAGCTATCAAACCAATATCTTGGTTGAAGTGATTGACGGAGCTTCCCTGGCTGCCCCCCAGGACCAAGCCATCCGCCCCCCACAAACTGTCGTGACCCCTAACGGGGACGGCATCAATGACTTGGCGGTCTTTGGGATCACCGGCTCATTTGAAATCAAGATTTTCAATATTAAAGGAAAGACTGTCCGCACCCTTGAGAATAACAATGCTTGGGATGGACGGAATGACGACGGAGACTTGGTGGAAAGCGGAATCTATGCGTATAAAGTCAAGGCCTCGGGCGTTAAAGTTTCCGGAATGATTGCGGTGGCAAGATGAAAAACCTCATGAAAATAATAATTAAACTGCTTCCCTCCTTCGCCACTGTTCTGGCGCTGACTGCGGGCGCGCAGGGCGCATTTGTGGATCCCACCTGGTCAGCCAGAGTGGCAGGCCTGGGCGGAGCGTACACCGCGTTGTCTGATGATGCGGCCGGCATCTTCTACAATCCCGCCGGCGGAGTTGGCATGATGCGGAAAGAAATCCTTTTATCCTACTCTAAATTATTGACGGGGTTGGAAACCGTTAACATTTCCTTGGGCCAGGTCGCTTACGCTCATCCCATTGGAAAGCATTCCGTCCTGGGCATCGGATGGGGGCGTTTCCAGGCCGTGGACCTTTATCGGGAAGATACCGTCCTGGTCAGCTACGCGCAAAGCCTGAAACCGCTCTTTGCATCTTACAGCGGAGATCTCTCCTTAGGGATCTCGGCCAAGTTCCTTACAAGAAGCTTCACCATGACTGACCGGACGTCCAACGACCCCGTTTTCAGCGGAGGAGGCCGCAAGAGCGCCGCCGCCATTGACTTGCACGTGTTCTCGGTTCCCGAACCGGTTCTCCTTCCGGGTCTCTCTTTGGGACTTACGGCACGGTCTGTCAATTCACCCAATATCGGCCTCCAGGCCGACGAGAATCTGCCCATGGAGATTGTGGGCGGCATCCTTTACCGCTGGAACAATTTTGCCTTCCCGATCGATGTGGCAAGCCGGAAAGGAAAGCTCAATCCCAGCTTCGGAGCAGAAATGAACTTGATGAACGGCGCGATGTCTTTCCGTATGGGAAGCGACATCAATCAAATCAGCACGGGGCTCGGAATTTCACACGACCTCACTCAAAATTTCAAGATTGCTTTTGAATATGCCTTTCTGATGCCCCTGACCGTGGAAGGCACCACCGGTTCCCACCGGGCAACGTTCGGTATTAAATTTTAAGGGGTTGTGCGCCGGTGACGATCTTGTGAGTCACTGCATACCTTGTCAGCCAAGCCGTATTGTGCAAATCTAATTTCCTCATAATATTTTCCCGATGCGATTCAATGGTCCGGACGCTCACGCAGAGCCGCTCCGCGGCGTCTTTATTGCTTAAGCCTTCGGCAATCAGGGCCAGGACTTCCCTTTCCCGGGGAGAAATGTCAGTCGCTCTTCGCCCGCCGGAAGTTTTCGAATTGCCGGCGTATTCTTCCAGGACATTTTGCGTCACAGAAGAGCTGAAGAAGGAATTGCCCTGAGTGACGGATTCAATGGCCCTGTGCAGTTCGTTCGGGGGCGAATTTTTAAGAATATAACCCTGGGCTCCCGCCCGAATGCTTTCCATGACATAGGAATGGTTGTCATACATGGTATGAACCAGAATTTTTGATTTTGGAGCCATTTTGTGGATAATCTTGGTGGCTTCAAGGCCGGACATTTTGGGCATGTGGATGTCCATCAGGATGACGTCCGGGGAAAGCTGTTTCGCTTTGCGGACCGCTTCACGGCCGTCGGAAGCTTCCCCCACAATTTTAATGCCGGGGTACACCTCGAGGGAAGCTTTGATCCCCACCCTTACGACCGGATGGTCATCCACTAAAAGCACTCTGATTTTTTTTATCGCTTGCGCCATAGACCCTATTGTACTCCGACACTCCAAATTGACCATTGTGACGGGGTTAATTTTTTATGTCTAAATTGTGATGCGAGGCTGCCGCGTCTTCCACATTTGGCCACAATAAATTTACATTTCCTCAATGGCTATGATTGGCTCAATTTCATAATTTGAATGAGTAGGGCGCTGTTAAAAGCAACGCACAGGGGAATACGATTGAAGAGGAGTGAATGATTTATGAAAAGCTATAAGCGGACAGGGGCAAAAAGACACATAAAAAAAGCAAGGGAGAGAGTCAAGCACAATATCCACAAATCAGATTCCAAAGGCTTGCGCCGCATTGAATCCGGGTTGTTGGGGTTGTCCAAGGAAATTGAATTGGTTGATGATGAAATCATCTACCGCAGATGAGTGAGCGCACTGAGATCAGTTCCATTATAAGCATGAGAAAAAAGCATAAGCAAAACATTTACCCGGAGGTGATTTACATGAAACAGTTAACGATAGCCTTTCTTCTGAGCGCATCCATGGCGTGTCCAACCCTGAGTCAAACGCAAGCGCAGGCCGCAGCATCCAATTATCAGGTCACGGCTGTTCAAGTTCCGGCCAAAGCGATCAATTACAGGAATCTGAAAGGGTTTGCCATGATTGATTTCAAGGGAACAGTTCTTCTCCCGGAAGCCAAAGGCTCCGCGGAAATCAGGAACAAATTGGGGACGACCACGATCAAGGCGAAATTTCAAAACTTGAGCCCCGCATCCAAGTTTGGCAAGGAGTATTTGACCTATGTTTTATGGGCCGTCACCCCCGAAGGGCGGGCCACCAACTTGGGCGAACTGACTGTCAAAAACGGGAAAAGCAATCTCAGCGCAGCCGCGCCGTTTCAGTCGATGAGCCTTATTGTTACAGCGGAGCCCTACTTTGCGGCTTCCCAGCCCAGCAATGTGGTGGTGGCTGAAAACGCGATCCGCAAGGGCAGCACGGCTAAAATTGAAGCGATTGACGCCAAGTATGAACTGCTTCCAAGGGGAGAATACACCCTGAACATGGGCGCGTCCGATGAAACCTTGACCCTGGATAAAAAGACCCCTCTGATGGTTTACCAGGCCAGAAACGCCGTGCGCATTGCCAAAGCGTCGGGGGCGAATGTCTATGCGCCGGAGGGTTTCAGCAATGCCCAAATTCTTCTGGACCGCTCTGAGAACAAAAAGTTAAGCAAAAAAAACAGAATCCTGACGGCCCGCGAAGCCGTTCATGCAGCTGAAGATTCCCGGTTGATTGCGGTGAATAAAGGAGTGCAAGAAGGCCTGGCCGTAGAGCGCCAGCTGTCTCAAGAAGAAATTGCCAGCGCCAAAGCCGAAGCTGCAGCGGCGGCCTTGAATAAGGAAAAAGCTGATAACGCCCGGCTCACGGCGGAAATGGCTAAGGAACTCGCTGACAGAGAGAGCGCGGACGCTCGCATGCAAACAAGCGCCGCTCTGTCTGAAGCGAAACTGGCACAGGAGCAAGCAAAAGATGCCCAAGAGAACGCCGCCGCCAACGCCCATCAGGCGAAAGAATTGCGCGCCCAGCTCTCAAAGCAGTTGAACCTGATTCTTCAAACACAAGACACGGCCCGAGGGCTGATTGTGAACATGTCCGACGTGCTTTTTCAATCCGGGAAAACCGACCTGCGCCCGGTGGCCCGCGAAAAATTGGCCAAAGTCGCAGGCGTCGTTTCAGCTTATCCCAGCTTAAAGCTGGAAGTTGAAGGCCACACCGACGCCGTGGGCAGCGATTCCTACAACCAAACCTTGTCTGAAAAAAGAGCTCAAGCCGCCAGGGACTACCTCGTGAGTCAGGGAGTTCCGCCCGATTCCATCGTGTCCCGTGGATTCGGCAAAACCAAGCCCATCGCTTCAAACGACGGGCCTGAAGGCCGCCAGAAAAACAGGCGCATCGAAATCGTCGTGTCCGGAGCGTTGATTGGAACTCAAGCCGACGCCCGGCATCAGCAGTAAAAGGAGAAAAACCAATGAATAAAGCCAACTCGGAAGTAACGCTGAACAACCTCAACCACAAGATTGAGGCGCAAGTGCAGTCCGCCATGGAAAGCGCGCGCAAAGCCGGACGCAGCGTCAACAGCTACGCCAAGGAAAAGCCCTGGCAGTTCGCAGGCCTCGCGCTCACCGCCGGATTTTTGGCCGGCTGGCTGCTCAAGAAAAAGGACTAAAAGCGTCATGCATTGGATGGTATGGGCCGCGAGCCATCTATGGACCTACTATGAAGATAAAAGAAAGGCCCGGGTGTTATGGAACCTGAGGCACACCGTCGCGGGCGTGGGCTTCACGTTGCTTAGTTTTGCGATAGGGTTCTGTGCACTCGGCCTTTTGCTGTTGAGTTCGTTCTTCTTCTTTTTGGAGCAATCTAGGTTTTCACTGGCGGCATTGTGGACCGCTCTGATCTGCTCAGCGTTTGCACTGGCGGCCGGATACTTCGGGTTCAGGTTTTTTAACCGCTCAGTGAAAGTGTAAGGCGCTTGCATGGCCAGATGGGCCGGCATCCTTGCACTTTTTTTGATTTCATCGGGTGCTGCCTTTGCCGATGATGACCCCCGCGCAAGCTCTACAACCGCGCCCGGAGACCCCAATTACCCCGAAGCGATGGCCACTCCCGCCGAAAAATGGAAAGGCTCGCCCAAGCGCGTCCTGAACTGGGAAGCCAGAACCGGCAAGAGTTATCTCATCCCGGCCGTCGAGATCCCCATATTTATTTTGCTCCTCAATATGTCCAACCGGGTGATCTATGGCAACGAAGTTTATGGAACCACCCCCGACACCGCCTGGAACCACATCCGCAACGGCCCCTGGCAAATTGACGCGGACGACTTCCGCACCAACCAGGCCTTGCACCCTTATCAGGGAACGATTTACTTTGGGCTGGCGCGGTCCGCAGGCCTCACATTTTGGGAATCTTTTATCTATACGTCCGTGGGAAGCTATGTCTGGGAAACAGCCGGTGAGAGAGGACCGCCCTCCATCAACGACCAAGTCGGCAGCGGCATTGCGGGAAGTTTTTTCGGGGAGGAGCTTTTCCGGATGGTCAACATGTCCTTGGAACGGGGCGGCTC